>NZ_CP171640.1:2400000-2755155 GCF_043950245.1 Agromyces sp. MMS24-K17 | reverse complement strand
CGCCTCCACGACCGCTTCCCGTTCCTGACGAAGGAGCGCAGCGACCGGTTCGGCATGCGCAGCCAGCAGAAGGTGCAGGCGGCGTACGACGCCGGGCACCTCCAGCCCGACCTCGTGCCGGTCGCCATCCGCACCGAGACCGGCTGGGGCCTCGCGACGGAAGACGAGGGCCGCCGCCCCGAGACGACCATGGAGGGGCTCGCGACGCTGAAGACGCCGTTCCGCCCGCACGGGCGCGTCAGCGCGGGCAACGCCTCGCCGCTCACCGACGGCGCCACCGCCGCGATCCTCGCCAGCGCGGACGCCGCGAAGGAGCTCGGCCTGTCGGTGAAGATGCGCATGGTGAGCTTCGGCTTCGCCGGCGTCGAGCCCGAGGTGATGGGCATCGGCCCGATCCCCTCGACCGAGAAGGCGCTGAAGCGCGCCGGCCTCACGATCGACGACATCGGGCTCTTCGAGCTCAACGAGGCGTTCGCCGTGCAGGTGCTGAGCCTCCTCGACCACTTCGGCATCGACGACGACGACCCCCGGGTGAACCCGTGGGGCGGCGCGATCGCGATCGGGCACCCGCTCGCCGCCTCGGGCGTGCGCCTCATGATCCAGCTCGCCCGCCAGTTCGAGCAGCACCCCGAGGTGCGCTACGGCCTGACCGCGATGTGCGTCGGCCTCGGCCAGGGCGGCAGCGTCATCTGGGAGAACCCGCACCACAAGCGCTACGGAAAGGGTCGCTGAACCACATGACCGACTACTCGAAGATCGACTTCTCCGAGCTGACGGCCGCGTTCGCGGACGACGAGGTGGTGACGCACTCCTACGTGCGGGACATCCGCCTGCCGTCAGGCCGGACGCTCGCGCTCATCACCCTCGACAACGGACGCGACCACACGCGCCCGTCCACCCTCGGACCGGTCACGCTGCTCGAACTCGCCGACCGCCTGGACGAGCTGAAGGTGCGCGCCGCCGCCGGCGAGATCGCCGGCGTCGCGATCACCGGCAAGCCGTACTTCCTCGCGGCGGGCGCCGACCTCTCGAAGGTCGGCGAGATCCCCAGCCGCGAGGCGGCGCTGCGCATGGGCCAGCTCGGGCACTTCGTGTTCGGCAAGCTGGGCGAGCTCGGGGTGCCGACGTTCACGTTCATCAACGGCCTCGCCCTCGGCGGCGGCCTCGAGATCGCGCTGAACAGCGACTACCGCACGGTGGATGCCTCGGCGCCGGCGATCGCCCTCCCCGAGGTGTTCCTCGGCATCGTGCCCGCCTGGGGCGGCGCGTACCTGCTGCCGAACCTCATCGGCATCGAGAACGCCCTCAAGGTCGTCGTCGAGAACCCCCTCAAGACGAACCGCATGCTGAAGGCGAAGGACGCCCTCGACCTCGGCATCGCCGACGTCATGTTCCCGCCGGTGAACTTCCTCGAGGACTCGCTGAAGTGGGCCGACGGCGTGCTGGGCGGCAAGGTCGACGTCAACCGCCCGAACGTTCCGGGCAAGCTCGAGAAGCTCGCCAAGTGGGACATCGCGATCGGCATCGCCCGCAAGGCCCTCGAGGGCAAGATCGGCACGACCGCGAAGTCGCCGTACGTCGCCCTCGACCTGCTGAAGGCCGCCAAGGGCGGAACCAGGGCCGACGCGTTCGCCCGGGAGGACGAGGCGCTCGCCGACCTCGTCGCCGGCGACCAGTTCCGCGCGTCGATCTACGCGTTCGACCTCGTGCAGAAGCGCGCGAAGCGCCCCGCCGGTGCGCCCGACAAGTCGCTCGCCCGGAAGGTCACGAAGGTCGGCATCATCGGCGCCGGGCTCATGGCGAGCCAGTTCGCGCTGCTCTTCGTGCGCCGCCTGCAGGTTCCGGTGGTCATCACCGACCTCGACCAGGCGCGCGTCGACAAGGGACTCGCGTACATCGTCGACGAGATCGGCACGCTCGAGCAGAAGGGCCGCATCGACGCCGACGAGGCCAACCGCCTGCGCGCCCTGGTCTCGGGCACGACCGACAAGGCCGACTTCGCGGACTGCGACTGGGTCATCGAGGCCGTCTTCGAGGATCTCGCCGTCAAGCAGCAGGTCTTCGCCGAGGTGGAGCCGCACCTGGCCGACACCGCGATCCTCGCGACGAACACCTCGTCGCTCTCGGTCGAGCAGATCGGCGCGAAGCTGGCGCACCCCGAGCGGGTGGTCGGCTTCCACTTCTTCAACCCGGTCGCGGTCATGCCGCTGCTGGAGATCGTGAAGGCACCCGCGACCGACGACGAGACGCTCGCCACCGCGTTCGCGGTCGCCGCGAAGCTGAAGAAGTCGGCCGTGCTCACGGCCGACGCCCCGGGCTTCGTCGTGAACCGCCTGCTGGCGAAGGTCATGGGCGAGGCCGCGCGTGCCGTCGACGAAGGCACTCCGGTGCCGGTCGTCGAGCAGGCGCTCGCGCCGATCGGCCTGCCGATGGGCCCGTTCGAGCTCATCGACCTGGTCGGCTGGGCCGTCGCCGCGCACGTGCAGGACACGATGGTGCGGGAGTTCCCCGAGCGCTTCTACTCGTCGGACAACCTGCACGCGCTCGCGAAGCTCGGCGGCCCGGTGGTCGAGAAGGACAAGCACGGCAAGGTCACCGACCTCACCAAGGAGGCGAAGAAGGCGATCACGGTCGGCAAGACGCCCGTCGACGCCGCGACGATCCTCCGGCGTGTGGAGGACGAGCTCGCCGGCGAGATCAAGCTCATGCTCGACGAGCAGGTCGTCGCCGCCGCAGAGGACATCGACCTCTGCCTCATCCTCGGCGCGGGCTGGCCGTTCCAGGCCGGCGGTGCCACCCCGTACCTCGACCGCGTCGGCGCGTCCGAGCGCGTGTTCGGGGACACGTTCCACCACCCGCCCATCCGCGGCGTGGGCGCGTAGCGCACGGACCGACGAAGGGCCCCGACCGATCCGGTCGGGGCCCTTCCTCGTGTGCGCGCCGGTGGGCGGGGCGCGGTCCGCGCCGCCGCCGGCCGTCCCTACTTCTTCGCCGGGAGGATCACCGGCTGCGCGCCGGTCTCGTCGGAGGCGCCGCGGGCGTGCGGCAGCTTCGTGCCGAGCACCATGGCCGTGACATCCTGCGCGATCTGCTGCGCGGTCAGGCCGACGCGCTCGAGGATGTCGCCGCGGGAGCCGTGGTCGAGGAACTCGTCGGGCAGGCCGATCTCGGTCACGGCCGTGTCGACGTCGGCCTCGCGCAGGTCCTGGCGGATGCGCGTGCCGATGCCGCCGACGCGGATCCCGTCCTCCAGGCTGACCACGATGCGGTACTCGGCCGACAGGTCGACGACGCTGCGGGGCACCGGCACCACCCAGCGCGGGTCGACGACGGTCGCGCCGATCCCCTGCGCCTCGAGGCGTCCGGCGACGTCGAGCCCGAGCCCGGCCATCGGCCCGACGGTGACGATGAGCACGTCCTTCCGGTCGGACTCGCGCAGGACGTCGACGCCGTCCGACGTGCGCCGCTCCGCGGCGTACTCGGTGCCGACCGCTCCCTTCGGGAACCGGAGCACCGTCGGTGCATGCTCGACCCGAACGGCTTCACCGAGCTCCTCGGTCAGCCGCACCGAGTCGCGTGGAGCCGCAATGCGGATACCGGGCACGACCTGGAGGATCGAGAGGTCCCAGACGCCGTGGTGGCTCGGCCCGTCGGGCCCGGTCACGCCGGCCCGGTCGAGCACGAACGTGACGCCCGCGCGGTGGAGCGCGACATCCATCAGCACCTGGTCGAACGCGCGGTTCATGAACGTCGCGTACACCGCGACGACCGGGTGGAGCCCGCCGAAGGCGAGGCCCGCCGCGCTCGTCACCGCGTGCTGCTCGGCGATGCCGACGTCGAACACCCGGTTCGGGAATCGCTCCGCCATGCGGTGCAGGCCCGTCGGGCGCAGCATCGCCGCGGTGATGCCGACGAGCCGCTCGTTCGACTCGGCCAGCTCGACCAGCGAGTCGGCGAACACCCCCGTCCACGACTTCGCCCCGGCTGTCTCGAGCGACTCCCCCGTCTCCGGGTCGATCTGCCCGACGGCGTGGAACTGGTCGGCGACATCGCGCAGCGCCGGCTCGTACCCGCGGCCCTTCTCCGTGATCGCGTGCACGATCACCGGAGCGCCGTAGTGCTTCGCCTGGCGGAGCGCCGACTCCATCGCGTGCTCGTCGTGCCCGTCGACCGGGCCCACGTACTTGATGTCGAGGTTCGAGTACAGCGCCTCGTTGCCGCTGACGCGCGACAGGAAGCCGTGCAGGCCGCCGCGGACGCCCTGGTAGATCGCCCGGGCGGGCCGGCCGAGCTTGTCGAACGCGCGGCTCGAGGAGAGGTGCAGGTTGCGGTACCGGCTGTTCGTCCGCACGGAGCTCAGGAACCTGGCCATGCCGCCGATCGTCGGCGCGTACGAGCGCCCGTTGTCGTTGACGACGATGATGAGGTTGCGCGTGTTGTCGTCGGAGATGTTGTTCAGCGCCTCCCACGTCATGCCACCGGTGAGCGCGCCGTCGCCGACGACGGCGATCACGTGGCGGTCGCGCTGCCCGGTCATCTCGAACGCCTTCGAGATGCCGTCGGCCCACGAGAGGGAACTCGATGCATGCGAGCTCTCGACGATGTCGTGCTCGGACTCCGACCGCTGCGGGTACCCGGCGAGCCCGCCGGTCTGCCGCAGCTGCGAGAAGTCCTGCCGGCCCGTGAGCAGCTTGTGCACGTACGACTGGTGCCCGGTGTCGAAGACGATCGCGTCCTTCGGCGACTGGAACACCCGGTGGATGGCGATGGTCATCTCGACGACGCCGAGGTTCGGGCCGAGGTGCCCGCCGGTCTTCGCGACGTTGCGCACGAGGTACTCGCGGATCTCCTCCGCCAGTTGGTCGAGCTGCTCCCTCGTGAGCGCGTCCAGGTCGCGGGGACCGGAGATCGTCTCGAGGAGGGTCATCTCCACCGCCTTTCCGATGCCCCGACGGGAGCATCCAACGAGTCTACGCGACCGGCATGCGACGAGGCCGGGCCCATCGGACCCGGCCTCGTCTGCCGATCTGGGATCGGACGCCGATCAGACCAGCGAACGCAGCACGTACTGCAGGATGCCGCCGTTGCGGTAGTAGTCGGCCTCACCGGGCGTGTCGATGCGGACGACCGCGTCGAACTCGATCGTCTCCTTGCCGGCCGGCGAGTGCTCGCTGGGGGCGGCGACGACGCGAACCGTCTTGGGCGTGACGCCCTCGTTCAGCTGCTCGATGCCCGTGATCGAGACGACCTCGGTGCCGTCGAGGCCGAGCGAGTCGGCCGACTCGCCGGCCGGGAACTGCAGCGGGACGACGCCCATGCCGATGAGGTTCGAGCGGTGGATGCGCTCGAAGCTCTCGGTGATCACGGCCTTCACGCCGAGGAGGTTGGTGCCCTTCGCGGCCCAGTCGCGGCTCGAGCCCGAGCCGTACTCCTTGCCGCCGAAGATCACCAGCGGGATGCCCGCGGCCTGGTAGTTCGTCGACGCGTCGTAGATGAACGACTGCGGGCCGTCGGCCTGGGTGAAGTCGCGCGTGTAGCCGCCCTCGACGCCGTCGAGGAGCTGGTTCTTCAGGCGGATGTTCGCGAACGTGCCGCGGATCATCACCTCGTGGTTGCCACGGCGCGAGCCGTACGAGTTGAAGTCCTTGCGCTCCACGCCGTGCTCGGTCAGGTACTGGCCTGCGGGGCTGTCGGCCTTGATCGAACCGGCCGGCGAGATGTGGTCGGTGGTGACCGAATCGCCGAGCTTGGCGAGCACGCGGGCACCGGCGATGTCGCTGACCGGGGTGGTCTCGAGCGTCATGCCGTCGAAGTACGGGGGCTTGCGGACGTACGTCGACTCGCCGTCCCACTCGAAGGTCGCGCCGGTCGGCGTCGGCAGGTTGCGCCAGCGGTCGTCGCCGTCGAACACGCCCGCGTACTGGGTCGTGAACATGTCCTCGTTGATCGACTCGTCGATCGTCTTCTGCACCTCGGCCGCGTCGGGCCAGATGTCCTTGAGGAAGACGTCGTTGCCGTCCTGGTCGGTGCCCAGCGGGTCGACCTCGAAGTCGAAGTTCATCGAGCCGGCGAGCGAGTACGCGATCACGAGCGGCGGGCTCGCGAGGTAGTTCATCTTCACGTCGGGGTTGATACGGCCCTCGAAGTTGCGGTTGCCCGAGAGCACCGCGGTCACGGCGAGGTCGTTCTGCTGGACCGCGCTCGAGACCTCCTCGATGAGCGGGCCCGAGTTGCCGATGCAGGTGGTGCAGCCGTAGCCGACCGTGTAGAAGCCGAGGTCCTCGAGGTCCTGCGTGAGGCCGGCCTTCTCGTAGTACTCGGTGACGACCTTCGACCCGGGGGCGAGGGTGGTCTTCACCCACGGCTTGGCCTTGAGGCCCTTCTTCACGGCGTTGCGGGCGAGGAGGCCCGCCGCGAGCATGACCGAGGGGTTCGACGTGTTCGTGCACGACGTGATCGCCGCGATCGTGACCGCGCCGTGGTCGAGCGTGTACGACGTGCCGTCGGCCTCGACGACACGGGTCGGCTTCGACACGGTCTTCGGCGCGTGCGAGTGGTGGTGGTGCTCGTGGTGGCTCTGCTCGTCCTCCGGGGTGAGCCCGGGCGGGTCGGAGGCCGGGAACGACTCGGAGATCGTCAGGTCGACGAGGTCGTGGTCGATGTCGGCGTAGTTCACCAGGTCGCGCTCGAACTGGTCCTTCGCGTCGGTCAGGACGATGCGGTCCTGCGGGCGCTTCGGGCCGGCGATCGAGGGCACGACCGTCGAGAGGTCGAGCTCCAGGTACTCGGAGAACGACGGCTCGTTGTCGGCGTCGTGCCAGAGGGTCTGCGCCTTCGAGTAGGCCTCGACGAGGGCGATCTGCTCCTCGCTGCGGCCGGTGAGGCGCAGGTAGTCGAGCGTGACGTCGTCGATCGGGAAGATCGCGGCGGTCGAGCCGAACTCGGGGCTCATGTTGCCGATGGTCGCGCGGTTCGCGAGCGGCACGGATGCCACGCCCGAGCCGTAGAACTCGACGAACTTGCCGACGACGCCGTGCTTGCGGAGCATGTCGGTGATCGTGAGCACGACGTCGGTCGCGGTGACGCCGGTCGGGATCGAGCCGGAGAGCTTGAAGCCGACGACCTTGGGGATGAGCATCGACACGGGCTGGCCGAGCATGGCCGCCTCGGCCTCGATGCCGCCGACGCCCCAGCCGAGGACGCCGAGGCCGTTGACCATGGTGGTGTGCGAGTCGGTGCCGACGCAGGTGTCGGGGTAGGCGCGCAGCACGCCGTCGACCTCGCGGGTGTAGGTGACCTTGGCCAGGTACTCGATGTTGACCTGGTGGACGATGCCGGTGCCCGGCGGGACGACCTTGAAGTCGTCGAAGGCGGTCTGGCCCCAGCGGAGGAACTGGTAGCGCTCGCCGTTGCGCTCGTACTCGATCTCGACGTTGCGCTCGAGGGCGTTCTCGGTGCCGAAGAGGTCGGCGATGACGGAGTGGTCGATGACCATCTCGGCCGGGGCGAGCGGGTTGATCTTGTTCGGGTCGCCGCCGAGCGAGGAGACCGCCTCGCGCATGGTGGCGAGGTCGACGATGCAGGGCACGCCGGTGAAGTCCTGCATGACGACGCGCGCCGGGGAGAACTGGATCTCGGTGTCGGGCTCGGCCGTGGGCACCCACGAGCCGAGCGCCTCGATCTGCTCCTTCGTGACGTTCGCACCGTCCTCGGTGCGGAGGAGGTTCTCGAGGAGGACCTTCAGGCTGAACGGCAGCTTCTCGTAGCCGGCGACGGTGTCGACCCGGAAGATCTCGTACGCCTTCTCGCCGACGTGGAGCGTGTCCTTCGCCCCGAAACTGTTCACTGCAGACACGATTGCCTTCTCCTTCGCGCGATGCCGCCGCCGCGACGCGGCGGCAAGTCGATCTTCGTCGTCAGACAGGGGCTTCCTCCAGCAAGGCTAGCCTAAGCAGCAGGGGCCCGACAGGCGCCGGTGGCGGCCGAAACTATCTCGACGTCGAGATAACTCTATCACCGCTCCGCGGCGTTCGCGGGCACCCACGTGGCCCGCACGAACAGCCACGTGAGCACGAGCATCAGCGCGTACAGCGGCACCCCCATCAGCAGGCGGCTGAGGCCCAGCCCCGCGACGTCGTTCACCAGGTAGAGCGGCACCTGCACCACGAGCCGCAGCAGGAAGAAGCCGATCCACGCCACCGTGAGCACCTGCGCGAGACGCACCTTGCGGGGATCCGACCGCCACGAGGTGCCGTCGCCGACGAGGAACCCGACGATGAGGCCGAGCGCCGGCCACTTCACGAGCAGCGAGATGAACAGCGCCAGCGCGTACCCGGCGTTCGTGAGGAATCCGAGGAAGTAGTTGTCGCGGGCGTTGCCGGTCCACAGCGCGAGCGCGGCGGAGAGCAGCACGCCCACGAGCCCGGCGATCGCCTGGGTGGGCTGGCTGCGAGCGACGAGGCGCGCCACCGTGAACACGACGGCGAGGCCGACGGATGCCCCGAGCGCGGGCACGAGCGCCGCCTGCGGATCCTGGCCGACGAGGCTCGTCAGCACGGCGTAGGTCACGAGGAAGACGAGTCCGGGCAACAGCGCCTCGAGGAGGCCGCGCACTCCGCCCACGGCCGCCAGCACGTCGTGCGCCGTCAGCCGCTCGTCACGGGCGAGCGCGCCGAGCCCCGACCGCTCGGCGGCGGCCTGAAACTGGCGGGCCAGCTCGGCGCGGTCATCGCCCGCCTGCGAGGGACCCGACGCCGAGCCATCCGCCGCGCCATCGACCGGGGCATCCGACGACGCGCCGTCGCGCTCCTCCGGCCGATCCTCGGAGCGGCCGTCCGCCTGACCCGACATGCCTAGCGGCCGGTCGGGCCGCCGGCCGGGGCCGGCATGCGCAGCGGGATGAGGTCGCGCGGCGGCATCGGCGTCGTGCCGCGCACCACCACGATCGACCGGAAGAGGTCTTCCACCTGCGCGGCCGCGGCCGGGTCGACGGCGGCCTCCCCCGCGATCACGCCGCGGAGGAACCAGCGCGGGCCGTCGACGCCGATGAAACGGGCGAGCCGCGTGTGCGCGGGCGCCGTATCGGTCGCGGCGACGGGGATCTGCGCCAGCAGCTCCGGGCCGAAGGTGCCCTCGCGGACCGTCGTCGTGCCGCCCTGACGGGCGATCTGGTCGGCGATCTGCGCGCGGATCTCGTGCCACAGCCCGCTGGAGCGGGGCGCCGCGAACGGCTGCACCTGCAGGGTCGACTTCGCGTAGTCGAGGCCGATCGCCACGACGCGCTTCGACCCCTCCTCCACCTCGAGTCGCAGGTGCAGGCCCTCGCGAGGGAGGACCTTCACGCCGCCGAGGTCGACGTACGGACGGACGGGGTTCGCCTCGGCCTCGTCGAACGGGCCCGCGGTCGCGCGGTCCTCCGGTGCGGACTTGGGCTGGTCGGCGATGGGGCCGTCGACGTTCTCGATGTCGCTCACGCGTTCACTCCTTGGTTGTGCTCCCCGAACCCGGTCGAGCCGAATCCCCCCTCGCCACGGTGACTGCCGGGCAACCGCTCCACCTCGACGAACCGCGCCCGTGCGACGGGCATCACGACGAGCTGGGCGATCCGGTCGCCCGCCTCGATCGCGTACGACTCGGTCGGATCGGTGTTGAGCAGGGCGACCTTGATCTCGCCGCGGTAGCCCGCGTCGACCGTGCCCGGCGCGTTCACGATGGTGATGCCGTGCTTGAAGGCCAGGCCCGAGCGCGGGACGACGAACGCCGCATACCCGTCGGGCAGCGCGATCGCCACGCCGGTGCCGACGGTGGCACGCTCCCCCGGCCGGAGCACGACCGCCTCGGCGGCATGCAGGTCGGCGCCCGCGTCGCCCGGATGGGCGTAGCTGGGGACGCGATCGGCGGCGATCAACACCTCGACGGTTTCAGTCACCGTTCGAGGGTAGTGCAGAAGTCTGGTCGAATAGAGCCATGCCCGACTACCGTGAACGCCTGTGGCCGACGCCCTGGATCTACGTCGTCACCCTGCTGCTCGTGCCGGCCAGCATCCTCGTGCTCGCGCCGGTGTCGCTGCCCGCGGGGATCGCGACCGGGATCCTCCTCTATGCGGCGACGGTCGGCACGCTCACGCTGACCGCACCCGTCATCGAGGTGCGCGACGGCCGGCTGCACGCCGGGCGCGCGGAGATCTCGCTCGCGCACGTCGGCGAAGCGGTCGGGGCGGATACCGCGGCCGCACGGGTGGAACGGGGCACCGGGCTCGACGCGCGCGCGTACCTCGTGATCCGGGGATGGGTGCAGCCCGTGGTGCGGGTGCCGATCACGGATCCGACGGATCCGGCGCCGTACTGGCTGCTGTCGACGCGGCGCCCGGACGAACTGGCCGCCGCGATCAATCGATCGCGGCGGCCCGGTGGTGCGGTCGGAGCAGCCTAGGAGGCGCACTCCAGGCAGATCGCCCCGAGCTTCGTCTCGTGGTCGATCTGCGAGCGGTGCTTGACCAGGAAGCAGCTGACGCACGTGAACTCGTCCGCCTGGGGCGGGAGCACGACGACGTCGAGCTCGACATCCGAGAGGTCGGCACCGGCGAGGTCGAAGCTTCCGGGATTGTCGGCGTCCTCGACGTCGACCACCCCGGACATCTTGTCGGGAACGCGCTCCTTGAGAGCCTCGATCGACTCGGAGTCGTCTTCGGTCTTCCGCGGTGCGTCGTAATCCGTTGCCATGCCCATCCGTTCCTTGTTACGCCGAGATTCGGCGCGCCATAGTTTGCATCAAAAGCCGAGCATTGGCAAACCACTCGACGGCGCGCCCACCCGACATCCGTGCAACTTCCGGCACGCCCGCGCTATTCCCCGGAGGACCCGCGGCAGCGTGGCATCCTTGGGCGGAGACGCAGGCACGGAAGGGACTCGTCGCGATGCAGGAACTCAAGGTGATCGGGGTCGAGAACGGCGCGCTCGTCGCGGCTTCCGACGACGGCG
The DNA here is from genome assembly GCF_043950245.1 of Agromyces sp. MMS24-K17. Classification (GTDB taxonomy): domain Bacteria; phylum Actinomycetota; class Actinomycetes; order Actinomycetales; family Microbacteriaceae; genus Agromyces. The sequence continues at coordinate 2,744,176 of NZ_CP171640.1, read as the reverse complement.
CGCGATACCGGATCGAGATCGACGAGGTCCTCCAGTCGCGCATCCGACAGGCACAACCCGAGGCCGTGCAGGGACCGCGACTGTCCCCGCGCGAGGTGCAGGCGCAGATCCGCTCCGGCCTCTCCGCCGACGACATCGCCCGGCTCACGGGCGCGTCGGTCGAGTACGTCCGGCGCTTCGAGGGCCCGGTCATCGCCGAGCGCGAGCACATGGTCGCGTCGGCGCTCGCCGTGCCCGTCCACCTGCCCGACGACCTCGACCCCGCCGTCGACGAGCCCGCCTCCTTCGGCACCGTCATCCGCGAACGCCTCGCCCGCCTCGGCGCGCAGGGCGAGCGCTGGGCGAGCTGGAAGGACGAGGAGCGCGGCTGGATCGTCAAGCTCGAGTTCACCGCGGACACCATCGACCACGACGCGCGCTGGGCCTTCGAACCGAAGCGCCAGTCGCTGCACCCGCTGAACTCCGAGGCGATCACCCTGTCGCAGCAGCGCGAGCTCGAGGGCGGGATGATCCCGCGCCTGCGCGCCGTCGGCCACGAGGCCGAGCAGTCGCGCTTCGACAGCGGCGCCTTCACCTTCGAGGAGCCGGAGCAGCGCGACGAGGACACCGCGCCGCAGCCGGAGCTCCTGCCCTACGGGCGCCCCGCCCCGGCCTCGCCGGCCGTCTCCAGCGCCGCCGTCGCGCGCGCCGCCATCAAGCGGGCCGACGAGCCGCCGCAGCCGATCGGCGAGACCGCCGACCTGCTCGAGGCGCTGCGCCGTCGCCGGGGCGAGCGCGAGGCCGCCACCGGCGAGATGCCCTCGCTCGAGCCGTCGGGTCGGCCCGCCCATGTGGGCGCACCGTCCGCGACGGCGTCGCGATTCGACCCGGCTCCCGCGCCGGAACCCATCGTCGAGGCGGATGCTCCGAGCGAGGTCGTGACGCCCTCCGGTCGTGCCACGCCCGCCGAGGACAAGCCAGGACAGGCCGCGCGCGCCCTCTGGGGCGGCCGGACGTCGACGTCGAACGGCGGCGCGAAGACCCGCAAGGGCCGCGCGTCGATGCCGAGCTGGGATGAGATCGTGTTCGGGGCGCGCCCCGACGACGATCTGGCGTGACGAACCCGCAACCCGCGACGACACGAAGGCCCGACCGGCCGTGAGGCCCGGATCGGGCCTTCGCCGCGTCTAGGCGGACTTCTCCTGGCGGCGCGGCTTCACCGGAACGATCGTCGGCGCCGCGTTCTCGCGCACCGCTGCCTCGGTGATGACGACCCGTGCGACGCCCGTGGAGGACGGCACCTCGAACATGATCGGCCCGAGCACCTCCTCCATGATCGCCCGCAGTCCGCGGGCGCCGGTCTGCCGGAGCACCGCGAGGTCGGCGATCGCGTCGAGGGCCGCCTGCTCGAAGTCGAGCTCGACGCCGTCGAGCTCGAACATGCGCTGGTACTGGCGGACGAGGGCGTTCTTCGGCTCGGTGAGGATCTCGATGAGCGCCTGGCGGTCGAGCGGCGTCACCGTCGCGACCACGGGCAGGCGGCCGATGAACTCGGGGATGAGGCCGAACTTGTGCAGGTCCTCCGGGAGGACCTCGGTGAAGAGCTCAGACTGGTCGCGGCGGCTGTGCAGCGGGGCGCCGAAGCCGATGCCGCGTTTGCCGACCCGCGACGAGATGATGTCTTCCAGCCCGGCGAACGCACCTGCCACGATGAACAGCACGTTCGTCGTGTCGATCTGGATGAACTCCTGGTGCGGGTGCTTGCGGCCGCCCTGCGGCGGCACCGAGGCCACCGTGCCCTCGAGGATCTTCAGCAGCGCCTGCTGCACGCCCTCGCCCGAGACATCCCGCGTGATCGAGGGGTTCTCGGCCTTCCGCGCGATCTTGTCGACCTCGTCGATGTAGATGATGCCCGTCTCGGCCCGCTTGACGTCGTAGTCGGCGGCCTGGATGAGCTTCAGGAGGATGTTCTCGACGTCCTCGCCGACGTAGCCCGCCTCGGTGAGGGCCGTCGCGTCGGCGACCGCGAACGGCACGTTCAGCTGTCGGGCGAGCGTCTGCGCGAGGTAGGTCTTGCCGCAGCCGGTCGGGCCGATCAGGAGGATGTTGGACTTCGCGATCTCGATGTCCTCGCGGTGGTCGGCCGGGGTGAGGGCCGCCTTCGCACGGATGCGCTTGTAGTGGTTGTAGACGGCCACCGCGAGCGCGCGCTTCGCGCCCTCCTGGCCGATGACGTACTCCTGCAGGAAGCCGAAGATCTCCTTCGGCTTCGGCAGCTCGAACTCGCCGGACTCGCTCTCGCTCGCCTCGGCGAGGCGCTCCTCGATGATCTCGTTGCAGAGTTCGACGCACTCGTCGCAGATGTAGACGCCGGGGCCGGCGATCAGTTGCTGGACCTGCTTCTGGCTCTTCCCGCAGAACGAGCACTTGAGCAGGTCGGCGCTCTCCCCGATGCGTGCCATCGCAACCTCCCTCTCGCCGCGTCCGGTTCGAGCCTAGCCCGAACCGCCGCCGTTGCGGCCGTGCCGCGCAGAATCATCCGGCGCGGATATGGCGGATGCCCCGGGAGCGGTGTCCCGGGGCATCCGTCGTCGTGGTGTCGTGCCGGATCAGCCGGCCAGTGCCGGCAGGCCGACCTTCCGCGAGGTGAGCACCTGGTCGATCAGGCCGTACTCGAGCGCCTCCTGTGCGGAGAGGATCTTGTCGCGGTCGATGTCCTTGTGCACCTGCTCGGCCGTGCGGTTGGTGTGCCGGGCCAGCGTGTCCTCCAGCCAGGTCCGCATGCGCAGGATCTCGGCCGCCTGGATCTCGATGTCGGAGGCCTGGCCGTGGCCCGCCTCGCCGACCGCCGGCTGGTGGATGAGGATGCGGGCGTTCGGGAGCGCGACGCGCTTGCCCGGGGTGCCCGCCGCCGCGATCACCGCGGCCGCGGATGCGGCCTGGCCGAGCACGACCGTCATGACCTGCGGACGGATGTACTGCATCGTGTCGTAGATGGCCGTCATCGCCGTGAACGAGCCGCCCGGCGAGTTGATGTACATCATGATGTCGCGGTCGGGGTCCATCGACTCGAGCACGAGCAGCTGGGCCATGATGTCGTCGGCCGACGCGTCGTCGACCTGGACGCCCATGAAGATGATGCGGTCCTCGAAGAGCTTCGCGTACGGGTCCTGGCGCTTGTAGCCGTAGGCCGTGCGCTCCTCGAAGCTCGGCAGGATGTAGCGCGAGCCCGGCATCTGGAGTCCGTTGTTCGCGACGCCGCCGAAGGCAGGGATGTTCATTCTCAGTTCTCTCTCTTCCTCACGCCTGGGTGCCGCCGCCGCCGGACACGTCGAGCGCCGATTCGCGGATGTGGTCGACGAAGCCGTACTCGAGGGCCTCCTGCGCCGTGAACCAGCGGTCGCGGTCGCCGTCGGCGTTGATCTGCTCGACCGTCTTGCCGGTCTGCGCCGCGGTGATCTCAGCGAGCCGCTTCTTCATGTCGAGGATCAGCTGCGCCTGCGTCTGGATGTCGCTCGCGGTGCCGCCGAAGCCGCCGTGCGGCTGGTGCAGCAGCACGCGCGCGTTCGGCGTGATGTACCGCTTGCCCTTGGTGCCCGCGGTCAGCAGGAGCTGGCCCATCGAGGCGGCCATGCCGATGCCCACGGTCACGATGTCGTTCGGGACGAACTGCATCGTGTCGTAGATCGCCATGCCCGCCGTGATCGAACCGCCGGGCGAGTTGATGTAGAGGTAGATGTCCTTCTTCGGGTCCTCGGCGGCGAGGAGCAGCAGCTTCGCGGCGATCTCGTTCGCGTTGTCGTCGCGCACCTCGGAACCGAGCCAGATGATCCGGTCCTTCAGCAGTCGATCGAACACACTGTTCGGCAGTGTCGGTTCGGCCATGGATGTCGCTCCGTTTCCGTTGTCGCGTTGCATCGAATCTATCCGGTGCAACACACGGGAACGGGGCTGTTCGCCCTAGGCGGATGCCGCGTCGCCGGCGGCGCCCTCCGCACCCTCCGGGCGCAGGTCGGCCGCATACGCGCGCAGCGAGCGACCGTACTGCGGCAGATGCGCGGCGAGGGCGGCGAGGGCGTCGGATGCCGCGGCGCGCGTCTCACCGAGGTCGACGAGTGCGAGCGCGCGGAACGCGATGACCGCGTCGCGGAGGTCGCCCGCGTCGGGGAGCACCGCGTCGAGCAGCTCGACGGATTCGCGCGGGCGACCGAGGTTGCGGACGGTCGAGGCGAGCTGGACGTGCAACTCCACTCTCGGTCGCCCGCCGAGCCCGAGGTCGAGCGCGCGCCGGTACCAGGCCTCGGCACCGGCCTCGTCGCCGGTCGAGTCGCGGGCGCCGCCGCGCTCGAACGGTCCGCGCGGGTCGTCGTCGGGGAGCTCGTCCGCGAGCGCGTCGATGCGGCGGACCAGCTCGGCGGGATCGATCGCGTCGGCCGACGCCCAGGTCTCGTCGATGCGGTCCTGCCAGCTGCGGGGGTCGGTGGTCGCGGCCATGCGCCTCTCCTCGGGTTCGGTCTCCGGGCCGGAGCGGGCCGGAGCGGGCCGTGCGGGGCCGCTCCGCCTGGACGACGAAGGGCCGGACTCCCGTCCGGCCCTTCGTTCACGTGGCGTGGATTACTCCGCGTCCGCCTTCTTCGCGGCGCGCTTGCGAGCCGGCTTCTTCTCCTCGACCGGGGCCTCCTCAGCCGGCGCCTCGTCGACCGGGGCCTCGTCGGCGGCCGGGGCCTCCTCGGCGGCGTCGTCGCCGGGGACGGCGGTGAACTCGGAGAGGTCGACGGCGTTGCCCGCGGCATCCGTCACCTTCGCCTTGCCGAGCGCGATCGCGAGCGCCTTGTTGCGCGCGACCTCGCCGACCATGGCGGGGATCTGGCCGTTCTGGCTCAGCACCTGCACGAACTCGTTCGGGTCCATGCCGTACTGCGCGGCGCCCTGGACGAGGTACTGCGTGAGCTCCTCCTGGCTGACCTTGACCTCTTCGGCCTCGGCGATCCGGTCGAGCACGATCTGCGTCTTGAAGGCCTTGGTGCTCGCCTCGGTGACCTCGGCGCGGTGCTCGTCGTCCTCGAGGCAACCCTCGGACTCGAGGTGGCGGTGCACCTCGTCCTCGATGACGCTGTCGGCGACCGGCACCTCGACGAGCTCGAGGAGCTTCTCGACCAGGAGGTCGCGCGCCTGCGCGCCCTGGCCGAACGACTTGTTGCGGGCGACCTGCTCCGAGAGGCTGGCGGTCAGCTCGTCGAGCGTGTCGAACTCGCTGGCGATCTGCGCGAAGTCGTCGTCGGCCTCGGGGAGCTCGCGCTCCTTGACGGCCTGGACGGTGACGGTGATCTCCGCGGTCTCGCCCTCGTGGTCGCCGCCGAGCAGCTTCGACTCGAACGTCGTGGTCTCACCGGCGGTGAGCGAGTCGAGGGCGTCGTCGATGCCCTCGAGCAGCTCGCCCGATCCGAGCTCGTACGAGATGCCGTTCGCGGTGTCGACCTCGGTGCCGTCGATCGCGGCGACCAGGTCGAGGGTGACGAAGTCGCCCGACTTGGCCGGGCGGTCGACCGTGATGAGGGTGCCGAAGCGGCTGCGGAGGCGCTCGAGCTCGGCGGCGACCTCGTCCTCGGCGACCTCGGTCGCGTCGACCGTCAGCTCGAGGCCGTCGTAGGCGGGCAGCTCGATCTCGGGACGGACGTCGACCTCGATCGCGAGGAGCAGGTCGCCCGAGAAGTCCTTCTCGCTCGGCCACTCGACGATGTCGGCCGACGGGCGGCCGAGGGGGCGCAGCTCGTGCTCGACGACGGCGGCGCGGAAGAAGCCGTCGAGGCCCTCGTTGACCGCGTGCTCGAGGACGGCGGCCTTGCCGACGCGCTGGTCGATGATGGGCGGCGGCACCTTGCCCTTGCGGAAGCCGGGCACGTTGACCTGCTCGGCGATGTGCTCGTACGCGTGGGCGATGCTCGGCTTGAGCTCCTCGGGCGTCACCGAGATGGTGAGCTTGGCGCGAGTGGGGCTCAGCTTCTCAACCGAAGTGGTCGGCATGGGGAAGATCTCCTGTTTGATGGAAGTTCGTGTCGAGTCATTGACGACCCGTCGGGGCGACAGGATTCGAACCTGCGACCTCCCGCTCCCAAAGCGGGCGCTCTAGCCAAGCTGAGCTACGCCCCGAGTCGCTGACTCAACTCGTCGTGCCGCCCGCGCAGGCATGCCGAAGCACGCGGGTGCGCGGATGGACCCCCGAAAGTCTACTGCACCGCAGCCGCGTGGGATGTGCGCGCCGACGTCGTACGTCGTCGGGCGGCGCGTACCCCCAGAACGCGTCGGCTCCTGTGGAAAGCGCCGCCGCGCGCACCGCGACTGGCAGAGTGTGCCGCATGACCGATCGACCGCCGTCGCCGGACGTCGCCGCCTGGCCGTCCGACCCCGCCTGGCTCCTGGACACCACGCGGTGCCCGTCGTGCTTCACGGTGCTCGTCGCGACCCGCTGCCACGTGTGCGGGCTCGACCTCACCGCCTCCGGGGGCGAGCGCGTGCTCGAGGCCGCCCGGGCGATGCACGGATGGGAGTCCGCGCGGCGCTCCAGGCTCGCCCAGATGCGGGTGGAGCAGGCGGCGCGCGAGGCCGAGGCGGTGCGGCTCGCGGCGGAGGCGGCACGCGCGGCGGAGCCCGTGCTGGTCGCGGAGGCGGGGCAGGTCACTGCTGAGGCACCGCCGCAGGCCCTGGCCGCGGTCGCGCCCGCGGAACCGGCCGGCCCTTCGGTCGTGTCCGTCCCGCCGGGCATCGAGCCGCCGAGGTCCGGAACCGCGGGCATCGCGGCGGCCCCGCCTTCGGCCCCGCGTCGGTCCGGCGTGCAGATCGCCCTGCTCACGGTCGGCGTCGTGCTCGTCTCGGTCGCCGCCATCGTGTTCCTGCTGGTGGCATACCTGATCGCGAGCCTCGAGGTACGGTCGGTCATCATCGCGCTCGCGAGCGCGCTCGTGCTCGGCGTGGCGGTGCTGCTGCGCCGGCGGCGGCTGCCCGGCACGGCCGAGGGCGTGGCATCCGTGGCCGTGGTCCTGCTGCTCCTCGACGCCTGGATCGTGCGCGCGAACGGGCTGTTCGGCAGCGACGACGCCGACCCGCTGTGGTACACCGCGATCGCGTTCGCGGCCGTCGCCGCGGTGCTCGCCCTGGTGCGGCTCGGGTCGGGGCTGCGGGTGCCGGGGTTCGCGGCGGCCGTGCTCGGCCCCACGGCCGCCTTCCTCGTCGGGCTCGCCGTCGATCCGTGGACGGCGACGGGCGCCTGGCTCGGCGGCCTGCTCGCCGCGGTCCTCGGTGTCGGCATCGCCCGGCGCGGGGCGACGCCGGAGCACCTCACGCTGCGCGGCGCGGGGTTCGGCGGGCTCGGCCTCGCGGCGCTGTTCGCCGGGTGGGCGCTGCCCGACGCGGCGGCCGGCACGCTGTGGGCCTACCTCGCCGTGGCGGCCGTCGGCCTCGGGGCCGCGCTGGCGACCGCGACCGACGAGCTGCGCGGCTGGTCGGCTGCGGCGGCGGCGATCGCGGGGGCCGCCGCGGCGCTGGCCCCGCTCACGGCGATCGTGATCGACGCTCCCGTCGACCTCGGATGGTGGCTCGGCCCGGCGCTGGCCGGCGCCGTCGTCGTGCTCGCAGGTGCCGTCCACCGCCGCTCGGCCGGTCCGGCGCCGCTCGCCGCGGTGGTCGCCGCGGGCGCGGTCGCCGCGGCCGGCGCCCTTCCCGCGCTCGTGTCGGGCATCGGCTGGGTGTCGGCGAGGGCGGTGGGCGCGATGGGGGCCTGGGCCGTGCCGGCGGATGCCCCGCTCACCGTGGAGCTCGAGAGCATCGCGGGCCTCCGGCCCGTCGCACCGTGGGCGGCCGCGCTCTGCGCGCTCGGCCTCGCCCTCGGTGCGCTCGCCCTCGGAGCCGTCCTCGGCCGCCCCGTCGTGCGACGTCGGTTGGCGACCGCGGCGCTCGCGCTCGGCGGGGCCGCCGCGCTCTTCGCCGGCGCGGCCGTGCCGATGCTGTGGCTCGCGGTCGCCGCGTTCCTCCTGATCGCCGCCGCGGCGCTCGTGATCGCCGCGCGCGGCGTCCTCCGTGCGGTCGGCGGGGCGGTTCCGATCCTCGCCGTGACCGGCATCCTGGCAGCGCTCACGTCGCTCGGCCTCGGTCGTGCCGCCGAGGCGACCTGGCCCGTGGCGGTCGCCGTCGTCACCGCACTCGCGCTCGTCGCCCGGGCGTGGTCGGACCGCCTGTGGGGGTTCGCAGCGAGCGTTCCCGCCGGGGCGACCCACCTCGGGCTGGCGTCGGCGCTCGTGGCCGTCTTCGGGTGGACGATCCCGGGGTGGCTCGCACGCTCGGCGTCGTTCGCGCAGCCGTTCGACGACGGCTGGACCTGGGTCGCGCTCCTCGCGGCGCCGCTGCTCGTGCTGGTGCTCCTGCTCCCCCGGTTGCATGACGCCGACCGCGCCGCGGCCGGGCTGCCGCTGCTCGCGGCGGGTGCGATCGGCTCCGGGACCGTCGCGCTCGACGGCGGGCCGGGCGGGTGGATCCCGGCGGCACTCCTCGCCGCCGTGGCCGCAGGCACCATCCGCCTCGCACGACCGCCGCTCGTCGGATTCGTCCTGGCCGCGGTGGCGCCGCTCGGGCTCGCCGTGGCCGCCTCCGCGATCGACGCGGTGGACCCCGACCTGCGGGCGACGCTCCTCGCCGGCGCGGCCCTCGTGGCTGCCGCGCTGGCGCATCCGCTGCTCCGGGGCCTCGCTCCGGCGCTCCGGCGCACCTGGATCGTCGCGACCCTCGTCACCGGGCTGTGGGCGCTCGTCGCCGCCTTCGCCGCGCCGTCCTGGACCTGGCTCGTGCTGCTGCTGCTCGCGCCGGTGCCGGTCGTCTGCGCTGCGCTCGAAGGCGATCCGATCGGCGGCCGGTCGCCGTGGCGGCACCTCTCCTGGGCCGCGCTCCCGCTCGCGACCGGAGCCGTCTGGGCCTGGCTCGCCGACCACGAGGTCGACGCGGTCGAACCGTACACCCTGCCCCTGGCTGGATTCCTCCTCGCGACGGCCGCGCTGATCGTCTGGCGCCGCCCGACCGGCGAGGGCATCGCGCCCGGCCGCACCGCCGTCGTGGCGGCGGCGCTCGGCGTGGCGGTGCTGCCCGTCGCCGCACTCGCGGGCGACAGCGACCTGCGCACCATCGTCCTCGTCGCCATCGGCGCGGTCGCGGCGCTGGCGGCGATCGGGCTGCCGTCCGCCTGGGCGGGGCTCCCCGTGCGCCTGCTGGTCGTCGTCGCCGCCTGGGCGGCGCTCGTCCTACCGTCCGTGCTCCGCGGCGCCACCGTCGTCGGCGATTTCTCGCCGCTCCCGGTCGAGTTCTGGCCGGCCATCGGGTTCGCCGGCGCGCTCCTGCTCGCTGTTCCGTGGCACCGCGACGGAGAGCGGCCGGCGGCCCTCGGAAGCTGGATCGTCGCGGCGTCGCTGACGCTCGCCGCCGTCCCGACGGCGATCGCGATCGCGATCGGCGACCTGGTCGACCTCCGTGCGGCGGTGCTCGTCACGCTGCTGATGGCGGCCCACGTCGCCTCGGCGACACGTCGGGCGGGCCCGTTCGCCGGTCCGCTCGTCGGCTGGGTGTCGCTCGCCGATGCCGTGCTGGTCGCCGGCGTCGCGCTCCTCTCGCCGGTCGACCAGGTCGAATCGGTCTCCATCCCGCTCGGCGCGGGCCTCGTGGTCGCCGGCGCCATCCGGATGGCCCGCACGCCGTCGCTGGGGAGCTGGCCGGCCCTCGCTCCCGGCCTGGGCGTGCTCTTCGTCCCCACGTTCATCGCGGGGGTCGTCGACCCGCAGTGGTGGCGCATCATCGGACTCGCGGCGGCCGCCCTCGCGACCCTGCTCATCGGCCTCCGCCTCCGCCTCCAGGCGCCGTTCGTGCTCGGCACGATCACGCTGCTCGTGCACGGCGTCGTGCAACTCTGGCCCTGGATCTCCTGGCTGTACGAGGCGGTGTGGTGGTGGCTGTGGCTCGGCGTCGCCGGGGCCCTGCTGATCACGCTCGCGGCCACGTACGAGCGGCAGCTCCGCCTCGCGAAGGGAGTGGCCAGGTCTATCGGCGAGTTGCGATGAGGGGCCGCCGGCGGCCTGTTCCGTCGCGGGCGGTGCCCGCTCGTGTACTACGATGATCCAGGCGCCCGACGGCGCCGCGCGGATGTAGCTCAATGGTAGAGCCTCAGTCTTCCAAACTGATTACGCGGGTTCGATTCCCGTCATCCGCTCCACATCCGAATCGCGATGGCCGTCGTCGTCGCTCCGGACCGCCGCATCCGCATCAGGGGTCAGATCTCCGCGATGATCGCCGCTCGCCTGGCCTGGCGTTCCTCGTCCGTGATCGTGCCCGCAACGTGGAGCGCATCCAGTTGCGCGAGCCGCGCCTCGATGGTCGGCGGCGCGGGTGGCGTCGGCGGCGTGACCGGCGGCCCGGGCGGCCCGCCCTGGTGGGGCGCCGCCGGATACCCCGGTGCGGTCGGATGCCCCGGTGCCGTCGGATACCCCGGCGGCGGGTACGCACCGGGCGCCGGATGGACCGGAGGCGTCGCGTGACCGCGCGAGGCGTTGGTGCTCGTCACCGCCCACACGATGAGGCCGACGACGACGCCGATCGCGGCCAGCCCGATCAGCAGCAGCACGACGCCGTGCCAGCCCGCGAACCCATGCCAGTACATGGCCGAAATGGTAGTCCGCTCGCCCGGCGTCCGGCACCCGTCGACCGACGCGCGCACCGCAGTCCGCCGCGCATGACGCCGCGAGTCGCCTCGGGTCAGCACAGCCTTCCCTCCCTTGAAATACCCGGCGGCCTGCGTAGCGTTGTCACCGATATCAAGTTCATTGGAAGGTGGATCGATGACCGACATCCAGTACGCACCCAAGACCGGCTCCGGAGCCGACGTGGCCGCGGGCGTGGCGCAGTACTTCACCCCTGTCCTGCACGAGCTCGTCGCCCTCGCCGTCAACGGCAAGCAGGCGCACTGGCACGTCCGCGGCGTGAACTTCATCGCCGTGCACGAGCTGCTCGACCAGGTCGTCGACCACGCGCAGGCGTGGGCCGACGAGGTCGCCGAGCGGGTCGTGGCCCTCGGGCTGCCGATCGACGGCCGCCTCGAGACCGTCGCCACGAAGTCGGGCGCGGTCAACCCGAAGCTCGGGTTCCAGTCCTACGAGGACACCATCGCCGATGTCGTGGCGCAGATCGACCTCGCGACCGAGAAGGTGAACGCGGCGATCGAGGGGCTCGCCGAGCTCGACCCGACCAGCCAGGACGTCGTGATCGGCATCCGCGCCGGCCTCGACAAGGACCGCTGGTTCCTCGCGGCGCACGTCGCCGTCAAGTAGCAGGGGCCGCACCCCCGGGGGTGCGGTGATCAGGGCCCGGGTGCAGAATGCCGTCATGGCGGCGGATGCATCCGGGCCCTCGTCGTCCGCGGGTGACGAGCCACCGCTCAGCGACGCGCAGCGGGCGCTCCGGGCGCAGTTGCTCGCGACCGAGCACTGGAGCCTGCTGGCCTCGCGGTCGACGACGCAGAGCGAGGTGCTGACGCGGATCGCGATCTTCCTGACGCTGGTCTCGGCGGGGCTGGTGTCGCTCGGCGTGCTGGGCAACGCGACCGGGTTCCGGGGCTGGTTCGGGGCGGCGGCGATCGGCGTGCTGCTCCTGCTCGTGCTCCTCGGCGTCATCACCCTGGTCCGCACGTTCAACGTCGCCACCGAGGACCTGATGTACGTGCTCGCCATGAACCGGCTGCGCGGTGCGTACCTCGACCTCGACCCCGGGTTGGCGCCGTACCTGCTGATGGCCGCCGAGGACGATCAGTCCGGTGCGAGCCGGACGTACCACTTCCTGTGGGAGCGCAACGTCAGCGTGGTGTTCGGCAGCTCGATGATGATCATCACCGTCGTCACCGGCGTGGTGGCGGGCCTGTTCGCCGGCGGGCTGGTCGCGCTCGCCGGCGCCGCAGGCTGGGTCGCCGTGGTGGTCGGCGCCGCGACCGCGATCGTGCTGGTCGTCGTCGTGCTGCGACGCGGCTACCGGCAGTACCGGCGCACGTTCGCCGAGCACGTGCCGCTGCGTCGCACGCCGCCGGCCTGACCCGCCCGGGTCAGCGCTGCAGCCAGGCCAGCACGGCGAGCACCCGCCGGTGGTCGGTGCCCGAGTCCTCGAGTCCGAGCTTCTGGAAGATCGAGGTCACGTTCTTCTCGACCGCGCCGATGCCGATGAACAGCTGCGCCGAGATGCCCGCGTTCGTCCGCCCCTCGGCCATGAGCTCCAGCACCTCGCGCTCGCGCGGGGTCAGCGTCGCGAGCGGGTCGGCCCGCCGGGCGAGGAGCTCGCGCACGACCTGCGGGTCGAGCACGGTGCCGCCCTGGCTGACCCGGGAGATCGCGTCCTCGAGCTCGCCGAGCGACGCGACCCGGTCCTTCAGCAGGTAGCCCATGCCGCCCTCGCCGCTGGAGAGGAGTTCGTGCGCATAGGTGCCCTCGACGTACTGGCTGAGCAGCAGGATGCCGAGGCCGGCACGCCGGCGGCGCAGCTCGATCGCGGCGCGCACGCCCTCGTCCCGGAACGTCGGCGGCATGCGCACGTCGAGCACAGCCACGTCGGGGGCGTCGGCCTCGAGGGCGGCGAGCAGTGCGTCCGCGTCGCCGTAGGCGCCGACGGTCTCGAACCCCGCCTCTTCGAACAGGCGGACCAGACCCTCCCGGAGGAGGACCGAGTCCTCGGCGAGCACGACGCGCAGCGGGCGGGGCGGGGCATCCGTCATGGTCCACAGCGTATCGGCGCCGCGACCCGCGGCGCCGACGGCCGGGCGCCCGGGTGCGGGCCCCGACCGCCCGGCGGTCGACCGGGCGACCGCCGGGCGCTCCGCGACCGCGGCGCCGGTCACCGCGCGATCGGCGGCGGGGCCACCTCGGGCTGGTACGGGATGTGCGCACCGATGGTGGTCGGACCGCCGACGGGGCTGTCGACGACGAGGATGCCCCGGAGGCCGCGCACGCGCTCGTCGAGTCCCGCGAGCCCGTGCCCGGAGACCGTCGACGCGCCACCGCGCCCGTTGTCGGTCACCCACAGGTCGAGCCAGCGCCCGCCGTCGGGTGTCACCCGGTCGGACAGCCGCAGGCGCGCGGCGGAGGCATCCGCGTGCTTGGCGACGTTCGTGAGCAGTTCCGCGGCGATGAAGTACGCGTTGCGCTCGATCGCGGCGGGCAGCGCCGCATCGGCGCCGAGCCGGTCGTCGTAGGTGACCGGCACGGGACTGCGGGAGGCGAGCGAGGCGAGCGCGCTCGCGAGGCCGCGGTCCTGGAGGAGCGGCGGGGCGAATCCGCGCGACAGGGCGCGCAGTTCGTCGAGGGCCTCGCGGGCCTGGTCGCGGGCCTCGCCGACGAGCGACCGAGCCGCCTCCGGGTCATGGTCGAGGCGCCGCTCGATCGTCGCGAGGTCCATCTGCAGGCGGACGAGTCGCTGCTGCGGACCGTCGTGGATGTCCCGCTCGAGGCGTCGGAGCGAGGCATCCTCGGCCTGCACGGCGGCACCTCGCGATGCGGCGAGTTCGGCGACCTCGACCTCGAGCGCCTCGGAGCGCCACCGGCCGAGCATGCCGCGGGCGATGGCGTCGTGCAGCAGCGTCAGGCCTCGGAACACGTACGGGAGGGTGAGCGCGAACACGACGCCGATCGCGAACTCGAACATGCGCTCGCCGGCCACCGGGTCCCAGGTGGCGGTCGCGCCCGGGAAGAGCCGCTCGAAGATCCACACGTTCAGGTAGAACTCCCCGTCGTCGGGGATGAAGCCCTCCCAGAACCAGGCCGTGAGGCCGGTGAGCGCACCCGTCAGCCAGGTGATGGTGATGCTCCACGTCACGATGCTGACGATCGGGTTCACGATCATGCCGTGCAGGAGCGCGAGCCAGTAGTGACCGTCGACGAACGGGGCGAACATCGTGCGCCAGAACCCGTCGTTGCGGTCGGAACGGCCCCAGTCGGGGCGTGGGATCTCGGGCCGGCCCGCCCAGCGGAGTCGCACGAGCTCGAGCGTGCCGAAGCCGCGCGCGACGTAGAACGCGGCGACGAGGAGCGGGATGCCGATGACGAGCGCGATGAGGCCGAGGCCGGTGAAGAAGATCGTGGACATCACGGTGAGTCCGAGGACCGCGATCGGCATCGTCAGGATGAGGAACCCGAGTTCGCGCGGCACGTCGGCCCAGAGGCGGCCGTACCCGGCGCGCCGGGGCTTGGTCGCGGGCGCAGCGGCGGGCGCGACGGCGGTCGTAGCGGCGGTCGTAGCGGCGGGCGCGGTCACGGCGGGGGCGACTGCGGCGTCCGGCGCGGGGGCGACGGCGGGCGCCGCGGGCGCGGTGAGGGGCGCCGCCTCGGGCGAAGCCCCGGGCGCGGTCGCGGGCGCTGGTTCGGTGGTCATGGCGGGTCTCCTCAGTCATCGTCGCACGCCCGCGGATCGCGATGCCGGACAGGCGGCATGTCGACCCGATCCGGGCATGCCTCCAGCCTCGCCGGACGGCCCCGGCCGACCCATCCGGCCGCCGACCGGATGCAGGCGGGGGTTATCCCCCGCGGCGCGCCTCAGCCGATCGCGGCGTGCCGGATGCGGCCGCCCACGAGGGTGGCGGCGACCGGCATCGCGCGCAGCCCGTCGAGGGATGCGGCGTACGGGTCGGCGTCGAGCACGGCGAGGTCGGCGCGACCGCCGACCCGGACCTCCGGGCCCGCTCCGCCGGTCGACGCGGCGATCGCGGCCCGCACGTCGATGGCCTGCTCGGGATGCCACGGCTCGCGTCCGTCCCGCGACCGCCCCACGGCCGCGGCGATCGCGACCCACGGGTCGAGCGGGGCGACGGGTGCGTCGGAGCCGAGGGCGAGCTCGACGCCGGCGGCCTGCAACTCGGCGAGCATGAACGCGCGGTCGGTGCGGCCGGCCCAGTACCGGTCGGCGACGTCGCGGTCGTCCATGGCGTGCTCGGGCTGCACGCTCGCGACGACGCCGAGGCGCGCGAAGCGCTCGACGTCCTCGCGGCGGAGGAGCTGGGCGTGCTCGATGGAGGCGCGGCCGTGCCAACCGGTCGGTTCGACGGCCTCGAGGACGTCGAGCACGCGCGCGTTGGCACGGTCGCCGATGGCGTGCACGGCCGGGGCGATGCCTCCGGCGTGGGCGCGGCGCAGGTGTGGCACGAGGTCCTCGTAGGGCACGGTCGCGAGCCCGTACGGGTGCTCGTGGTGGTCGAGGCCGGGGTACGGGTCGAAGCACCAGGCGGTGCGGGTGTTCAACGATCCGTCGGTGATGACCTTCGCGCCGCCCACGGCGACGAGCCCGCCGGTGCCCTCGACGAGGTCGCCGGTGCGCAGGCCCTCGGCGAGCGCGCGGTCGAGGTGCTGCGGGTAGATGCCGAACGCGACCCGCAGGGGGAAGGCGCCGCCGGCGGCGCGGCGGGCCCAGTCGTCGCGGTTCCAGCGCATCTCGTAGTCGGTGACGCCGACGACGCCGCGGGCGGCGGCGCGTGCGGCGGCCTCGGCGACCCATGCGTCGAGCACGTCGTCGGCGATGTCGTCGAGGCCGCGCACGAGGCGGAAGCAGTCGTCCTCCCGGAGGATGCCCGATTCCCCCGCGGCGTCGCCGACGCCGTGGCGACGGGCGGCGGCGGAGTTCACCCAGCAGGCGTGCAGGTCGGCGGCCACGAGCACGACGGGCACGTCGCCCGAGACGCGGTCGAGCAGGTCGCGGCGGGGTGCATCGGCCCAGAGCCCGTCGCGGTAGCCGAACCCGATGACCTCGGTCGCTCCGGCGGCGACGGATGCCTCGACGAGCGCCGCGGCGGCCGCGGCGGACCCCGCCCCGGCGAGGTCGAGCCGGCGGGAGACCATCGCCCACTGCGAGGCGTGCACATGGCGGTCGTGGAGGCCCGGCACGAGCCAGCGGCCGGCGAGGCGGACCCGTTCGGCACGGGCGGCGGCCGCGGAGGCCGGTGCGACGCCGTGCGGGAGCACCTCGGCGATGCGGCCCTCGACGAGGAGGACGTCGACCGGTTCGGCGGCACCGGGGAGGCGCGCGCCCTCGAGCAGCAGCGGGTCGGCGGGCGCGGGCGCGGGCCCGGTGCCGCGCGCCGGCGCGGCGCCCGTCACGCTCCGGCCGTCCGGGCGCCGTCGGCCGGCGCCGGCGCGGTCGGGGCGGCCGCCTGCGCCGCACGGGCGGCACGGAGCGCGTCGTGCGTGCGGCGCATCTCCTCGGCGAGCGCGGCGTTGGCGTACGGCCCGTCGCCGTCGAGTTCGACCAGGACGCGGTCGACGACCTCGTCGGGCTTGTTCTGGCTCAGCTTGCTCTTCGCGGTGAAGCGGGTGATCGGGATGCGCAGGCCCACGGTGCCCGATGCGATCCGGTCGGCGTACTGGGAGTTCTCGAGGGTGCCGCGCATGCGCATCGGCTCGGGCAGCGGATCCTCGAAGTGGTCGACGAGCGCTTCGAGCACGCGCAGGTTCTCCTCGTCGGTGAGGATCTCGGGCGTGCCGTGCAGGTGCGCGACGACGAAGTTCCAGGTGGGCACCCCGGGGCTCGTGCCGTACCAGCCGGGCGAGACGTACCCGTGCGGACCCTGCGCGATGACGAGCACCTCGTGCCGGCCGAGCTCGTGCAGGAGTTCGTCGGGGCGGCCGACGTGGGTGAGCAGGACGATGCCGGAGGCGTCCTCGTCGAGGAGCACCGGGTAGTGGCTGGCGACGAGGCCCGAGGCATCCGTCGCGCTCACGATCGTCATCCAGGGGTGCTCGCGGAGGAGGCGCTTGACGCCCTCCTCGCTCGCGAGGGTGAAGCTCGGGTTCTGTCGCATGGGTCTCCTGGTCTCGATACCTTCGCTACTCGACCACCGGTTACGCCTGGTCCTTCGGGCACCAGTAGAGCTTCCGCCCGCCCATCTCCTCGAGGACGATGTGCGTGCCGCAGACCCGGCAGGGCAGGCCCTCGCGCTTGTACACCCAGTGCCGGTCGTCGCGGCTGGCCATGGCGGCACGGTACGCCTCGGGGTCGAGGTCGTCCATCGTCATCATCTGGCCGGTCTCGACGCCGATGCGCAGCAGCCGCGACCAGTCGTGCCAGAGCTCGCGCACGGTCTCCTCGGGGACCTTGCGGCCCGGGGTGTGCGGGTTGAGCCCGGCGCGGAACAGGAGTTCGGCGCGGTACACGTTGCCGATGCCGGAGACGACGGACTGGTCCATGAGCAGCAGCCCGATGGCCACGTTGCGGCGGCGGACCGCGTCGACGAAGCGGTGCTCGGCCTCCGGCCCGCCGTCGAGCAGCGGGTCGGGCCCGAGCTTCGCGATGACGGCCTCGACCTGCACGGGGTCGAGGACCTCGCACGCGGTCGGGCCGCGCAGGTCGGCGCAGATGGTGTCGGTGAGGAGGCGCACCCGCACTTGGCCGATCGGCTCGGGCGGGAAGGCGTCGAGCCCGTTCCCCTCCTTCTCGGACTCGGACATGCGCAGGCGGGTGCGCCGGGGTGCGCCGATCGAGTGCAGCGAGTTCTCGCCGGCGGCGTCGAACACGACCGCGTCGGGGTTGGGCCCGTCGAACGCGGACCCCTCGAGGGCGGTGCCTTCGAGGGCCGGGTGCTCGAGGACCGTGCCGCGCTGGTTCGTCTGCCCCATGCGCCCGTTGGCGGACGCGATCGTCGCGTCCATGAGGATCTCCCCGGCGAAGTCCCATGCCCCGTACATGCCGAGGTGCACCCGGAGCCACACGTCGCCGTCGAACTCGAGGAACATCTGCTTGCCCACGGCGCGGGCGTCGAGCATCCGCCGCCCGTCGAGCTCGGCCGCACCCGCGGCGAACCGGCCCTGCGGGCTGGAGGCGCGCACGACGTGCCCGACGTAGTTGCGGTCGAACTGCCGGGTGATGCGGTGGACGGAGTGACCCTCGGGCACGGGTCAGGCCTCGACGTCGACGCCCTTGCCGGCGATGTCGCCGGTGCGCTCCCACTCGGCGAGCTGCGCGATGCGGCGCACGTGCCGCTCGTCGCCCGAGAACGGCTCGGCGATGAACGCGTCGATGTAGCGGATCGCC
Source organism: Agromyces sp. MMS24-K17 (assembly GCF_043950245.1). GTDB lineage: Bacteria > Actinomycetota > Actinomycetes > Actinomycetales > Microbacteriaceae > Agromyces. Next base: position 2,726,116 of record NZ_CP171640.1, on the reverse strand, counting down.
TCCTCGACGGTGTGCTGGCGGGCGCCGATCGAGATGACGTTCGCGTCGTTGTGCTGGCGGGCGAGGATCGCGGTGTCCATGCTCCACACGAGCGCGGCGCGGATGCCGTCGACCTTGTTCGCGGCGATCTGCTCGCCGTTGCCCGAGCCGCCGAAGACGATGCCCAGGGCCTGCGTGCCGGCCGCCTGGTCGCGGGCGACCGCGAGCGCCGCGTTGATGCAGAAGGCCGGGTAGTCGTCGAGCGGGTCGTACCCGGTCGGCCCGTGGTCGACGACCTCGTGGCCGCCGTTCGTCAGGTGGTCGACGAGGGTCCGGGAGAACTCGAGGCCGGCGTGGTCGGTCGCGATGTGGATGCGCATGGGAGCAAGTCTAGGGACGCGACGGATGCCCCGGGCGCGGCCCCTCGCCTAGGCTGGTTCGCGGTGCGCCCGGCCAGAAGCCGGCGACGCCGCATCCGCTCGAATCGACTGGAGTCCACGTGCCCGGAGAGAACCTCACCCGCATCGAAGCCGCCGAGCGCGCGGCCCTCGTCACCGTCCACGACTACGACGTCGTGCTCGACGTGACGACCGGGCCCGACGTGTTCCGCTCGACCACGACCGTGCGGTTCGCCGCCGCCGAGGCGGGTGCTGCGACGTTCATCGACGCGATCACCGCGGCCGTGCACTCGGTCACCCTGAACGGCGTCGCGCTCGACCCGGCCGAGGTGAGCGACGGCGTGCGCATCCAGCTGCCCGGCCTCGCCGAGGAGAACGAGCTCGTCGTCGTCGCCGACGGCCGCTACATGCGCACCGGCGAGGGCCTGCATCGCTTCGTCGACCCCGCCGACGGCGAGGTGTACCTCTACACCCAGTTCGAGGTGCCCGACTCGCGCCGCATGTTCGCCGTGTTCGAGCAGCCCGACCTGAAGGCGGCGTTCCGCTTCACGGTGACGGCGCCCGCGCACTGGCAGGTCGTGTCGAACCAGCCGACGCCGGAGCCGACCCCGGCCGGCGCCGACGCCGACGGTGCCGAGGTCGCGACCTGGGCGTTCGGGGCCACCCCGCGCATCTCGAGCTACATCACCGCGCTCATCGCCGGCCCGTACGACGTCGTGCGCGACGAGCTCACCTCGAGCGACGGCCGCACCATCCCGCTCGGGGTGTTCAGCCGCAAGAGCCTCACCGAGTACCTCGACGCCGACTACATCTTCGAGAAGACGAAGCAGGGCTTCGCGTACTTCGAGGACAAGTTCGACGTGCCGTATCCGTTCGACAAGTACGACCAGCTCTTCGTGCCCGAGTACAACGCGGGCGCGATGGAGAACGCGGGCGCGGTCACCTTCACCGAGGTGTACGTGTTCCGCTCCAAGGTGACCGACGCGATCAAGGAGCGCCGCGTCGTCACGATCCTGCACGAGCTCGCGCACATGTGGTTCGGCGACCTCGTCACCATGAAGTGGTGGAACGACCTCTGGCTGAACGAGTCGTTCGCCGAGTGGGCGTCGACCATCGCCACGGCCGAGGCCACCGAATGGGTGCACGCCTGGACCACGTTCAACTCGATGGAGAAGAGCTGGGCGTACCGCCAGGACCAGCTCCCCTCGACGCACCCGATCTCCGCGGTCATCAACGACCTCGAGGACGTCATGGTGAACTTCGACGGCATCACGTACGCCAAGGGCGGCTCGGTGCTGAAGCAGCTCGTCGCGTGGGTCGGCATCGACGCGTTCTTCGCGGGCGTGTCGGCGTACTTCAAGAAGCACGCCTGGGGCAACACGACCCTCGCCGACCTGCTCGCCGAGCTCGAGGTCGCGAGCGGCCGCGAGCTCTCGGAGTGGTCGCAGGTGTGGCTCGAGACGGCCGGCGTGAACACGCTGCGCCCCGAGCTCGAGGTCTCGACGGGGCTCGACGGGCAGGAGGCGGGCACGATCACGTCGTTCGCCGTGCTCCAGTCGGCCGTGGCGGAGCACCCGACGATCCGCCCGCACCGCCTCGCGATCGGCTTCTACAACCTCGTCGACGGCGCGCTCGTGCGCGAGCACCGCGTCGAGCTCGACGTCGCAGGCGAGCGCACCGAGGTCGCGGAGCTCGTCGGCCTCGCCCGCCCCGACCTGGTCCTGCTCAACGACGACGACCTCGCCTACGCGAAGATCCGCCTCGACGAGGCATCCCACCGCTTCGCCCTCGCGAACCTGTCGGCGATCAGCGACCCGCTGGCACGCGCGCTCGTGTGGAGCAGCGTGTGGGACGCGACCCGCGACGGCGAGACCGCCGCGAGCGACTACCTCGACCTCGTGCTCGGCAACGTCGCGAGCGAGACCGAGTCGACGACGCTGCGCATCATCATCGCGAACGCGATCCTCTCCGCGAGCTCGTACGTCGTACCGGGGAAGCGCACCGCGGCCCGTGCCCGCCTCGCCGACGGCTTCTGGGCGCTCGCCGAGCAGGCCGAGGCCGGCGGCGACGCGCAGTTCCAGTTCGCCAAGGCGGCTGCCGCCCTCGCCGAGGCCGGCACGAAGGCCGACCGCATCGCCGGCCTCCTCGACGGCTCGGTGACGCTCGAGGGCCTCGAGGTCGACACCGACCTCGGCTGGGAGCTGCTGTACGCGCTCGTGGCCGCGGGTCGCGCGGGCGACGCCGAGATCGACGCGCGCCTCGCGACCGACCAGACCGCGACCGGCCAGGAGTCGGCGGCGCACGCGCGTGCCGCGATCCCGACCGCCGACGGCAAGGCGCGCGCCTGGTCGTCGCTGCTCGACGTCGACACCGCGACGAACTCGGTCGTGCGCACGACGGCGGCCGGCTTCCTCCGCGCCGACGACACGTCGCTGCTCGCCCCCTTCGTCGGCCCGTACTTCGACATGCTCGAGCGGGTCTGGGAGGAGCGCAGCTACGCGATCGCCGAGAAGCTCGTCGAGCTGCTCTACCCGTCGCCGCTCGCGAACCGCGACCTCGTCGACGCGAGCCACGCCTGGCTCGAGTCGCACGCCGACGCGTCGCCGGCACTGCGCCGCCTGATCGTCGAGAACGTCGCCGGCGTCGAGCGGGCGCTCGCCGCGCAGGCGCGGGACGCGCAGGGCACGGCGGAGTAGCCCGGATGCCACGGCCGGCCCTCACCCGCACCGAGGCCGAGGCGCGCGCCTCGGTCGTGTCCGACGCCGCGTACGAGGTCGTGCTCGACCTCACCGGCGACGAGGTGTTCCGCTCCGAGACCGTCGTGCGGTTCCGCGCGACGCCCGGTGCCTCGACCTTCATCGAGGCGACGACGGCGGCGGTGCACGAGCTCGTGCTCAACGGACGGGTGCTGGATCCGGCCGTGGCCTCCGACGGGTTCCGCATCGTGCTCGACGGCCTCGCCGCCGAGAACGAGCTGCGCGTCGTCGCCACGAACGCCTACACGAACTCCGGCGAGGGGCTGCACCGCTTCGTCGACCCGGTCGACGGCGAGGCGTACCTCTACACGGAGTTCGCCGTCGCCGAGGCGAACCGCGTGTACGCCGTGTTCGACCAGCCCGACCTCAAGGCCGGCGTGCGGTTCACGATCACCGCGCCCGCGCACTGGACCGTGCTGACCAACGCGCCGACGCCCGCACCGGGACCGGTACCGGCCGAGGCATCCGCCGCCGTCTGGTCCTTCGAGACCGGGCCGGTCATCTCCAGCTACATCGTCGCGATCATCGCCGGGCCGTACGCGTCGTGGCGCGGCAGCGCCCGGAGCGTCGACGGCCGGGACGTGCCGCTCGGCCTCTTCACGCGCGCATCGCTCGCGCAGTACGCCGACCCCGAGATGATGTTCGGCACCGTGCAGGCCGGGCTCGCGTTCTACGAGCGGGCGTTCGGCGTGCCGTACCCGTTCGGCAAGTACGACCAGGTGTTCGTGCCCGAGTACAACTGGGGCGCCATGGAGAACGTCGGCGCCGTCACGTTCAACGAGGGCTACCTGTTCCGGTCGCGCGTGTCCGACGCGCGCCGCGAGCAGCGGGCGATCGTCGTGCTGCACGAGCTCAGCCACATGTGGTTCGGCAACGCCGTGACGATGCAATGGTGGAACGACCTCTGGCTGAACGAGTCGTTCGCGACGTGGGCGTCGACCCTCGCGACGTCGCAGGTCACCGAGTTCACGGGCGTCTGGGCGACGTTCGCGAGCGACGAGAAGACGCACGCCGCCGAGCAGGACCAGCTCCCCTCGACGCATCCGATCGTCGCCGACATCGACGACCTCGGCGACGTCGAGGTGAACTTCGACGCCATCACCTACGACAAGGGCGCCTCGGTGCTGAAGCAGCTCGTCGCATGGGTGGGGCTCGACGCGTTCCAGCGCGGCGTGGGCGCGTACCTGGCCCGCCACGCGGGCGGCAACGCGACGCTGCGCGACCTCCTCGACGAGCTCGAGGCGGCCGGCGGCCGCGACCTCACCCGCTGGAGCGAGCTGTGGCTCGAGACCGCGGGCGTCAACACCCTGCGTGCGGTGGTCGAGACGACGGTGTCCACTGGGACCGGCTCGGGCACGATCACGTCCGCGACGGTCGAGCAGACCGCCGCGGCGACGCATCCGACCCTGCGACCGCACCGGCTCGCGATCGGCTGCTACCGGCGCGACGGCGACGCCCTCGTGCGGACCGAGCGCATCGAGCTCGACGTCGACGGGCCGTCCACGCCCGTGCCCGACCTCGTCGGGCTCACCGCCCCCGACCTGCTCCTCGTCAACGACGACGACCTCACCTACGCGAAGGTGCGCCTCGACGAGCGGTCGTTCCGCACCGCCGTCGACCACCTCGCGGACATCGCCGACCCGGTCGCCCGGGCCGTCGTGCTCGGCTCGGCGTGGGACGCGGTGCGCGACGCCGAGCTCCCCGCCCGCGACTTCGTGCGGCTCGTGCTCGGCTCGGTCGGCCGCGAGACCCAATCCGCGGCGCGATCGCTCGCCCTCACCCGGCTCGAGTTCGCGCTCGGGCGCTACGTCGACGAGGGCCGGAAGGACCGGCTCGCCGCGGAGGCCGGCGACGCGGTGTGGGCGCAGGCGCAACTCGCCGACGCCGGTTCCGACGCGCAGCTGCAGTTCACGAAGGCGTTCACGCGCCTCGCGGCGACGACGGCGCACGCCCACGTGCTCGCCTCGCTCGCCGACGGGTCGATCGCCTTCGACGGCCTCGAGGTCGACCTCGACCTGCGGTGGGAGATCGTCATCGCCCGCGCCGCGCTCGGCGCCGCCGACGACGCCGAGATCGACGCGGCGCTCGCCCTCGACGAGACGGCCAAGGGTCGCCAGCTCGCCGAGACGGCGCGGGCCGCCCGCCCCGACCAGGCCGTGAAGGATGCGGCGTGGGAGCGGGTCGCCACCGACGGCACGCTGTCGAACGACCTGGCGCGGGCGATCGCCGAGGGCTGGCAGCGCGCGAAGCCCGCATCGCTGCTGCGGTCGAACGTGCGCCGCTACTTCTCGCTGCTCCAGCGCACCTGGTCGGAGCGGAGCTTCACCATGGCCTCCATCGTCGTGCGCCGGCTCTACCCGGCCGCGCTCGTCGACCCGGAGCTCGCCACGCTGACCCGCGCCTGGCTCGAGGCGAACCCCGAGCCGGCGCCGCTGCACCGCCTCGTGTCGGAGCAGCTCGCCGACCTCGAGCGTGCGCTCGCGGCGCGCGCCGTCGACGCCTCCGCGACGACGGGTCCGACCGAGCTCCCAGCCGCCGCGAACTAGACTCTCCGACCATGCACGTGCCAGCAGAGGAGACCCCGCTCGACGCGGGGTTCTGGACCGGGCTCGCCGGGTGGTGGGCCGAGAACTGGGGCGTCTTCCTCGGCAAGACCGTCTCGATCCTCGTGATCATCGGCGTCGCCCTGCTGATCCGCTGGATCCTGCACTTCGTCATCGACCGGGTCGTCACCCGCGTCGTCTCTGGCGTCAAGCGCAAGCAGGACGTCACCGACACGCAGGCCCTCCAGGCGTCGCCGCTCGCCGCCGTGCGCGTCGTGCAGCGCACCAGGACGCTCGGCTCGGTGCTGTCGAACATCGTGAACGTGACGTTGTTCATCGTCGTCACGCTCATGATCGTCGCGACGATCAACGCGGAGATCCTCGGCTCGTTCGCGCTGCTGTCGGCCGCGATCGGCGCGGGCCTCGGCTTCGGAGCGCAGAACATCGTCAAGGACTCGCTCAACGGCATCTTCATGGTCGTCGAGGACCAGCTCGGCGTCGGCGACGTCGTCGACCTCGGCCCCGCGACCGGCATCGTCGAGGAGGTGCGGATCCGCATCACGACGGTGCGCGACGTGAACGGCACCCTGTGGTTCGTGCGGAACGGCGAGATCCTCCGCGTCGGCAACATGTCGCAGGGCTGGTCGCGGGTCATCATCGACCTCGCCGTGCCGTACGACGCCGACATCGACGCCGTCGAGGCGGAGATGCTGCGCACGGCCACCGAGCTGGCGCAGTCGTCGAAGTGGCGCTCCCGGGTGCTCGAGAAGCCCGAGATCTGGGGCCTCGAGTCGATCTCCGCCGAGGCGATGGTCACCCGCATCGTCATGAAGGTGCGCACGTCCGCGAAGGACGACATCGCCCGCGAGCTGCGGATGCGGCTCAAGCGCTCGCTCGACGCCATGGACGTGCAGCTGCCGAGCCTCAACGCCGTGGTCCTCAGCGGCTTCGACGGCGCCACCCGCGTGAAGGGCTCGCGCCCGCCGAAGACGGCCCCGAACGCCGTCATGGCGAACGGCGAGCCGGGCATCCCGACCGCTCCGGGCGCGAAGCGCGCGCCGAAGAACCCGAAGGCACCGAAGGCGCCGCGCACGCCGCCCCAGACTCCCCCGACCGGAGGCACCCCGTGACCGAGTCGCACCCGACCGAGGCATCCGCCCGGCCCGACGCATCCGACGCATCGCGGACGTCCGCCGTGCCGCCCGCGGCCGTGCCGTTGCGCGGCAGCGAGCACGGCGCCGCGCTCGGCGCGTCCTTCTACGAGCAGGTCGGCGGCAGCGCGACCTTCGAACGGCTCGTCGACGAGTTCTACCGGGGCGTCGCCGACGACCCGGTGCTGAAGCCCATGTACCCCGAGGAGGACCTCGGGCCCGCGAAGCGGCGCCTGCAGCTCTTCCTCGAGCAGTACTGGGGCGGCCCCGGCACGTACAGCGCGGAACGCGGTCACCCCCGCCTGCGCCTGCGCCACCAGCCGTTCAAGGTCAACCCGGACGCCCGCGACCGGTGGCTCGCCCACATGCGCCGCGCGGTCGACTCGCTCGAGCTCCCCCGCTCGCCGAGGAGACGCTGTGGGACTACCTGCAGCGCGCCGCGTTCGCGATGGTGAACACCTTCGAGGACTGACCCGCCGGCACCGCCGGCCGACCGGCCGCATTCCCCCACCCCTGCCCCACGACGAAGGAGTCCCCAAGTGGCAGCACCCTCCCCCGACCGCACCCCCGACGCGATCATCGTCGGCGCCGGCCTCGCCGGCCTCGTCGCCGCGTCCGAGCTGGTCGACGCCGGCAAGCACGTCGTGATCGTCGAGCAGGAGCCGGCGGCGAGCCTCGGCGGCCAGGCGCACTGGTCGTTCGGCGGCCTGTTCCTCATCGACTCGCCCGAGCAGCGCCGCATGGGCGTGAAGGACTCGATCGACCTCGCCCGCCAGGACTGGGCCGGCACCGCCGGGTTCGACCGCGACGACGAGGACGAGTGGGGCCGCAAGTGGGCCGAGGCGTACCTCGAGTTCGCCGCCGGCGAGAAGCGCGCCTGGCTCCGCGAGAAGGGCGTGAGCTTCTTCCCGGTCGTCGGCTGGGCCGAGCGCGGGGCGGGCGCCCCGGTCGGGCACGGCAACTCGGTGCCCAGGTTCCACATCACGTGGGGCACGGGTCCGGGCGTGCTGGCGCCGTTCGTCGCCCGCGTGCGGGCGGGGGCGGCCGCCGGGCTCGTCGACCTGCGGCACCGCCACCGCGTCGACGAGCTCATCGTGGAGGACGGCGCCGTCGTCGGCGTGCGCGGCACGGTCCTCGCCGACGACGACGCCGCCCGCGGCGAGGCGAGCAACCGCGACGCCGTCGGCGAGTTCGAGGTGCGCGCCCCGGCGGTCGTCGTCGCCTCCGGCGGCATCGGCGGCAACCAGGAGCTCGTGCGCAAGTTCTGGCCCGAGCGGCTCGGCACCCCGCCCGCCGAGATGCTCTCGGGCGTGCCCGCGCACGTCGACGGGCGCATGCTGCCGATCGCCGAGCAGGCGGGCGCCCGTCTCGTGAACTCCGACCGGATGTGGCACTACACCGAGGGCATCACGAACTGGGACCCGATCTGGCCCTCGCACGGCATCCGCATCCTGCCCGGCCCGTCGTCGCTCTGGTTCGACGCCACCGGCAAGCGCCTGCCGGTGCCGCTGTTCCCCGGGTTCGACACGCTCGGCACGCTCGAGCACCTCTCGCACACCGGCTACGGCCACTCGTGGTTCGTGCTCACCCAGAAGATCATCGAGAAGGAGTTCGCGCTCTCGGGCAGCGAACAGAACCCCGACCTCACCGGGAAGGACCTGAAGCTCCTCGCCCAGCGCGTGAAGTCGGGCGCGCCCGGGCCGGTCGAGGCGTTCAAGCAGCACGGGGTGGACTTCGTCGTGGCCGACACCCTCCCGGAGCTGCTCGAGGGCATGCGCGACCTCTCGGGCGACGCCCCGCTCGACACCGAGGCCGTCGAGCGCGAGATCCTCGCCCGCGACCGGGAGCTCGACAACGAGTTCTCGAAGGACCTGCAGCTCGCCGCGATCCGCTCGGCGCGCCGGTACCGCGGCGACAAGCTGATCCGCGTCGCGACGCCGCACCGCATCCTCGACCCCGGCGCCGGCCCGCTCATCGCGGTGAAGCTGCACATCCTGACCCGCAAGACGCTCGGCGGCATCCAGACCGACCTCGACGCACGCGCACTCGGCAGCGACGGCGCGCCCGTGCCCGGCCTCTACGCGGTCGGGGAAGCCGCGGGCTTCGGCGGCGGCGGCGTGCACGGCTACCGGGCCCTCGAGGGCACCTTCCTCGGCGGCTGCCTCTTCACCGGCCGGACGGCGGGGCGGGCGATCGCGCGCGGGTGACCTGCGTGCCGGGCGCGGCCGCACGTGCGGCCGCGCCCGGCACGCGTCGACGGGGCGGATGCGTCGAGAAACGGCCCCGCACACCCGGCTCGCACAACGGGTTCGGGCGGATGCCCCGGGCTGGATGCCTCGGGCGGATGCCTCGGCGAGCCTCAGGCCTTGAGGCTCCACGCCCGACGGCGGACCAGCACGTGGCCGCGGCGTGAGCTGAGCCGTGTCCAGGGACCGGTCTCGAAGACGCCGATCGGGTCGTCGCCGAGGAAGCCGAGGCTGACGGCGGCGAACGCGGCGCCCGCGGGCACGTACTCGAGCCCGGCGATCTCGCGGCCCCAGACCTCCGACCTCACCCGCTGCACCAGCTGCTCGCCCGTGCCCGCCGGGATCGCCTCGGCGACCTCCTCGATGCCGGCGCGGGCGGCCGTCTCCAGCGTGAGCGCGTCGGTCTGCCCGAGCGCGCGCCAGCCGCCGCGCGGCGGCGAGATGCCGGCCCACGTGACGGTGCTCACCTCGTGCGGGCGGGACATCCGCACCGGCCCCGCCTCGGAGCCCTCGGGGCGCTCCGCGAGCTCCGCCCGCGCGCGCACGATGCGGTCGACGAGCGAGCGCATCGGCACGACCGAGTCGAAGTCCTCGGTGTCGGTGAGGGCGAAGGTGCGCAGCCCCAGCACCGTCGGCGTCTCGTCGAGGATGCCGCGCGGATACAGGATCGCGGTGTACACCGCGAGGATGCCGTTGCCGGCGATCAGCCGCACGGAACCGTCGTCGACGCGCCCCGCGCGCTGCAGGTAGGTATGGAGGTCGCCGAGCGAGAGGCCGTCGGCGAGGGTGAAGTGCTCGACCATCGCCTGTCTAAACTACCAACGGAGCGCCTGTGCCTCCGCTGGAGGCCGCTTCTCCGGCGCGGCGACGCGCTGCCGCGAACGGAGGAACGGATGACGAGCCCGCTCGAAGGCCTGTTGAGCACGCTGGAACTCACCGACACGGGGGCGCGGACCTCGGAGGACATCTTCACCGGTCCGTCGCAGTGGATGCCCCGCGGACGCGTGTTCGGCGGGCAGGTGCTGGCGCAGTCGCTGGTCGCCGCGACCCGCACGGTCGAGGACGACCGCGCGCTGCACTCGATGCACGGGTACTTCCTGCGGCCCGGTGACGTGAACCATCCGATCACGTTCGCCGTCGACCGGATCCACGACGGGCGGTCGTTCTCGACGCGCCGCACGCAGGCGTTCCAGCACGGCCAGCCGATCCTCTCGCTCATCGCCTCGTTCCAGACCGTCGACGACGGCGTGCACCACCAGGTCGAGATGCCGACCGACCTGCCCGGGCCCGACGACCTGCCGACGGCGGCCGAGGTGCTCGGCCGTATCGACCACGACGTGGCGCGCCACTGGTCGAATGAGCGCGCCTTCGACGTGCGGCACGTGCCGTCGCCGATCTACCTCCGCGTCGACGGCGAGCGGGTGCCGCGGCAGGCCGTGTGGATGCGCGCCGTCGGGCGCCTGCCCGACGACCCGAAGCTGCACCGCGCGGCCCTCGCCTACGCCAGCGACTACTCGATCCTCGAGCCGATCCTGCGCGCGCACGGCGTCGCGTGGGCGACCCCCGGCCTGAAGATCGCGAGCCTCGACCACGCCATGTGGTGGCACCGCGACGCGAGGGCCGACGAGTGGGTGCTGTTCACCCAGGAGTCGCCCTCCGCGGGCGGCGGTCGCGGGCTCTCGCTCGGGCGCATCTACACGCCCGACGGCACGCTCGTCGCGAGCGTCGCGCAGGAGGGGATGATCCGCCTCCCCGACCCCGAAGCATTCGTCTGAATGAATCCTGTGCATCGGCGAGCCGCACCGGCCGATGCTCCAGAATGGGCACCGGGGCACCGCGGCGGGCGCGGTCCGACGAGAGGCGGTCGACGATGACGGAAGCCACGGAACTCACGCGGCGCACGATCCTGACCATCGGCGGAACGGGAGCGGTCGGCGGCGCCCTGCTGCTCGCCGGCTGTGCGGCCGACGATCCCGCCGGGTCGAGTCCGTCGCCCGACGACGGTGCGGATGCCTCGACCGACCCGTCACCCGACACCTCGGCCCCGTCCGGGGACGCCTCCTCGCCCGCGACCGGAATCGAGATCGCCGCACTCGCCGACGTCCCCGTCGGCGGCAGCATCAGCGTCACGATCGACGGGCAGGACGCGCTGCTCGCGCAGCCGACCGCCGGCCAGGTCGTGGCCTTCAGCGCCATCTGCACCCACCAGGGCTGCGTCGTCGCCCCGAAGGGCGCGGAGTTCGACTGCCCGTGCCACGGCTCGAAATTCGACGCGGCCACCGGCGAGGTACTCAACGGACCCGCGCTGAAGCCGCTCCCCTCGATCGCCGTCAAGGTCGACGGCGACCGCATCGTCGCCGGAGCCTGACCCATGGACTACGAGTTCGCCGGGCTCCCGCTGCACGTGCTCGTCGTGCACGCGACCATCGTCGCGATCCCGCTCGTCTCCGTCATGCTCGTCGTCGTCGGGGCGTGGCCGGCGGCGCGCCGCGTGCTCTGGATCCCGGTCTCGCTCGCCGCGATCGCCCTGGTGCCGCTCGTGCAGCTGACGGTGTCGGCAGGCGAATGGCTCCAGGCCCGCGTGCCCGCCACCCCGCTCATCCAGGACCACACCACCAAGGGCCAGGGGCTCATGCCGTGGGCGATCGGCCTCGCCGTCGTCGGCGTCGCGCTCGCGGCCTGGGCGATCGTGGAGCTGGTGTCCCGCCGCCGGGGCCGGACGGTCGGCCGGGGCGCGGTGATCGCCGCGAGTGCGGTCCTGACGGTCGCGGCGGTCGTCGTCGGCGCCGGGGCGACGTGGAACCTCATCCAGATCGGCGAGGCCGGCTCCCGCGCGGTGTGGGAGGGGTCGTTCAGCGACGAACCGCTGGACTGAGCCGGCCGACCGGCTGACCGACCGACCACCGGCCGGGCCGGGCCCGGGGCGCGAGGGGTTGCGGGCGCTCAGCGGTGGCGGAACTCGATCGGGTCGGCCAGGTACGGCTCCCACGCGCTGCGCTCGTGCGGCGTGATCCGCCGTGGGCGGCCGGAGGCCGCCTCGACGAGCACGATCGTCGTCGCCGCTCGCGTGTGCAGCACCCGGGGCTCCGCCCCCTCGGCCGAGTAGACCTCGTAGCAGACGTCGAGGCTCGCGCCGCCCATCCGGCCGATCCAGAGCTCGACGTCGAGCGGCAGCCGACTGTACGGGATCGGCGCGAGGTACTCGACCTCCTGCCGGGCGATCAGCGTGAACGTCGACGTGCCGGGGCTCGCGTCGATCACGGCGGTCGTCGCACCGGCGGCGTGCTCGGAGGTGTCGTCCGACACCCAGAACGCCTGGATGCGAGCCTCCTCGAGGAGGCTCAGCATCCGGGCGTTGTTCACGTGCCCGTACGCGTCGAGGTCGCCCCAGCGGAGCGGGATCGGCACGTGCAGGCGCATGGGGTCAGTCGCGGGTGAGCTTGCGGTAGGTCGACCGGTGCGGCTTCGCCGCATCGGCGCCGAGCCGGTCGACCTTGTTCGCCTCGTACGCCTCGAAGTTGCCCTCGAACCAGTACCAGTCGGCCGGGCTCTCGTCGGTGCCCTCGTACGCGAGGATGTGCGTCGCGATGCGGTCGAGGAACCACCGGTCGTGGGTGATCACGACGGCGCAGCCGGGGAACTCGAGCAGCGCGTTCTCGAGGCTCGACAGCGTCTCGACGTCGAGGTCGTTCGTGGGCTCGTCGAGGAGCAGGAGGTTGCCGCCCTGCTTGAGCGTGAGCGCGAGGTTGAGCCGGTTGCGCTCACCGCCCGAGAGCACGCCGGCCTTCTTCTGCTGGTCGGGGCCCTTGAAGCCGAACGTGGAGACGTAGGCGCGGCTCGGCACCTCGGTCTTGCCGACCTGGATGTAGTCGAGCCCGTCGGACACGACCTCCCACAGGTTCTTGTTCGGGTCGATGCCGGTGCGCGACTGGTCGACGTACGAGATCTTCACGGTCTCGCCGACCTTCACGGTGCCCGCGTCGACCGGCTCGAAGCCGACGATCGTCTTGAACAGCGTCGACTTGCCGACGCCGTTCGGGCCGATGATGCCGACGATGCCGTTGCGGGGCAGCGAGAACGAGAGCTTGTCGATGAGCTTGCGGTCGCCGAAGCCCTTCTCGAGGTTCTTGACCTCGAGCACGACGTCGCCCAGGCGCGGGCCCGGCGGGATCTGGATCTCCTCGAAGTCGAGCTTCCGCGTGCGGTCGGCCTCGGCTGCCATCTCCTCGTAGCGGGCGAGACGGGCCTTCGACTTCGCCTGACGGCCCTTGGCGTTCGAGCGGACCCACTCGAGCTCGTCCTTCAGTCGCTTCTGGAGCTTCTGGTCCTTCTTGCCCTGGACCTCGAGGCGCTCGGCCTTCTTCTCGAGGTAGGTGGAGTAGTTGCCCTCGTAGGGATAGAGACGGCCCCGGTCGACCTCGCAGATCCACTCCGCGACGTGGTCGAGGAAGTACCTGTCGTGCGTGACGGCGAGCACGGCACCGGGGTACTTCGCCAGGTGCTGCTCGAGCCAGAGCACGCTCTCGGCGTCGAGGTGGTTCGTGGGCTCGTCGAGGAGGAGCAGGTCGGGCTTCTGCAGCAGGAGCTTGCAGAGGGCGACGCGTCGCTTCTCACCGCCCGAGAGCACCGACACGATGGTGTCGCTCGGCGGGCACCGCAGGGCGTCCATCGCCTGCTCGAGCTGGGAGTCGAGGTCCCACGCGTCGGCGGCGTCGATGTCCTCCTGCAGCTTGCCCATCTCGGCGAGCAGCGTGTCGAAGTCGGCGTCGGGGTCGGCCATCGCGGCCGAGATCTCGTTGAACCGGTCGATCTTGCCCTTGATCTCGCCGACGCCCTCCTGGACGTTCTCGAGCACGGTCTTCGACTCGTCGAGCACGGGCTCCTGCATGAGGATCCCGACCGAGTAGCCCGGCGTGAGCCGAGCCTCGCCGTTGGACGGCTGGTCGAGGCCCGCCATGATCTTGAGGATCGTCGACTTGCCCGCGCCGTTCGGACCGACGACGCCGATCTTCGCGCCGGGGAGGAACGCCATCGTGACGTCGTCGAGGATCACCTTGTCGCCGACCGCCTTGCGGGCGCGAACCATCGAGTAGATGTAATCTGCCATGTCCCTACCAGTCTATGGGGACGGTCTGCCCGACCAGGCAGCGACCGGTTCCGAGCAGCGGACGCACGGCGCCGTGGTACCCGCCGGACGCCGGCCCGTACTGGCCGACGAGGCACTCGCCCTGGAACTCGACCGAGAACTGGATCGAGTCGGCAGGCGTGTCCAGGGTGGTGGTGTCGCTCGTGACCTGCATCTTCGCCTTGTCGAAGCCGCCGGCCACGAGCGCGTCGATGAAGGCCCGCCCGTTCGCCCCGGCGTTCGCCGCGACCACCCCGGCGTTCACGTAGTCGAAGTAGGGGAGGTTCTCGGTCGCCGACAGGTCGGGTGCCAGGGTCGGCATCGGCACGTCAACGGGTGCGGTGGAGCTCGACGGCGTGGGCCGATCGCCCGCCGCATCGGTGGGGGTCGGCGTCGGTGCGGCCGACCCGCCCGTGCACCCGGCCAGGGCGAGGACGATCAGGAACGCGATCCCGGCGCTCGCCGGGATCGCGGTGGTGCCGAGCCGCCGACGCATGGATCCCCTTTCGGCGGAGCCGTCCGCCCGGAGCCGAGTCTATGCGGTGGGCTCCGGCCGGGCGGACGGCATGCGGCGGCTTCTCAGCGATCCGCGCCGGCGAGGGCGAACGCCCCGAACTCGGGCTCCGCCTCCTCGTCGTCGAAGGGCTCCTCGCCGTCGTGCGGCTCGTCGAGCAGGGATGCGGCCGCGAGGAGATCGGCGTCGTCCGAGCCTCCGGCCGAGTCATCCGCCCGGTCCGTGGGGCTGTCGCCGCCGACTCCACCGATACCCTCGCTGCCCTCGTCGCCCTCGACGTCGGCGGACGCGTCGGCCGCCGCGGGACGCGCAGCCGGCTCGACGCGGCGCAGCGTCGTGATGCCCCAGGACAGGTCGTGGCCGACGGCCTCGGCCTCGATCTCGACGGCCGTGCCGCTCTTCTCCCCGCCTGCCAGGCGCGGAGCTTGAGTCGCCCGTGGACGACGACGTGCTGGCCGCGGCGGATCGACGCCGCCACGTTGTCGGCGAGCGTGCGGAACGTCGAGACGGTGTACCAGTTCGTCTCGCCGTTCTCCCACGACCCCGACGCGCGGTCGAAGTAGCGGCGCGTCGAGGCGAGCCGGAACGTGGTGATGACGAGCCCCTGGCTCGTCGTGAACGGCCGCGGGTCTCCGCCCACGATGCCGGTGATGGTGATGAGGTCGCTCATCGGATACTCCTCCGGTCGGCGCCGCCCGGGATGGCGGCTCGCGGCATCCGGAGCGCTCGTGCCGGAGGTCGCCCCGGATGCCGCGTGCTCCGAGCCTCCACGTGGAGCGGGGCATCCGACCGCGGCCGTCGCGGAACCGTGGGGTGCCGGCCGAAGCCGACCCGGTGGGGAGGAGCGGTCGGCGAGGAGCGGCCAGCGAGGAGCGGTCAGGCGACCACGTACTCGGCGTACGAACGCCGGATCTTGTTCACCTTCGGCACCGCGACGGCGAGGCAGTAGCCCTGGCCCGGGTTCTTGGCGAAGAAGTCCTGGTGGTACTCCTCGGCGTCGAAGAACGCGCCGAGGGGCTCGATCGTCGTGAGGATCTCGCCGTCCCACCAGTCGGCCGCGCGCTCGCGGGCCTCCTCGAACAGCTCGCGCTGCGCGTCATCGGAGGGGAACATCGCCGAACGGTACTGGGTGCCGACGTCCTCGCCCTGGCGGTTCAGCTGCCGCGGGTCGTGGAGCGTGAAGAAGACGTCGAGCACGACCTCGCGGGGCAGCACCGCCGGGTCGAACACGACCTTCACGGCCTCGGCGTGGCCCGTCGATCCGGTGCACACGAGCTCGTAGGACGGGTTCGGCGTCGTGCCGCCCGTGTAGCCCGAGACCACGTCCTCCACGCCGCGCAGGGTGCGGTACACCGCGTCGAGGCACCAGAAGCAACCGCCGGCCAGAACGAATGTCTCCATCGTCCTAGGCTAACCCGCATGACCTATCTCGCCGCCTCCGACCGCTACGACGCCATGGACTACCGACGAGTGGGCCGCAGCGGCCTGAAGCTCCCCGCACTCTCGCTCGGCCTGTGGCACAACTTCGGCCACGACCGCCCGCTCGAGACCCAGCGTGCGATCGTCCGCCGCGCGTTCGACCTCGGCATCACGCACTTCGACCTCGCGAACAACTACGGCCCGCCCGCCGGCAGCGCCGAGGAGAACTTCGGCCGCCTGATCGCGAGCGACCTGAAGCCGTACCGGGACGAGATCATCGTCTCGTCGAAGGCCGGCTACTTCATGTGGGACGGCCCCTACGGCGACTGGGGCTCGCGCAAGTACCTGCTCTCCTCGCTCGACCAGAGCCTGTCGCGGCTCGGCCTCGAGTACGTCGACGTCTTCTACTCGCACCGGCCCGACCCCGAGACGCCGATCGAGGAGACGATGGGGGCGCTCGCGCACGCCGTGCGCCAGGGCAAGGCGCTCTACGCGGGCATCTCGAACTACTCGCCCGAGCAGACCCGACGCGCGGCCGAGGCGCTGGCGGCCGAGGGCGTGCCGCTGACCATCCACCAGCCGCGCTACTCGATGTTCGACCGGCACATCGAGGACGGCCTGTTCGAGGCCCTCGACGAGGTCGGCGCATCGAGCATCGTGTTCTCGCCCCTGGCTCAGGGCCTGCTGACCGACCGCTACCTCGGCGGCGACGTGCCGGCCGACTCGCGCGCAGCGCAGGGCCGGTTCCTCACGGCCGACCGCATCGACGAGCAGTACCTGGAGCGCGCTCGCGCGCTGGACGCGATCGCGACGGACCGCGGGCAGACGCTCGCGCAGCTCGCGCTGTCGTGGGTGCTCCGCCAGCCGCTCGTGACGAGCGCGCTCATCGGCGCCTCGAGCGTCGCCCAGCTCGAGCAGAACGTCGCCGCACTCGACGCCGAGCCGCTCACCGCCGACGAGATCTCGGCGATCGAGCCCTACGCGGTGCACGGCACCGGGCTCTGACCCGCCGGGTCGCCGCACCGCGCCGGCTCACCCATCCGCTCCGATCGGGGCCCGTCGACGACACGTCGCCGGGCCCCGATCCGTTGGCGCGCCGGGCGAGGTACCCGGTCGCCGCCCCCGCCGGCGGTACCGTACGCGCATGGAGTGGTGGAACGACCTCATCGACTGGCTCACGTCCGCGGCCGCGCGGCCCGTCATCTTCGCAGCCGTGGTGCTGTTCTTCGCCGTCGTGGCGGCCGGCCTGCTCTCCGCGTGGATCGCGTCCGGCGCGGTCCGCCGGGTGGTCGCCCAGCGCGACCGCGAGGCCAAGGCGGCGGCCATCGCCGCGCTGGTGGATGCCGCGACCGAGGCATCCGTCTGGAACTCGCTCACCCCGCAGGAGCAGGTGCTCGCCGACCGCACCGTCGGCCAGGCCGACATCCTCGTGCGGCTCCTCCCGATCCGCGGCTCCGACGTCGCCGCGAACTGGGCCGCGCACCAGCTCCACGAGCTGAAGCGCGCCTCGGCGACCTTCGGCTACCAGCTCGACCCGGCCGTGGCGGAGTTCCGCGACCGGATGCTGGACTGGGAGCGCCACCCGTCGCGCACGCGCCGGCAGTTCCAGAACGACCTCGCCCGCTGGCGCACGCAGCGCCAGGAGCCGGAGACGGCCCTCGTCGAGGCCCAGGACACCTGGGTCGCCGAGCAGCACCACGACCGGTACGGCGACACCGCCGCCTACGAGCCGCCGGCGCGCTCGTCGGAGCCGCCGACGCGGACCGCGCCGACGCCCGTCGTGACGGCCGACCTCAGCGACTCCAGGCCGTCTTCGGCGAGCTGACGCCGTCGGCGTCGAGCCACCACTCGTCGAACGGCGAGACCGGCACCGTGCGCTTGTGCCGCGTCTGGAGGAACCGCAGCTCGATCGCGTCGGCCACCTCGTCGGCCACCTCGCGGCCCTCGAGGAACGCGTCGATGTCGCGGTAGGCGAGTCCGAGGTTCGCCTCGTCGGCCTGGCCGGGATCGTGGTCGAGGAGGTCGGCGGTCGGCACCTTCAGGTAGAGCTGCTCGGGGGCGCCGAGGTGCTGGAGCACGTCGCGCCCCTGGCGCTTGGTCAGGCCGGTCAGCGGGAGGATGTCGGCTCCGCCGTCGCCGAACTTCGTGAAGAAGCCGGTCACGGCCTCGGCGGCGTGGTCGGTGCCGACGACGAGCAGCGCCCCCTCCCCCGCGAGGCCGTACTGCGCGACCATCCGGAGGCGCGCCTTCACGTTGCCCTTGCCGAAGTCGCTGATCGGCGCGCCGACCGCGGCCTCGAAGTCGGTCGTGAGGCCGTCGACGCCGCCCTTGATGTTGAACGACACGGTCTCGGGGGCGTCGATGAAGCCGAGCGCGAGCTGCGCGTCGGCCTCGTCGCGCTGCACCCCGTAGGGCAGGCGGACGGCGACGAACCGGGTCGGCCGCCCCTCGGCGACGAGCTCCGCGACGGCGAGTGAGCAGAGTCGCCCCGCCAGCGTGGAGTCCTGCCCGCCGCTGATGCCGAGCACGAGTCCCTTGGCCCCCGTGGCCACGAGGTACTCCTTCAGGAAGTCGACGCGTCGACGCACCTCGGCGGCGGGGTCGATCTCGGGGCTGACGTTGAGTTCGGCGATGATCTGGGCCTGGAGGTCGCGCATGGGTCGACGATACTGCGCGGATGTTTCGGAGGCGCAACACGTCCCGCGGCAGGCGGAGACGGCGACGCCGCGCACTAGCATCGCGTCAGGCCGCGGTCGCGGCCGCCTTGGGGGGACCATGGACATCTCGCTCGGCACGCTCGTGCTCATCCCGGCCGTCGCCGTCTTCGCACCGCTGCTCGTGCGGGCCACGGGCCGCTGGGCGGCGATCCCGCTCGTCGTGTTCGAGATCGTCCTCGGGCTGCTGCTGGGCCCGGCGGTGCTGGGCTGGATCCAGCCGAGCGAGCTGACCGAGGCGATCGGCGACTTCGGGCTCGCGATGCTCTTCTTCCTCGCCGGCAACGAGATCGACTTCCGGGCGATCCGCGGACGCCCGCTCACCCGGGCCGCGCTCGGCTGGCTCGTGTCGCTCGCGGCCGGCGTCGCGATCGGGCTGCTGCTCTCCCCCGGCGCCGCGGGCGTCTTCATCGGCATCGCGCTCACGTCGACGGCGCTCGGCACGCTCCTGCCGGTGCTGCGGGATGCCGGGCACCTGCGTACGCCGTTCGGCATCGCGGTCCTCGCGATCGGCGCCGTGGGCGAGTTCGGCCCGCTGCTGGCGATCTCGCTGTTCCTCAGCGGGCGGAATCCCGGCGTCGCCACGGTGGTCCTCATCGCCTTCGCCGTGGTCGCGGGCGGGGCGATCTGGCTCGCGGCAGTCGGCGCGGGCCGCCGTCTGCACGCCGTGATCACCGCGACGCTCCACACGAGCGGCCAGTTCGCCGTGCGGCTCGTCGTGCTGATCCTCGTGGCGCTGATCGCCCTCAGCATGGTGCTGGGCCTCGACATGCTGCTCGGTGCATTCGCCGCCGGCGTCATCTTCCGCCTGCTGCTCGCCGGTGCGCCCGAACGCGACGTCGAGGCGATCGAGGGCAAGCTCGAGGCGCTCGGGTACGGCCTGCTGGTGCCCGTGTTCTTCATCCTCACGGGCGTGACCTTCGACCTCGAGGCGCTCGTCGCCTCGCCGGCGACCCTCGCGCTGCTGCCGATCTTCCTCGTGCTGCTGCTCGTGGTGCGGGGCATCCCCGCGACCCTCGCTGCGCCCTCCGGTGCGACGCGACGCGATCGCGTCGCCATCGGCCTGCTCGGCGCCACGGGCCTGCCGATCATCGTCGCCGTCACCGGCCTCGGCGTCGACGACGGCGCGCTGTCGACCGGTGTGGCGGCGGCGCTCGTCGGTGCGGGCATGCTGTCGGTGCTGCTGTTCCCGCTCATCGGGCTCGCCGTGGAACGACGGGGCGGCGCGGACCACTCGCCGGCCGTGGGCGACGCCCGCGACGGGGCGGATGCCCCGACGGCCGCCGGCGGCGCGCCTGAGCCGCACATCCCGACGGAGGGCTGACCGGGGCGCCGGGCCGCGCCCCCGACGAGGCCGACGGCGGCGGTTCGATAAGCTTGCCTCGAGGGCCCCCGTAGCTCAGCGGATAGAGCAGCAGCCTTCTAATCTGTCGGTCGCAGGTTCGATTCCTGCCGGGGGCGCCGCAGCGGCCGGGTCGGACCCTGCCGGTAGACTCGCCGCCATGGCATCAGCGACCGACCGACTGGTCTGGATCGACTGCGAGATGACCGGGCTCGACCTCGAGGTCGACGAACTGGTCGAGATCGCCGTCGTCATCACCGACTACGACCTGAAGCCGGTCGACGCCGGTTTCAGCATCGTGATCAAGCCCGACCCGAGCGCCCTGGCGTCGATGGGCGAGTTCGTCCGGGAGATGCACACGCAGTCGGGGCTGATCGAGGAGATCCCGAACGGGGTGTCACTGGCCGACGCCGAGTACCAGGTGCTCGAGTACGTGCTGAAGCACGTGCCCGAGGAGCAGCGCGCCCCGCTGGCCGGCAACTCCATCGGCACCGACCGCGCATTCCTCGCGAAGTACATGCCGCGCCTCGACGCCCACCTGCACTACCGCAACGTCGACGTCTCCTCGATCAAGGAGCTCTCGAAGCGCTGGTTCCCGCGGGCGTTCTTCAACTCACCCGCCAAGAACGGCGGCCATCGGGCCCTCGCCGACATCCTCGAGTCGATCCGCGAGCTCGAGTACTACCGGCGCGCCGTCTTCGTCGCCGACCCCGGGCCCACGAGCCAGGAGCTCCAGGCGATCGCAGCGACCGTCGTGTCAGAGTTCGCCCCCGACGTGGTGTAAGCTCGGAGGGTTGCCACGGCCGCGCAAGCTTCCGTGACGCATGGTGGGTATAGCTCAGTTGGTAGAGCGCCTGGTTGTGGTCCAGGAGGTCGCGGGTTCAAGCCCCGTTACTCACCCCAAGTGCCCCGCTCCGGCTCCGTCCGGGCGGGGCATCCGTATCGGATGGCCGAGATCGGAGGCGACGTGCAGCTGGATGCCGAGGCCTTCGAGGCGATCGTCGTGGACGAGCTCGACCTGCTGCCCGACGACATGGTCGACGGCCTCGAGAACGTCGTGTTCGTCGTGGAGGACCGCCCGGAGGACGGCTCGCTCGACCTGCTCGGCCTCTACGACGGGACCTCCCTCACCGAGCGCGACCGCTACGGGTTCGGCGAGATGCCCGACCGGATCATCCTCTACCGTGAACCGCTGCTGGCGATCTGCGACGACGAGGACGAGTTGCGCGACGAGATCCACGTGACCCTCGTGCACGAGATCGCGCACTTCTACGGCATCGACGACGACCGACTGCACGAACTCGGCTGGGCCTGAGCCCGCGCCGTGGCCCGGGGCGCCCCGGCCGGGCGGTTAGCCTGTTGCACATGGTGCTCTCCCCCGGCCGCATCGTCGGCATCGCCGTCGGCACGCTCGCGATCCTCGGCATCGGCGTCTACGGCCCGGCGATGCTGCTCGGACCGCTTCCGGCCGCCGCGGTGACGCCGGCGGCCGCCGCGACCACTGCCCCCGCACCGGCGGAGATCCCGCTTCCCGCGGTCGGCCAGTCTGCGCTCGCCGTGCTCGACGAGGCCGGCGAACCGAGCACGATCGCCACCGCGGGCGACGGCAGCGCCGTGCCGATCGGCGGCGCCGCGAAGCTCGTCACCGTGCTCACCGTGCTCGACTCCCTGCCCTTGGTGGCCGACCAGGCCGGTCCCGACATCCCGATCGGCCCCGCCGACTACACCGACTACCTGCGGTACCGCGACGAAGGATCCCGGGTGCTGCAGGTGTCGCCCGGCGAGAAGTGGTCGGAGCGCGACGTCGTGCGCGCGGCCCTCCTCGCCTCGAGCAACAACCACGCCGACACGCTCGCGCGCTGGGCGTTCGGCGGGGTCGAGCCGTACGTCGCCGCGGCGAACGGATGGCTCGCCGAGCAGGGCTTCACCGCGACTCGAGTCGCCGATGCGACGGGCCTGTCGGGCGACAACGTCGGCAACGCCGAGGAGCTCTCCCGGCTGGTCGCGCTCGCCATGCAGGACCCGGAGCTCGTCGCGATCCTCGACGAAGCGGGATCGACGGCGGTCGGCCAGCGCAGCATCCCCGACGTCGTCGGGCACCTCGCGGACCGGGGCATCCGCACCCTGACCCGCAGCTACACCGATCAGGCCGCGCTCACCTACGCGTTCACGACCACGCTGCCGAGCGACGGCGGCACCCCGGTGCGGCTCGTCGGCGCGATGCTGCTCATCCCCGACTACGACACCCTCGACCCGGCCGTCCGCACCGCCGTCGACGGCGTGACGGCCGCGGCGGCCCCCGTCGACCTGATCACCGAGGGGTCGGTGTACGCGACCGTGCGCACGGCCTGGGGCGACCAGGCCGACCTCGTCGCGACGGCGACCCGGCAGGGCGCCGGCTGGTCGGGTGCGACCGGCACGCCGGACGTCAGCGTCGACGAGATCCGCACGTCGCCCGCCGGGCGCGAGGTCGGGCGCGTCACGATCCCCACGGGGTCCGGCGAGGTCGCCTCACCGCTCGAGGTGTCGAGCGACCTGAACGACCCAGGCCCCATCTGGCGCCTGACGAACCCGTTCGCGATCATCGGCGCCTTCACGGCCGACCAGGAGCGCGCAGCCGAGGGCTGAGCGGGCCGCGCGGACGCGGAGCGCCGGAGGCCGCGCAGCGGCGCCGCCGCCGCCGGCACCCGAGTCGGGTCAGTCGTTGTCGTCCTCGTCGAACTCGACCGGGTCGGAGTCGTCGGCGTCGAACCGGAAGCGCACGCGCAGTTCGTCGCCGACCGTCCGCTCGTCGACGGCGTCGTACCAGAACAGCGACTCGAGTCCGTCGACCGCCGCGACCATGCCGACCCGCCGTTCGGACTCGCCGCCGACCAGCGCGCGGCGCTCGAAGTCGCCCTCGAGGGGCCCGTCGATGAACTCGGCGACGTACTCGCCGCCGGCGGTGTCAGCACTCATGGCTCCACGCTACGCCTGCGACGACGGTTGCGGGGACGCCGATGGGCGCGTCGCGGCGCATCCCGCGGAGGTGGTGCGACGCAGCGCCCGGTCAGGCGCCGTCGGGCGTCGCCCGCAGCACGAGGTGAGCGCGCGCGGCCGGCCGGCCGGCGGCGTACCGGCGCCACTGCACCTCCCAGCGGTCCCAGAAGGGATCGAAGCGGCCCTCGTCGCGCTCGAGCGCCCGGCGCCGGCGCGCCACGTCGGGCGCGGCCAGCCAGACGCGCAGCACGCCGGCGTCATCGCCCACCGCGGCGAAGGCGCCGCACCCCTCCACGATCAGCGGCCCGGGCGCCGGACGCACCGGCACCGGGGGCAGTGTGCGATCGGCGTCCCAGTCCCACGGTCGGCGCCACCCCACACGGCCCCGCCGCAGCGGCGCCAGCTGCCCCGCCCCGACGGCGGCCGCGCCGCGATCGAGGCCGTCCCAGCCCGGGTAGGCGTCGTCGAGCCGGATGACCCGGGCGGGGCGCGCGGCGCCGCCGAGGTCGGACGCCACCGCGACCGCCAGCGTCGACTTGCCGGCGCCGCTCGGCCCGTCGATCGCGATCAGGGGCGCTCGGAGACGCCGCGCCTCCTGTCGGATGCGCCGGATCGCGGCGGCGGCCGGCCCCGGTTCGACGTCGCGCCCTCGTTCGCCGCCCGATCCGGCGGTCACGCCCACACCGGGTGGAAGGTGCCCGCGGCCACCGCCGCGCCGATCGCGAGCACGCCGACCGCGACCGCGATGGCCACGAGCACCGCATCGAGCGGGCCGACGGTGGACTCCCTCGCCCACGTCCGGGGTCGGTCGGCACCGAAGCCACGGGCCTCCATGGCCGTCGCGAGCTTCGACCCGCGCCGGATGGCGAGGACGAGCAGCGCGAACGCCATCGTCGCGAAGCGGCGGACGGCGCCATGGTCGCCGATGCCGCGTGCGCGCCGCGACAGCGACATCGCACGCCAGTCCTCGAGGAACAATCCGACCAACCGGGCACCGGCCAGCGCGCCGAGCACGAACCGGCTCGGCAGGCGCCAGACCTGCGCCAGCCCGTCGGCCAGCTCCGTCGGGTCGACGTCGAGGAACAGGAGCACCGCCGAGATGCCGACCGCGAGCACTCGGAGCGTGACCGCGATCGCGAGCTCGATCGACCCGTCGGTGATGCGCACGAGGCCGAACTCGACGTGGACCGTGCCGGACGGCTCGCCGTAGAGCAGCATGCTGACGCCGGCGATCGGCGCAGCGACGAGGATCGGCCACGTCCGGCGCGCGATGAGCGCCGGATTCGCACCCGCCGCGAGGAACAGCCCGAGCTGCAGCACCAGCGCGACCGCCGCGCTGACCCAGTCGACCGTGAGCAGCAACGGGGTGGTCACGATCATCGCCGCGGCGAGGCGGGTGACGGGATTCACGCGCGACACGAGCCGCAGCCGCCGTGCCGGTTCCGGCGCGGCGAGCACCGGGACCGGCGGATCGGCGACGGCCGGAGGCATCCGCTCGTCGAGGCTCATGCGGCCTCCCCCGTCGCCCGCGGTGCGCTCGCGCGCCGATCGACGTCCGCAGCGGCGTCCGGCAGCACGGCCCGACGGTCGCCGAGCGCCGCCACGTACGCGGCGTCGTGGGTGACCGAGAGCAGGGTGAGGCCCTCGTCGACGAGCTCGCGGAGCAGGAGCACCAGCTCGACCCACGTCACCCGGTCCTGCCCGAACGTCGGCTCGTCGAGGATGACGACGCGCGGCTGTGCGGCGAGCACCGAGGCGACCGTGAGGCGGCGCTGCTCGCCGCCGCTCAGCGTGAACGGGTTCGCCTCCGCGAGCCGGTCGAGCCGCAGCCGCTGGAGCACCTCGTCGGCGCGCCGCGCGGCCTCCGCGTCGCCGTGCCCGAGCGCCCGGGCGGCCACGGCCACCTCCGCGCGCACCGTGCGGGCGACGAACTGGTGCTCGGGCTCCTGGAAGACCGTGCCGATGCGGGTGAGCAGCTGGCGCGAGCGCCACCGGATCGGGTCGGTGCCGATGCCGTCGGCGAGCCCGGCGGACGCCACGACCCGACCCTCGAGCGGCGGCAGCAGGCCGCCCAGCGTCAGCGCGAGCGTCGACTTGCCGGCGCCGTTCGGCCCGGTCAGCACGGTCGACGCGCCGGCCGGCAGCGCGAGGTCGAGCCCGCGGCGGATGACCCGCTCCCGGCTCCGGCCGATGGCCAGGCCCTCGCCGACGAGTTCGAGCGGCGCGTCGGCCGCCGCCGGCACGGCCGGGGCGACGGGCAGGTCGGCACCCGGCACCCAGACGCCGGCCGCGAGCAGCCGCTCCCGGTGCGCCGCGAGCACCTCGTCGGGGGCACCGTCGGCGATCAGGCGACCCTCGGCGCCGAAGACGACGACCCGGTCGACGAGGTCGCGCCAGACGTCGACCCGGTGCTCGACGACCACGAGCGTCGCGCCCGTCTCGTCGAGCACCCGGCGGACCGCGGCGCGCACCTCGGCGACGCCGCTCGGGTCGAGGTTCGCCGTCGGCTCGTCCAGCAGCAGCAGGCCGGGCTGCATCGCGAGCGCCCCGGCGAGGGCGAGGCGCTGCTTCTGCCCGCCCGACAGGCGGCTCGTCGGATGCTCCAGCGGCAGGTCGAGGCCCACGGCCTCCAGCGCCCCGCGCACCCGCGGCCAGATGCCCTCGCGCGGCACGCTCAGGTTCTCGCACGCGAACGCGACGTCGTCGCCCACGCGGGCGAGGATCACCTGCGAATCCGGGTCCTGCAGCACGAGCCCCGCGCGACCGCGGGCGGCCGTGCTGTCGACGCCGTCGACCAGCAGGCGGCCGACGGACTCGCCCTCCTCGGCACCGCCGTGGACGCCGGCGAGGGCGTGCAGGAACGTCGACTTGCCGCTCCCCGAGGACCCGACGACGAGCACCCGTTCACCCGCCTCGATGCGCAGGTCGAGCCCCTCGACCGCCCAGCGGAGCCGCCCGGCGTGCCGCCAGCCCCAGCCGCGCGCCTCGACCGCGGCCGGGCCCGTCGGTGCGGCGGGCCCGCCCGTGGCGATCGGTCGTGTCGCCGGCACGGTCAGACCCGCTTGGCGACGGCCTGCCCGGAGGCGAAGCGGCTGAGTGCGCCGGTCGCCGCGAGGCCCCGGACGATCAGCCAGCCCAGGAGCCCGGCGAGCACCGCGCCGGAGACGACCACGGTCGTGAAGTAGAGGGCGAGGAACTCGGCCGACTTCTGGAGGTTGGCGGAGAGGAACAGCTCGAGCGTCCACGCGCCGACGCCGGCGCCCGCCCCCGCGAGCATGGCGACGAGCACGCCGAAGTGCCGGTACGCGAACAGCGCGAACACGAGTTCGGCGCCGAGGCCCTGCGCGAGGCCCGAGTAGACGGTCTCGATGCCCCACTGGTTCCCGACGATCGCCGAGACGATCGCCGCGAGCACCTCGACGTAGATCGCGGCACCCGGCTTGCGGATGATCAGCCCGCCGAGCACGCCGCCGATCAGCCAGATGCCGACGGCGATGCCGCCCAGCCCGGGCGTGAGGGCGTCGGCCGCGGAGAACCAGGCGTAGCCGATGTTGTTCCAGATGAGGAACAGGAGGCCGGTCGCGACGCCGATGACGCTGGCGACGACGATGTCGACGACCCGCCAGCGGAAGCGGTCGGTGCCCGGCGTGGTGGAACGGTCGGAACCGGTGATGGTTGCGTGCACTGTTCGTGCCCTTTCATTCGAAGGAAAGCGGCACGGGATATGAGATGCGTTGCCCTCCCTGCGCTGGCATGATCCAGATCAGGTTCGACGGTCGAAGGTTGGAGAACCTTCCTCTCAGCCCGGCTCACCGGACTCCCGTGTTCGGGGTCGAGTATACGCCGGGTGGAGGGTGCGGTCGGTACTTCGGGCGCGTTCAGTGCTTGAGGGCGCGGATGACCCACTTCAGCGACTTGCCGAGCACCCACACGAACGGGGTGGCGACAAGCACGAGCCCGATCAGGTTCGGCTCGAACCGGACGTCGCCGCCGCGGCCGACGTAGGCGCCGAGCGGGATCGAGACCCCGCCGCCCCCACCGCCGGAGCCCTCGCCGTGACCGGTGCCGTGGCCCTCGGCGGTGCCCTCGCGAGCGCCGCCGCCCAGGTCGCCCTCGCCGCTGCCGCTGCCGCCGCCGAACCCGTAGTAGCCGAGCGCGACGGGCACGATCGTGGCTCCGCCCACGTCGACGGGCTCGCCGTAGGAGGTGCGGACGCCGACGCCGGCGACCTTGTCTGCGAGGTCGAGCACGAGATCAGTCATGTCGCAAGGCTAGCGACGGATGCCCCGGCCCGACACCCCCGCGGGGCCGGTGGGCGGCCCGATCAGTCGGGCTTCGGCGTCGTGCGCCCGGTCCACTCGACCCGCTCGGCGTCGGTGCGCACGAGCGCCGCGGGCCGGATCGCGCCGCGCCCGAACCTGGCCGTGACCTCGTCGATGGTGCGCTCGGCGTCGCGCCAGTCCTCGTCCGGGTCCCAGAGCGCCGCGGCGACCGCGCCGCCCGGGCGGAGCTGCTCGGCGCGGACGCCGATCAGGCGCACCCGCTCGCCGTCGCCGATCAGCCCCTCGAGCACGGCGGCGGCCTCGTCGTAAATGCGCCGGGCCACGTCGGTCGGCTCGGCGAGCGTGCGCGACCTCGTGACGGTGCGGAAGTCGCCGTAGCGCAGCTTCAGCGACACGGTGCGGGCGACGAGCCCGGCCCGGCGCAGGCGGACGCCGACGTCGGTCGACAGCCGCAGCAGCTCCCGTCGCACGTCTGCCGGCTCGACGAGGTCGTGCTCGAACGTCGACTCGTGGCCGATGCTCTTCTCCTCGCGGCCGGTGACGACCCGACGCGGATCCTCGCCCATCGCGAGGCTCGACAAGCGAGCCGTGAGGGCGGGGCCGATGGCGCGCTCCAGCGCATCGCGGGGCATCGCGGCCACGTCGCCGACGGTGCGCAGGCCCAGGCGGGTGAGCGACTCCTCGGTGACCCGCCCCACGCCCCAGAGCGCGGAGATCGGCAGCGGGTGGAGGAACGCGACGGTGTCGGCCGCCGGCACCACGAGCAGGCCGTCGGGCTTCGACCGGCCGGAGGCGACCTTCGCCACGAACTTCGTCGCGGCGATGCCGACCGAGCAGGTCAGGCCGGTCTCGCGCCGGACGCGCTCGCGGATCGTCCGGCCGATCTCGGCGGGGCTGCCGTGCAGGCGCCGGGCGCCGGCCACGTCGAGGAACGCCTCGTCGATCGAGAGCTTCTCGACCTTCGGCGTGATCGACTCGAAGATCTCCATGACGCGCTTCGAGTACTCGGCGTAGCGGGCGTAGTCGCCGCGCAGCACGACCGCGTTCGGGCACTGCCGCAGGGCGACCGACATCGGCATCGCCGAGTTCACGCCGTACCGGCGGGCCTCGTAGCTCGCCGCCGACACCACGCCGCGCCCGGCCGTGCCGCCGACGAGCACGGGCTTGCCGCGGAGGTCGGGTCGTCGGAGCAGCTCGACGGAGACGAAGAACGCGTCCATGTCGACGTGCAGGATCGGGGTCGCCGAATCGTCGACCGGGCCCGTGGTCACCTGGCGCGACGAGCCGTCCTGCTTGCTCACGACTCGACGCTACCGCGACCCGCCGACAGCGCCTGCCGAGTCAGAACCCGAAGTCGCCCCCGCCGAAGTCTCCGCCGCCGAAGTCTCCCCGCCGTCGCCGCCCCAGCCGTCGCCGGCCGCGTCGACCGAGCCGGCATCCGTCCCGGCGTCGCCGCCGACGTCACCGCCGGCGGTCCCGAAGTCGCCGCCGATCGGCGGCAGGAACGCGTCGGCGATCGCCGAGCCGATGACCACGCCGGCGACCGTCCCGAGCAGCGAACCGCCGAACATCGTGCCGAACGACGGGCCCGCCTGGGCGCCGGCCGGCCGGCCGGGTCCGGCGCCGGCATTCGCGAACGCGCGCTCCATGCTGCCCGGCTGGCGGAGCTCCTGCCTGGTGGCCGCACGTGCGAGCGCTGCCGGCTGGTCGGAGACCAGGCGCTCCCCGGCGGGGCCTGCTCCGCGAGCGCACGGAACACCTGCTCGCGCTGGGCCGGCGACAGCTTGGCGAACGCCTCCGCATGCACCTGCTCGATGGCCTCCGGCGGCGCGGTGCGGAGCAGGTAGCGGTACCGCTCGATCGCCAGTTCGTCCTCGCTCAGCTGACGCGCCGGCGGCACCGGCTGAGCGGGTCGCGCGGCACGGTCGTCGGGAGCGCCGAACAGTCGGTCCAGGAAGCCCATGGTGTCCTCGTCCTTCATCGGGTGGGGAGCCATACGCTATCGACGCCAGCCTCGAACGCGCTGTGAGTCGCCGGGCTCGAGACGACGATGGCCGGATCCCGCGGGACCCGGCCATCGTCTCCGAGCGATCAGGCCTGCGCGGCCCGCTCCAGCACGAGCTCGCGCACGCGCGCGGCATCCGCCTTGCCCTGCATCGCCTTCATGACCGCGCCGATCACGGCGCCGGCGGCCTGCACCTTGCCGTCGCGGATCTTCTCCAGCACGTCGGGCTGGGCGGCGAGGGCCTGGTCGATCGCGGCGATCAGCGCGCCGTCGTCGGAGACGACCGCGAGGCCGCGGGCGTCGACGATCTCCTGCGGCGAGCCCTCGCCGGCCACGACGCCCTCGAGCACCTGCCGGGCGAGCCGGTCGGTGAGGGTGCCCGCGTCGACGAGCGCCGCCAGCTCGGCGACGTGCTCGGGCGAGGCCAGCGCCGAGGCATCCGTCTCCTGCTGGTTCGCGAGGCGCGTCAGCTCACCGGTCCACCACTTCCGCGCCGCAGCGGGCGAGGCGCCCGCGGCGATCGTCGCGGCGACCTCGTTCAGCAGGCCGCCGTTCACGACGTCCTGGAACTCGAGGTCGGTGAACCCCCAGTCGCCCTTCAGGCGGCGACGACGTGCGGCGGGCGGCTCGGGCAGCGCGGCGCGCAGCTCCGCGACCAGTTCGCGCGACGGCACGACGGGCAGCAGGTCGGGCTCCGGGAAGTACCGGTAGTCGTCGGCGTCGGACTTCGGACGGCCGGCGCTCGTCGTGCCGGTGTCCTCGTGCCAGTGGCGCGTCTCCTGCGTGATGGTGCCGCCCTTGGCGAGGATCGCCGCCTGGCGCTGGATCTCGTAGCGCACGGCGCGCTCGATCGAGCGGAACGAGTTCACGTTCTTCGTCTCGGTGCGGGTGCCGAGCTTCGCCTCGCCGCGCGGGCGGAGCGACACGTTGGCGTCGCAGCGGAGGTTGCCGCGCTCCATGCGCGCCTCCGAGATGCCGAGCGAGAGCGCGATGTCGCGGATCGTCGACACGTAGGCGCGCGCGAGCGCGGGGGCATCCGCCTCGGCGCCGAAGATCGGCTTGGTGACGATCTCGACGAGCGGCACGCCGGCACGGTTGTAGTCGACGAGCGAGTACTCGGCGCCCTGGATGCGGCCGGTGGCGCCGCCGACGTGGGTCAGCTTGCCGGCGTCCTCCTCCATGTGGGCGCGCTCGATCGGGATCTGGAAGGTGCGGCCGTCCTCGAGCTCGACCTCGACCGAGCCCTCGAAGGCGATCGGCTCGTCGTACTGCGAGATCTGGTAGTTCTTCGCCAGGTCGGGGTAGAAGTAGTTCTTCCGCGCGAACCGGCTCGACTCGGCGATCGAGCAGCCGAGCGCGAGGCCCAGCGAGATCGACGAGCGCACGGCCTCGCCGTTCACGACCGGGAGCGACCCCGGCAGGCCCAGGCACACCGGCGAGACGAGCGTATTCGGCTCGGCGCCGTGGAACTCGCTGTTCGCCGGGTTCGGCGCGGGCGAGAACATCTTCGTGCGGGTGTTCAGCTCGACGTGCACCTCGAGCCCGATGACCGGCTCGAACAGCTCGAGCGCGCGGTCGTAGTCCATCAGTTCGGCGCGGGCCATCAGACGGCACCTTCCTCGCTCGCGAGCATCTCATGGCTGGACAGGTCGGGCGCCCGGTCGAGCAGGCGACCGCCCCACTCGGCGACGAGCAGCTGCTCGAGCGCACCGCCGACGTTGTACAGGCGGGCGTCCTCGCGCGCCGGCGCGAGGAACTGGATGCCGACCGGCAGCCCGTCCTCGGGCGCGAGCCCGACCGGCAGCGAGATGCCCGGCACGCCGGCCAGGTTCGCCGGGATGGTGGCGACGTCGTTGAGGTACATCGACAGCGGGTCGTCGAGCTTCTCGCCGATCTTGAACGCCGTGGTCGGCGCAGTCGGCGTGGCGAGCACGTCGACCTGCCCGAACGCGGCGTCGAAGTCGCGCTGCACGAGCGTGCGCACCTTCTGGGCGCTGCCGTAGTAGGCGTCGTAGTAGCCGGCCGACAGCGCGTAGGTGCCCAGGATGATGCGGCGCTTCACCTCGGGGCCGAAGCCGGCCTCGCGGGTCGCGGCCATGACCTGCTCGACCGTGCCGCCGCCCTCGGGCGTGACGCGGAGGCCGAAGCGCACCGAGTCGAACTTCGCCAGGTTGCTGGAGGCCTCGGCGGGCAGGATCAGGTAGTACGCGGCGATCGCGTGCTCGAAGTTCGGCGCGCTGACCTCGACGATCTCGGCGCCGTTGCGGGCGAGCAGGTCGAGCGCCTCGTGGTACCGCTGGCGGACGCCGGGCTGGAAGCCCTCGCCGTCGAGTTCCTTCACGACGCCGATGCGCAGGCCCGAGACATCCGCGTTGCGCACGGCCTCGGCCATCGACGGCCACGCGTCGGGGATCGACGTCGAGTCGTGTGGGTCGTGACCGGCGATGATGTCCTGCAGCAGCGCCGCGTCGCGCACGGTGCGGGTGACCGGGCCGATCTGGTCGAGGCTCGAGGCCAGCGCGATCGAGCCGTAGCGGCTCACCGCCCCGTAGGTCGGCTTCACGCCGACGGTGCCGGTGACGTGCGCGGGCTGGCGGATGCTGCCGCCCGTGTCGCTGCCGAGCGCGAGCGGCGCCTCGAAGGCGGCGACGGCCGCGGCCGAACCGCCGCCGGAACCGCCGGGGATGCGCTCGAGGTCCCACGGGTTGAAGGTGGGGCCGTACGCGGAGTGCTCGGTCGACGAGCCCATCGCGAACTCGTCCATGTTCGTCTTGCCGAGCGGGATCAGGCCCGCCTCGCGGACCTTGCGCACCGGGGTCGCGTCGTACGGGGGCACCCAGCCCTCGAGGATGCGCGAACCCGCCGTCGAGGGCATGCCCTCGGTGACGAGCACGTCCTTGATCGCGATCGGCACGCCGGCGAGCGACCCGAGGGCCTCGCCCTCGGCGCGGCGGCGGTCGACGTCGGCGGCCGCGGCGAGCGCGCGCTCGCCCGCGACGTGGAGGAACGCGTGCACCGCGCCGTCGACGGCCTCGATGCGGTCGAGGTGCGCACGGGTCGCCTCGACGGACGAGACGTCGCCCGCTGCGAGCTTCGCGGCGAGGTCGGCGGCGTCCAGGCGGGTCAGCTCGTCGCCGTGGCTCACTGCTCCTCCCCCAGGATCGCGGAGACGACGAAGCGCGAGCCGTCGGTCTCGGGCGCACCCGAGACGGCCTGCTCGGCGGTCAACACCGTGTCGCCGACGACGTCGTCGCGGAAGACGTTCTGCATCGGGATCGGGTGGCTCGTCGGCGGGATGTCGGGCGTCGCGACGCGGCTCACCTGCTCGACCGCGTGCATGATCTGGCCGAGTTCGGTCGTGAGGTGCGCGATCTCTTCCTCGGTGAGCGCGATGCGGGCGAGGTTCGCGAGATGCGCGACCTGCTCCGCACTGATTTCGGACATGCTGCTCCGTCGTGTCGTGATGGGGATGCGTCAATCCTATCGACGGCATCCGCCGCACCCTATCGGCGATCAGCCGTCGACGCCGAACAGCCCGTCGCCGTGCCGGTGGAGCACCTCGTACGCGTCGGCGTACGTCTCGGGCTCGTGCTCGCCCGGCTTCCCGTACTTCGCGATGAGCAGGCCGAGGAGCCCCTTGGCCGGCGGGCTCAGCGGCTTGTCCCGGTGCGCGTGCGCCGGGTGCGGCGCGGTCGCCTCCGGGTTCGGCGGCACGTACGCGGGCGACGTCACCGGCCACGACGACGGATGCCTCGGCTTCGCCAGGTTCACCGCGCCGAACAGGTCGTTGGCGCCCTCGTCGCGGCGGGTGAGGGGCTTCAGGCCGTGCAGGCGGCTCAGGGTCGCGATGACGGCGCCGTGGTGCATCTCGTCGTGCACGATGGTGCCGGCCTGCGTGTACGCCGAGACGACGATCGCGGGCACCCTGCACCCGAGCCGGTCGAACGTGAACCCCATCTCCCCCGGCTTCGCCCCGTCGTGCGGCGGCACGGCGGCGGGCGGCGGCACGTGGTCGTACGTTCCGCCGTGCTCGTCGAAGGTGACGAGCAGCAGGGTGTTCACCGCGTTCGACCCGGTGGGGCTCTTCGACGTGCGGATCGCCTCGTACACCCGGTGCACGAGGGCTTCCCCGGCCCGCACGTCGCTGAGCGCGCTGTCGATGACGGCCTCGCCGTCGAATTCCGACTCGCGCAGGCGCCCGAACGGCGGGTGGAAGTCGTTGTGGTTGTAGACCATGCGCGGCTCGATGAAGGCGTACGCGGGCAGGTTGCCGGTGCGCACGTCCTCGTCGAACCGGTCCATCGTGGCGAAGTGGTCGGTCTTCCAGTACTTCTCGAGCACCGGGGCGTGCAGGACGCCGGTGAACGACACGAGCTGGAGCTCGTCGAAGTACACGCGCCACGTGACGCCGGCGTCCTCGAGCCGGTTGAAGACGGTCGGCGCGGCGGGCGCGTCGAGCCACTTGTCGTACCCGCCGTCGTGCTTGTTCGTCACGAACCCGTGCGAGGTGGACGCGTGGAAGAACGACCGGTTGCAGAACGTCTGCGAGGGCACGGCGCAGTGCCAGGCGTCGTAGACCGCGAAGTGCTTCGCGAGCGTCGAGAGGACGGGCAGCATCTCCGGGGAGAACGAGCCCATGATCTGCCGCGCCTCGTCGGCCGTCGGCGGGGTGCCCTGCTTGAGCCGCTCCCAGTTCACGTAGTAGTCGGCCACGAACCCGTCCATCGTCGGCTCCTGGCCCTTCGCGGGCGCGTTGTACGGCTCGCTCATGTCCTCGACGTACAGGTCGGCGTTGGTCTCGGGGTCGATGCGGTTGAAGAGCTGGGTGTTGACGTGCGGGTACTCCTCGCCCGGGTCGGGATCGGGGCGGCCCATGATCTCGTCGGTGGCGCCGTCGTAGACGTGCGCGTCGATGCGGGTGCCGTCGGGCGCGGGGTTCCAGTAGTCGCCGAAGGCGAGGCCGTCGTACGTCTGGCCGTCGGGCAGGCCGTCGGCGGCGTACAGCCAGCCGAGCAGGTTGTCGAACGAGCGGTTCTCGCCCATGAGCACGACGAGGTGGTCGAAGCCGGGCTCGCTGCGGGGCTGCAGGTCGGCGAAGTCGTCGGCGCCGCGGTCGAAGCCGGCTCGGTAGCCGGCCGCGGCTCCGGCGGCTGCGCCCGCCGCGCCGCCGACGACGGCACCGGCCGCGGCCACCCCGCCGTAGCGCAGGAAGTCGCGTCGGGTCGAGCGAGGGCGATCGGATGCCTCGCTCGCGCCGCTCGCCGCGTCGCGCTCGGTGCCGCCGTCGACTCCCCCGGTCCCCGCCATCCCCCTATTGTGCGGGCGGAGTCCGGTTCGGGCCAGATGCGGCGCGGCGCCGCGCCGGTCAGCCGTCGAGCGCCGCGGGCCCCTCGGTCACGAGCACGCGGAACTGCGCGGCGTCGAGGACGCGGATGCCGAGCTCCTCGGCCTTCGCGAGCTTCGACCCTGCCCCCGGCCCGGCGGCCACGAAGTCGGTCTTCTTGGAGACGCTCGATGCGGCCTTGCCGCCCGCGGCGATGATCGCCTCCTGCGCGCCCTCGCGCGTGAACCCGTCGAGGCTGCCGGTCGCGACGACGGTCAGGCCCGCGAGCACGCCGCCGGCGTCGGCGGCCGCTCCGGGGCCGGGATGCCCCGGCGTCGACCACTGCACGCCGGCCGCGGCCCACCGCTCGACGATCTCGCGATGCCAGTCCTCCTCGAACCAGTCGATGACCGCGTCGGCGATGATGCCGCCGACGCCCTCGACCTCGGCGAGCTCGTCGCGGCTCGCGGCGCGGATCGCGTCGAGCGACCCGAACCAGTCGGCGAGCGCCCGGGCGGCGACCGGGCCGACGTGGCGGATGTTGAGCGACACGATGAGCCGCCACAGCGGCTTCGTCTTCGCCTTCTCGAGTTCGACGAGCAGCTTCTCGGCGGCGCCTGACGGGAGGAGTTCGCGGTGGCTCTTGCGGATGCCCAGGCGCCGGCGCTCGGCGGCATCGAGGCCCTCCGCTTCCGGGGGGTAGGTCGCGGGACCCCACTTCTGGAACGGCGCCCGGCGCACGGGCTCGCCCGTCTCCTCGTCGACCTTCGGTTCGCCGGTCTCGGCGTCGCGGACGACCACCTCGATCGGCACGAGCTCCTCGAGCGTGAGGTCGAACAACCGGGCCTCGGTGCGCAGCGGCGGTTCGGCCGGGACGAACGGCTGCGTGAGGGCCGCGGCCGTGACCTCGCCGAGCGCCTCGATGTCGAGTCCGCCGCGCGAGCCGATGTGCTCGACGCGCCCGCGCACCTGCGCGGGACACGAGCGCGCGTTCGGGCAGCGGAGGTCGATGTCGCCCTCCTTCATCGGACGCAGCGCCGTGCCGCACTCGGGGCACGCCTCCGGCATCTGCCATTCGCGCTCGCTGCCGTCTCGAAGCTGCTCGACCGCGCCGAGGATCTCGGGGATCACGTCGCCTGCCTTGCGCAGCACGACCGTGTCGCCGATGAGCACGCCCTTCGCCTTCACGACCTCCTGGTTGTGCAGCGTGGCCTGGCGCACGGTCGAGCCGGCGACCTTCACGGGCGCCATGATCGCGAACGGGGTCGCGCGCCCGGTGCGCCCGACGCCCACGGCGATGTCGAGGAGCTTGGTGTGCACCTCCTCGGGCGGGTACTTGTAGGCGATCGCCCAGCGCGGGGCGCGGCTGGTCGCACCCAGCTCGTCGTGCAGGTCGAGCTCGTCGATCTTGACCACGATCCCGTCGATCTCGTGCTCGACGTCGTGCCGGTGCTCGCCCCAGTGCGCGATGAACCCGGCGACGTCGTCGATCGACCCGAACACCCGGGTGTGCGGCGAGACCGGCAGGCCCCAGCTCGCGAGGAGGTCGTAGATGCCCGATTGCGAGTCGACGGGCGGGTTCGGCCAGGCGCCGATGCCGTGCAGGTAGAGGGAGAGCCTGCCCAGCCGCTCGCGCATGAGCTGGAGCTGCTCGGGCGACTTGTTCTCGCGGCGCTGCCGGATGCTGCCTGCCGCGGTGTTCCGCGCATTGGCGAACTCGGGGAAGCGGACGGCGATGTCCTCCTCCGCCTTGCCCCGGGCGCGCTGTTCGTCGGCGTAGGCCGCCTGGAGCTGGTGCTGGCGTTCGTTGAGCGCCTCGAAGTCGGCGGTGCGCAGGAACACCTCGCCGCGCACCTCGAAGAAGGGCGGGAACCCGGAGCCCTCCAGTCGACGC
Organism: Agromyces sp. MMS24-K17; assembly: GCF_043950245.1. Classification (GTDB taxonomy): domain Bacteria; phylum Actinomycetota; class Actinomycetes; order Actinomycetales; family Microbacteriaceae; genus Agromyces. The sequence goes on along the minus strand of NZ_CP171640.1, from coordinate 2,689,445 downwards.
GGGATGACCGGGATGAGCTCGACGTTCTCGGTGATGTCCTCGCCGACCCTGCCGTCGCCTCGGGTGGTCGCGGTCTCGAGGACGCCGTCGCGGTAGGCGAGGCTGATCGCGAGACCGTCGATCTTGAGCTCCGAGAGCCAGCGCACGTCGCGCCCGGCCGCCGCGCGGGCCTTGCCCGCCCACTCGCGGAACTCGTCGACGCTGAACACGTTGTCGAGGCTGAGCATGCGCTCGGCGTGCTCGTGCGGCGGGAAGCCGGCCGAGGCCACGACGGCGCCGACCTGCTGGGTCGGGCTGTCCTGGCCGGCGAGCTCGGGGAAGGCCCGTTCGAGCGCCTCGAGCCGATGGAAGTCGGCGTCGTACTCGGCGTCGGAGTACGGGGAGTCGCCGTCGCCGTAGTAGGCGACCCGCGCCCCCTCGATGCGCTCCGCGAGGCGCGCGGCCTCGGCACGGGCGGCGTCGAAGTCCAGCCCTTCGAACTCGGTCGGGGTTCCGCCGCCGGCGGCCGTCTCGCTCACACGGCCATCCTATGGACGACCGGCGACATGCCGCGGCCGGCCGCGGTGGGCGGGCGGGGTACGCCGGGCCCGTGCTACGCGCCGACCGGCACCGCGCTCACGGTGCGGTCGATCGTGCACTGGCCGAGCACCCGGGTGCCGACGTACACGACCGCGGTCTGACCGGGCGCGACGCCGTCGAGCGGGCGGTCGGGCCGGATGACGAGCTCGGGCTCCCCCGACTCGGCCGAGGACGCAGGCGCGGGCGCGGGCGCGATCCACGCGACCGCGGGTACCGGGTCGGCGTGCGCCCGGATCTGCACCTCGCACGCGAACTCGTCGCCGGGTGCGCCGACGAGCCCCGACGCCACCGGGTCGGCGCCCGCCCACGAGTACCGGGACCCTGCGATGAGGCCGACCGCGAGCGCCTCCTTCGGGCCGACGACGACGGTCCGCTCCTTCGGCCGCACCTCGAGCACGAACCGGGGCTTGCCGTCGGCGGCCGGGGTGCCGAGGCGCAGGCCGCGGCGCTGGCCGACGGTGTACGCGTGCGCGCCGTCGTGGCTGCCGACGACCTCGCCCGACCGGTCGACGATGTCGCCGGGGGCGGTGCCGACCTTCTCGGCGAGCCAGCCCTTCGTGTCGCCGTCGCTGATGAAGCAGATGTCGTACGAGTCGGGCTTCTGGGCGACGCTGAGGCCGCGACGGGCGGCCTCCTCGCGCACGAGCGTCTTCGAGGGCGTGTCGCCGAGCGGGAAGTAGGCGTGGGCGAGCTGCTCGGTCGTGAGCACGCCGAGCACGTACGACTGGTCCTTCGCCTCCGCGCTCGCGCGGTGCAGCTCGAGGCGGCCCGAGGCATCCGGCAGCACCTTCGCGTAGTGCCCGGTGGCGACCGCGTCGAAGCCGAGCGCGAGCGCCTTCTCGAGGAGCGCGGCGAACTTGATGCGCTCGTTGCAGCGCATGCACGGGTTCGGCGTGCGGCCGGCGGCGTACTCGCTGATGAAGTCGTCGACGACGTCGGCCTTGAATCGCTCGGAGAAGTCCCACACGTAGTACGGGATGCCGAGCACGTTCGCGGCGCGCTGGGCGTCCATCGAGTCCTCGATGGTGCAGCAGCCGCGGCTGCCGGTGCGGAGCGTGCCGGGCATGCGGCTGAGCGCGAGGTGGACGCCGACGACGTCGTGCCCCGCCTCGACGGCGCGCGCCGCCGCGACGGCGCTGTCGACGCCGCCGCTCATCGCTGCCAGGACTCGCATGCTCCCAGCCTACGTCGCGCCCCTGAACGGATGCCCCGCGCCGCCCTCAGCGGTCGAAGCTGGTCGCCCGGGCGGCGAGTCCGGCCCGCGACGCCCGCTCGACCGCGGCCGGCAGCGCCGCGAGGAACGCGTCGACGTCGGCGTCGGTCGAATCGTGCCCGAGGGTGATCCGCAGGGCCCCACGCGCCTCGACCTCGTCGCGTCCCATCGCCATCAGCACGTGCGACGGCTCCGGCACGCCCGCCTGGCACGCCGAGCCCGTGGAGACGTGGACGCCCGAGGCATCCAGCAGGAACAGCAGCGAGTCGCCCTCGCAGCCGGCGAACGCGAAGTGGGCGTTGCCGGGCAGCCTGCCGGCCGGGTCCGGGTCGCCCGACAGCGTCGCGTTCGGGGCGATCCGCGCGACCCCGTCGACCAGGCGGTCGCGGAGCGCGGCGAGCCGCGCGGCGTCGGCCTCGCGCGCCGCCGCGGCCGACTGCGCGGCGGCCGCGAACGCCGCCGCGGCGGCGACGTCCTGCGTGCCCGAGCGGATGCGACGCTGCTGGCCGCCGCCGTGCAGCAGCGGCTCGACCGTCGCGGAGCGGTCGAGCACCAGCGCGCCGATGCCCGCAGGTCCGCCGATCTTGTGCGCCGACACGCTGAGCGCGACGAGACCGGCGCCGGGCGGGGCATCCGTCTCGAGCCGGATCGACCGGAAGCGGACCGGGAGCTGCCCGTAGGCCGCGATCGCGTCCACGTGCAGGGGCACCCCCGCCCGCGCGGCGAGCGCGGCGACCTCGGCGACCGGCTGGATCGTGCCGACCTCGTTGTTCACCTGCAGCATCGTGACGAGCGCCACCGCGTCGCCGTGGCGCTCGAGGGCCTCGGCGAGCGCGTCGACGCGCCCCCGGCCGACCCGGTCGAGCGGGACCTCCACGACCTCGGCGCCCTCGTGCGCGGCGAGCCACTCGACGGTGTCGACGGTGGCGTGGTGCTCGCCGCCGGGCACGACGATGCAGGGGCGCGCCCGCCGGCCGCCGTCTTGCCGCTGCCACCAGAGTCCCTTGATCGCGAGGTTGACGGCCTCGGTGCCGCTGCCGGTGAAGACGACCTCGATCGGGTCGGCGTCGAGGGTCGCCGCGACGCGTTCGCGGGACTCCTCGAGGAGGCGCTTGGCGCGCTGGCCGGCCGAGTGGATCGACGCCGGGTTGCCCGGCTCGGCGAGCGCGGCGGTGAAGGCGGCGATCGCCTCGGGTCGCATCGACGTGGTCGCCGCGTGGTCGAGGTAGGCCATGCTCCCCTCCTCCCGCGCTTCCTGGGTCGGGGCCGCGCGGGCCGGTCGGCGAACGCGCACGAACTACTGTAGTTCGCATGCCCGCGCCCGATCCCCTCCGCGACCTCGGCGTCCGACCCGGTCCCGACGGCGGCACGGTTCGCGTCTGGAGCGCGCACGCCGAGTCGGTGGAGCTCGAGGTGTTCGCGGCCGACGACCTCGGCTGGGCGGTCGAGCGGGTCGACCTGCGCCGCGACGAGCACGGCGTGTGGGAGGGCTCGGCGGCGTCGCTGGTGCCCGGCGCCCGGTACGGCCTCCGCGTCGACGGCCCGGTCGGCCCGGAGCACGCGTTCAACCCCGCGCAGACGCTGCTCGACCCGTACGCCCGCGGCATCGCGTCGGCCGGGGTGCGCTCGTGGCGCGGGGTGGCGCTCGGGTCGCTCGAGTCGGAGGGCTTCGACTGGGGCGGCATCGGCCGTCCCGGCACCGGCCGCGACCACACCGTCGTCTACGAGGCGCACGTGCGCGGCTTCAGCCGGGCGAACCCGGCGATCCCGGCGAAGCTCCGCGGGACGTACGCCGGACTGGCGCACGACGCGTCGCTCGAGTACCTGACCTCCCTCGGGGTCACCGCGGTCGAGTTGCTGCCGGTGCAGGCGTTCGCCAGCGAGGACCGCCTGGTGCGGCAGGGCAAGGTCAACTACTGGGGCTACAACACCCTCGCGTTCTTCGCGCCGCACGCGGCGTACGCGTCGCCGGCGGCGCAGGCCGCCGGTCCCGCGGCGGTGCGGCGGGAGTTCGCCGGCATGGTGAAGCGCCTCCACGAGGCGGGCCTCGAGGTGATCCTCGACGTCGTGTACAACCACACCGCCGAGGAGGGCCGCGAGGGGCCGACGTACTCGTTCCGTGGGCTCGACAACGCGAGCTACTACCGCCAGGACGCGCACGGCCGCTACGTCGACACCACCGGGTGCGGGAACTCGCTCGACTTCGGCCGGGACGCGCCCGTGCGGATGGTGCTCGACTCCATGCGGTACTGGGCCGAGGAACTCCGGGTCGACGGCTTCCGCCTCGACCTCGCCGCGACGCTCGGTCGCGACGAGCACGACGCGTTCACGCCCGACCACCCGCTGCTGCGCGGCATGCTCGACGACCCGGTGCTCTCGCAGTCGAAGCTCATCGCCGAGCCGTGGGACGTCGGCCCCGGCGGCTGGCAGACCGGCAACTTCCCGGCCGGCTTCAGCGAGTGGAACGACCGGTACCGCGACCGCATGCGCGACTTCTGGCTCGGCGACCTCCGCCGTGAGCGCGACACGGGGTCGGCGGGCAGCGGCATCGGCCGGTTCGCGACGCGCCTGGCCGGGTCGTCGAACACGTTCGCCGCGTCCCGCGGGCCGTTGGCCAGCCTCAACTTCATCACCGCGCACGACGGGTTCACGCTCGCCGACCTCGTCGCCTACGACGTGAAGCACAACCTCGGCAACGGCGAGGACAACCGCGACGGCACCGACGGCAACAACTCGTACAACCACGGCGCCGAGGGGCCGACCGACGACCCCGCCATCCTCACGGCGCGCCGGCGGAGCATCCGGAACCTGCTCGGCACGCTGCTGCTGTCGGCCGGCGTCCCGATGATCACCGCCGGCGACGAGGTGGGGCGTACCCAGCGCGGCAACAACAACGCCTACTGCCACGACAGCGAGCTCACCTGGCTCGACTGGGCGCGCGGTCCCGAGCAGGAGGCGCTCCTCGGCACGGTGCGGCGCCTCATCCGGCTGCGCGCGGAGAACCCGGCCCTGCGCCCGGTGCGATACGGCGTGTTCGGCGAGACGACGCCGAGCGCGAACCAGGTCGACTGGTACAACGCCGACGGCGAGACGATGACGATCGACGACTGGAACTCGCCCGCGGAGCGGACGCTCCAGTACCTCGCGGCATCGACGCCCGAGTACGAGGCGTTCAACCGGATCCTCCTCGTGGTGCACGCGCTCGAGCAGGAGACCGAGGTCGTGCTGCCCGAGCACGACGGCGTCACGCACTACACGCTGCTGTGGGACTCGGCGAGCGGGTCGCCCGACGTCGTCGCCGAGGACGCCGACCCCGGCGACAAGGTCGAGGTGTCGGCGCTCTCGATCCAGCTGTACCGGGCCGAGGGGCCGCAGGCCTGATGGCCAGGCGTCCCGACGCCGGCGCGTCCGCCGCCGGCACGCCCGCGACCGTCGCCCTGGCCGCGGCGGGCATCGCCTTCGCGGCGCACGCGTACGAGCACGACCCGCGGGCGGCGTCGTTCGGCCTGGAGGCGACGGAGAAGCTCGGCATCGAGCCCGAGCGGGTCTTCAAGACGCTCGTCGCGGTCGTCGACGACGGCCTCGCCGTCGGGGTGGTGCCGGTCGCGATGCAGCTCGACCTGAAGGCGCTGGCCGCAGCGGTCGGCGGCAAGCGCGCCGAGATGGCCGACCCGGCGGTCGCCGCGCGCCGCACCGGCTACGTCGTGGGCGGCATCAGCCCGATCGGGCAGAAGACGCCGCTGCCGATCGTCGTCGACGAGTCCGCCATCCTGTGCGAGACGGTCCTGGTGTCGGGCGGGCGCCGCGGCCTCGACCTGGAGCTCGCGCCCGACGACCTCGTCGCGATCACCGGCGGCGCGTACGCGCCGATCGCCCGGGCCCGCTGAGCCGCGCCCGGCCCGCCCGGCGAGCGCCCGGCGAGCGGCCGAGCCGCGCCCGGCTCACCCGGCGAGCGCGACCAGCCCCAGCTCGGCGGCGCTCAGCAGCAGCGGATGCCTCGGGATGACGCGCACCGTGTACCCGAACTCGCCCGCCCGGTCGAGCACGACCTCGCCCTCGTACGCCTTCGGCCCCGACTCCGCGGCCGCGGTCGGCCGCAGTTCGGCGTGCTCGACGGCGTCGATCGTGTCGTCGGCGCGGCCGCGCCCGTACACGACCTCGACCGTGACGTCGTCGGTCGAGAGCGAGCCGAGCTCGACGTACGCGCGCAGCCGCAGCCGGTCGCCGACGTGCGGGTTCTCGATGCCGCCGGACTCGACGTGCACGACGTGCACCGACGGCCACGCCGCCCGCGTCCGTGCGCCGAACGCCGACAGCTCACGGGCGCCCTTCGCGTCGTCCGCCCCGACCGCCTGCGCGTGGCGCCACGCGTGCCGGTACAGCCGGTCGACGTACTCCCGCACCATCCGGTCGGCACCGAGCTCGGGTCCGAGGGTCGCGAGGGTGCGGCGGAGCATCCGCACCCAGTCGACGGGCACGTCGTCGGCGTCGCGCTCGTAGAAGCGCGTCGCGATGCGGTGCTCGAGGAGGTCGTACAGCGCGGCGGCCTCGATCGCGTCGCGCTCGCCGGCATCGCCGGCCGCGTCGGCCGACGGGATGACCCAGCCGTAGTCGTCCTCGGCGTACTCGGCCCACCAGCCGTCGAGGATCGACAGGTTGAGGGCGCCGTTCAGCGCGGCCTTCATGCCCGACGTGCCGCACGCCTCGAGCGGCCGCAGCGGGTTGTTGAGCCAGATGTCGCAGCCCGGGTAGAGGATCGACGCCATGCCCATGTCGTAGTCGGGGAGGAACACGATGCGGTCGCGCACCTCGGGCTGCTGGGCGAAGCGCACGAGCTCCTGGATGAGGCGCTTGCCGTCGTCGTCGGCCGGGTGCGACTTGCCGGCGACGACGAACTGCACGGGGCGGTCGGGGTCGGTGAGGATCGCCTTCAGCCGCTCCGGGTCCTGCAGCATGAGCGTGAGCCGCTTGTAGGTCGGGACGCGCCGCGCGAACCCGACCGTGAGCACGTCGGGATCGAGCACCCGGTCGATCCACTCCGGCGCGGTGGCGCCCGAGTGCTGCTCCGACCACGAGGCCGCGAGCCGGCGGCGGGCGTCCTCGACGAGCTGGAGACGCATGCGCCGCTTCACCGACCACAGGTCGGCGTCGTCGAGGGCGGGGCTCAGCCACTCCGCGTGCTCGGTGTCGTCGGTGCCGAACGCGTGCTCGGCGAGCGAGATGAGGCCCGGGTCGGTCCAGGTCGGCGCGTGCACGCCGTTCGTCACCGACGTGATCGGCACCTCGGCGGCGTCGAAGCCCGGCCAGAGGTCGCCGAACATGCGCCGGCTGACCTCGCCGTGGAGCTTCGAGACGCCGTTGGCGTGCTGGGCGAGCCGAAGGCCCATGACCGCCATGTTGAAGGCGCTGGTCGCGGCATCCGCCCCGGGCTCGACGCCGAGGGCGAGCGCATCGGCCGGGTTCACGCCCGGCAGCAGCATCGGCGTGAGGTACCGCTCGACGAGCGACCGGTCGAACCGGTCGATGCCGGCCGGCACGGGCGTGTGGGTCGTGAACACCGTGTCGGCGCGCACGAGCTGGAGCGCCTCGGGGAAGGTGAACCCCTCGCCGATCAGCGCCGAGATGCGCTCGAGGCCGAGGAACCCGGCGTGGCCCTCGTTCATGTGGAAGACACCCGGCTCGGGGGCGCCGCCGACCTCGGCCCAGGCGCGGAGCGCCCGCACCCCGCCGACGCCGAGCAGCAGCTCCTGCAGCAGCCGGTGCTCGCCCCCGCCGCCGTAGAGGCGGTCGGTGACGGTGCGCAGCTCGTCGTCGTTCGCGGGGATGTCGGTGTCGAGCAGCAGCAGGTCGACCCGGCCCACCCGCGCCCGCCAGATGCGCGCCGACAGCGCCCGGTCGCCGGGCAGGGCGAGCACGATCGTGACGGGCGTGCCGTCGGGACGACGCACCACCGACAGCGGCAGGCCGTCGGGGTCGTGCACCGGATACCGCTCCTGCTGCCAGCCGTCGGCCGAGAGGGACTGCGAGAAGTACCCCGCCCGGTAGAACAGCCCGACGCCGATGATCGGCACGCCGAGGTCGCTCGCCGCCTTCAGGTGGTCGCCGGCGAGGATCCCGAGCCCGCCCGAGTACTGCGGCAGCGCCTCGGTGATGCCGAACTCCGGCGAGAAGTACGCGATCGCCGCCGGGGCGTCGTCGCCGAGCCCCTGGTACCAGCGCGGCTCCTCCAGGTACGCGCGGAGCCCGGCGCGCTCGCGCTCAGCCCACGCCACGTAGCCGGCGTCCCCGGCGAGCGCCTCCAGCCGGGCCGGATCCACCTCGCCGAGGAAGGCGACCGGGTCGCGCCCCGTCGCCGCCCACACCTCGGGATCGACATGCTCGAACAGCCGCCTGGTGGGCTCGTGCCACGACCACCGGAGGTTGCCCGCCAGCTCCTCGAGCGCCGACAGCGGGGCGGGGACGACTGCGCGGACCGTGAACTTTCGGATCGGCTTCACGGCTCCACCCTAGAAGTCGAGCATGTCCGGCATGTGAACGTTGCGCGTCCGCGCGCGCCGCGGGGGTTCCGCGCTACGGTCGGAACTGTGACGTCCCCCGCAGCCCTCGCCGGTCGCATCCCAGTGACGCGGCTCAGCCCAGCAATCCCCGGCGGCCACGCCCGCCCCAAGGCCTATGCGGGCGAGGTGGTGCCGTTCCGCGCCACGGTCTTCCGCGAAGGGCACGACGTGGTCGGCGCGATGCTCGTGCTCACCGCGCCGTCGGGTCGCGAGGTGCGCGAGCGGATGACCCTCACGGCGCCCGGCACCGACCGGTGGGAGGCCTCCGCCCGACTCGACGAGCAGGGCACGTGGACGTGGCACGTCACCGGCTTCGGCGACGAGGTCGCCACCTGGCGTCACGACGCCGGCGTGAAGGTCGACGCCGGGGTCGACGTCGAGCTCATGTTCGAGATCGGCGCGCGACTGCTCGACCGCGCCGCCGCCGACAAGGCCCGGCCGCAGGCCGTGCGCCGCCGGCTCACGGCGCTCGCCGCCGCACTCCGCGACGGCGGGGCATCCGTCGCCGACCGGCGCGAGCTGATCGACTCCCCCGTGCTCGACGACTTCCGGGCGCGCCCGCTGGCCCGGCTCGCCACCGACTCGCCCGAGCGGGAGCTGCTCGTCGAGCGCCGCCGTGCGGGCGTCGGCGCCTGGTACGAGTTCTTCCCCCGGTCCGAGGGCGCGCGGCGGCTGAAGGACGGCACCTGGCGCAGCGGCACCTTCCGCAGCGCGCTGAAGCGGCTCGACGGCGTCGCCGCGATGGGCTTCGACGTCGTCTACCTCCCGCCGATCCACCCGATCGGGGTGACCAACCGCAAGGGCCGGAACAACACCCTCGACCCGGGCCCGCAGGACCCGGGCTCGCCGTGGGCCATCGGCGGGCCGCTCGCCGACGGCACCCCGGGCGGGCACGACGCCGTGCACCCCGACCTCGGCACCCTCGCCGACTTCCGCGCGTTCGTGCGCCGGGCCGACGCGCTCGGCATCGAGGTCGCCCTCGACCTCGCCCTGCAGGCCTCCCCCGACCACCCGTGGGTGACGGAGCATCCCGACTGGTTCACGCAACTGCCCGACGGCACGATCGCGTACGCCGAGAACCCGCCGAAGAAGTACCAGGACATCTACCCGGTGAACTTCGACGACGATCCCGAGGGCATCCTCGCCGAGGTGCACCGCATCATCCGCCACTGGGTGAAGCAGGGCGTGCGCATCTTCCGGGTCGACAATCCGCACACCAAGCCGCTGTGGTTCTGGGAGCGCCTCATCCGCGAGGTGAACGCCGAACAGCCCGACATCGTCTTCCTCGCCGAGGCGTTCACCCGCCCGGCCCCGATGCAGGCGCTCGCCGCCGCCGGATTCCAGCAGTCGTACACCTACTTCACGTGGCGCAACACGAAGGAGGAGCTCGAGGAGTTCCTCACCTCGCTCGCCGTCGACACGGCCGACTTCATGCGCCCCAACCTCTTCGTGAACACCCCGGACATCCTCACCGAGTACCTCCAGTTCGGCGGGCCCGCGGCCTTCACGGTGCGCGCGACGATCGCCGCCACGGCGGCGCCCACCTGGGGCGTGTACTCGGGCTTCGAGCTGTTCGAGGCCGTCGCCCGGCCCGGGGCCGAGGAGGCGATCGACAACGAGAAGTACGAGTACAAGCCGCGCGACTTCGCCGGCGCGGAGGCGGAGGGCCGTTCGCTGGCGCTCTACCTCGGCATCCTGAACCGCATCCGCTCGGAGCATCCGGCCCTCGCGCAGCTGCGAAACCTGCGGTTCCACCGCACCGACGACGATGCCGTGATCGCCTACTCGAAGCACCTCGACGGTGCGTTCACCGACTCGGGCGAGCCCGACACGATCATCGTCGTCGCGAACGTCGACCCGCACTCCGTGCGCGAGACGACCGTGCACCTCGACCTGGCGGCCCTCGGCCTCGAGCCGGGCCGGTCCTTCGAGGTCGAGGACCTCGTCGACGGCAGCCGCTGGGAGTGGGGCACGTCGAACTACGTCCGCCTCGACGCCTTCACCCGACCCGCGCACGTGCTGCGGATCGTCCGCGAACGACCGCCGGTGCGCGCCGGCAGGAAGGCGGCCGCGCGTGGCTGACCTCGACCCCGGACCCGTCGTCGCCCGAGACGTGCTCGCCGCCGTCGCGGAGGGACGCCACTCCGACCCGCACTCCGTGCTGGGCATGCACGGGTTCCCCGTCCCCGGCGACCACGCGACCCACTCCGTCGTGCGCGCGCGCCGGCCGCTCGCCGACACCGTCGAGGCGATCCTCGACGACGGCACCGTGCTGCCGCTCCAGCACGTCGGGCACGGCATCTGGTCGGGCGCCGGCGCGTTCGGCCCGACCGGCCACCGGATCCGGGCGACCTACTCCGACGGGGGCGACTGGATCGCCGACGACCCGTACCGCTTCGCCCCCACCCTCGGCGAGCTCGACCTGCACCTCATCATCGAGGGCCGGCACGAGGAGCTCTGGCGCGTGCTCGGCGCGCATCACCGCGAGGCCTGGGGCGCCGGCGGCGCCGTGCGCGGCACCGCGTTCGCCGTCTGGGCGCCCCGCGCGACCGCGGTGCGCGTCATCGGCGACTTCAACCGATGGGACGGGGCATCCCACGCCATGCGCAGCATGGGCTCCAGCGGCGTCTGGGAGCTGTTCGTGCCCGACCTCGCCCCCGGCGCCAACTACAAGTACGAGATCCGCACCCAGCACGGCGACTGGGTGCAACGCGCCGACCCGATGGCCGCCTACGCCGAGGTCGCGCCCGCGACCGCGTCGGTCGTGTACGAGAGCACCTACGACTGGCAGGACGGCGAGTGGATGTCCCGCCGCGCGCACACCGACCCGCACGCGTCGCCCATGAGCATCTACGAACTGCACCTCGGCTCCTGGCGCCCCGGCAAGGGGTACCGCGACATCGCCGACGAGCTCATCGAGTACGTGCAGTGGCTCGGCTACACGCACGTGGAGTTGCTGCCGCTGGCGGAGCATCCGTTCGGCGGCTCGTGGGGCTACCAGGTGACCGGCTACTACGCCGCGACCAGCCGGTTCGGCGAACCCGACGACCTGCGGTACCTGATCGACCGGCTGCACGGGGCCGGCATCGGCGTGCTCATGGACTGGGTGCCCGGCCACTTCCCGAAGGACGAGTGGGCGCTCGCCCGGTTCGACGGCGAAGCCCTGTACGAGCACCCCGACCCCCGGCTCGGCGAGCAGAAGGACTGGGGCACCTACGTCTTCGACTACGGCAACCCGCGCGTCCGCAACTTCCTCGTCGCGAACGCCCTGTTCTGGCTCGAGGAGTTCCACGTCGACGGGCTCCGGGTCGACGCCGTCGCCTCGATGCTCTACCTCGACTACTCGCGCGAGCCCGGCGAGTGGGTGCCGAACATCCACGGCGGGCGCGAGCACCTCGAGGCGATCTCCTTCCTGCAGGAGACGACCGCCACCGCGTACAAGCGCAACCCGGGCATCGTCGTCGTCGCCGAGGAGTCGACGAGCTGGGCCGGCGTCACCGCCCCGACCTCGTCCGGCGGACTCGGGTTCGGCTACAAGTGGAACATGGGCTGGATGCACGACACGCTCCAGTACATCCAGCACGACCCGATGTACCGCTCGTACCACCACCACGAGCTGACGTTCTCGTTCCTCTACACGTTCAGCGAGCACTTCATCCTGCCCATCAGCCACGACGAGGTCGTGCACGGCAAGGGGTCGCTCCTGCGGAAGATGCCCGGCGACCACTGGCAGCAGCGTGCGAACCTGCGGGCGTACCTCGCGTTCATGTGGGCGCACCCGGGCAAGCAGCTCCTGTTCATGGGTCAGGAGTTCGGCCAGCTCTCGGAGTGGAGCGAGCAGCGCGGCCTCGACTGGTGGATGCTCGACCAGCCCACCCACCATCAGCTCGCCGAGTTCGTCGGCGCCCTGAACCGCCGGTACCGCGAGACCGCCGCGCTGTGGCAGCTCGACGACGACTCCGCCGGGTTCGAGTGGGTCGAGGGCGGCGGCTCCGCCGACAACGTCATCGCGTTCCTCCGCTACGACCGCGAGCGGCGCCCGCTGCTGTGCGTCGTCAACTTCGCGGGCCGGCCGCACGAGCAGTACCGGCTCGGCCTGCCGTCCACCGGTCGCTGGGCCGAGGTGCTGAACTCGGATGCCACGGAGTTCGGCGGCTCGGGCGTCGGCAACCTCGGCGCCGTCGAGGCGGTCGCCGAACCGTGGGCGGGCCGTCCGGCGTCGGCGTCGTTCACGCTGCCGCCGCTCGCCGCGGTGTGGTTCCGGCCCGAGGACTGATCGGGGCCGGCGCAGGCCGCCGGCGTGCGTCGGGCCGGGTCGCGGCCGGTGCTGCTTCCGCCCGGCCGGCGCTGCTTCCGCCCGGCCGGCGCTGCGTCCGCCCGGCCGGCGCTGCGTCCGCCCGGTCGACGCTGCGTCAGTAGAGCAGGCTGGCCAGCCGGCGGCGTGCCGCGACGACGCGCGGGTCCTCGGTGCCGGCCACCTCGAAGAGCTCCACGAGCCGGGTGCGCACGAGGTCGCGACCGGCCTGGTTGAGCGTCGGGAAGAGGTCGAGCAGGCGCCCGAACGCGTCGTCGACGTGTCCGCCCGACAGGTCGAGGTCGGCGACGGCGAGCTGCGCGTCGAGATCGTCGGGCGCGGCAGCCGCGGCGTTGCGGATCTCGTCGAGCGTGCGCCCCTGGAGCCGTCCGAGCAGGCTCGCCTGGGCGAGGCCGGCGACGGCGAGCTGGTCGCGCGGATCCTGCGCGATCGCCGTACGGTACGCGGCCTGCGCCGCGGCGAAGTCGCCGCGGGAGATCGCGTCGTACGCCTCCTGGTGCAGCGGCGGGAGCGGGACTTCGACCGGCTCGGCGGGCTCGCCGTCGACCGGGGCGACGGCGCCCGTGACGCCGTGCTGGGCGGCGAGCTGGAGCAGCTGGTCGAAGACCTGGTCGATCACGTCGTCGGGCTGCACGCCCTGGAAGAGCGGCACCGGCGAGCCGGCGACGAGCGCGACGACGGTCGGGATCGACTGGGCCTGGAACGCCTGCACGACCTGCGGGCTCCGGTCGGCCTCGGCGGCTGCGAGCACCAGCGCGCCCTCACGACCTCGCACGAGGCGCGCGAGCGTGTCGACGAGCTGCACCGACTGCTCGCTCCAGCCGGCCCACAGCACGACCACGACGGGCACCGTGCGGGACTGCTCGACGACCGCGCCGAACGACTGGTCGTCGACCTCCACGATGAGCGGGTCGGCGCCGGCGGACGGCGACGGCTGCTGCGAGCCGGCGCCCGGCGCACCGCGCTGCGCGAGCGCGGAGAGGTCGACGGCGCCGCGCAGGCTCGACGACGGCGTGTTCGGATCGCTCACGGTACCTCCGATGCGGCGACGAGGCTCTCGGACCAGCCGAGGATTCGGATCGGCTCGTCGGAGCCGACGGCCGGCACGTAGAACAGTACCTGCACGTCGCGGGTGGTCTGGACGCCCTTCGCGCTCTGGCCGGTGAACCCGGAGAGCGCGCGGGCCGCGCCGCCCTCCTGGAAGCCGGTGGTACCGCCGTCGTTGGGCCGGCTCTGCTCGGTCCTCCGGATCACGGTCGACACCAGTGCTCCTGCGTCGTTCGTCGCCAGCGCCACCACCGGGTCGTCGGTCGCGGCCGTCTGGATGTCGAGCGTCACGGTTGGCGAGTCGGTCTGCACCTGCGTCTTGCGCGCCTGCGCGTCGAGCAGGGTGTCGAGCTCGGTGCCCTCGAGGTCGAACAGCGCGGCCTGCGTGCTCGCGGCGCCGTTCTGCAGCACGTCGGCGAAGGCCGCCGCGACCTGGCTCGGCGGCAGCACGAGGCCCTTGAAGTCGGGCGAGATGAGCGGCGCGCCGATGCTCGGCGGCGCCACCTCCGGGAGGACCACGTCGGGGGCGAGCGGGATCGAGTACTGCACCTTGTAGTTGTCGCGCGGCGCCTGCTGCACGAGGAGCAGCGCGATGGGCGGCACGGTCTCGTCGGCCTCGTTCTTCGAGACGGTGAGCACCGAGCGCGGCCACGTCGTCGCCTGCTGCGGCAGCACGATCGTCAGCGGCTCCGCCGGGATGGCCGGCAGCGCGGGGTGGTCCGGCAGGGAAGCGCGGATGACGTAGTTCGTCTGGCGGGCCTCGAGCGCCGGCCCGGTGAAGCGCTCCGCGACGGTCTGGCCGTCGAGGGACGCGTCGGACGCCTCCGCGAACTCGGCGACCTTGCCCATGATCCGCTCCATCTGCGGAACGGTGACGGCGGGCGGCACGACCTCGTCGGCGGTCGCCTCGGCGTCGTCGGTCGGCTCGGGCGTGGCGGTCGCGGATGCCTCGGGCGCGGCGTCGTCGAAGCTCGGCCAGTAGTCCGCCGAACACGCCGTGAGCGCGAGCATCGGCACCGCGACGAGCACGCCGGCGGCCATCGCGCGCCGACCCGAGCGCCGGCGGCCGGCCAGGGCCTTGTTGGACGGGCGAGGGCCGATCGGCAGCTTCGGTCGGGATCCGCCCTTCGGCAGGTTGCGACGCGGGCCGCGGGAGCGGCGGTGGCCGACGATGCCGGAGACGAGCAGGGCGATGCCGGCGAGGAACACCAGCGTGCCGCCGGCGATGAGCGGCCCGGCCCAGGGCGTCGCGTTGTCGAGCGGCCACGAGATGGCGACCCGGTTCGGGATCGGATCCTCGCTGCCGGAGGCGATGATCACCGAGACGTCGCTCGGCACGTCCACGGTGAGGGTGACGCTGCGGTCGTTCGACAGCTCGTCGAGCCAGAGGTCGCTGCCGGCGGGCGACACCGCGGGCTCCGCGGTCGCCTCGCCGGTCGTCGCGTCGCCGGGCGCGGCGGGCGTGGCGGGCGTGGCGTCCGGCGCGGGGGTGGCCGCCGGGGTCTCGGTCGGTGCCGGCGTCGCCGTCGGCTCGGTCGCCTCCTCGTCGTCGGCGGTGCGCTCGACGGCGACGAGCTCGCCCGAGTCCGCGTCATGCTCGATCTCGACGTACGGGTCCTCGCCGATCCAGGCGAGCACGTCCGCGGTGCGGCCGTAGGCCACGAACACCGTGCCGCTGCCGCTCACCGTGAGCGACTGCGCGCCGGGATGCGTGGCGAGCACGTCGGCCCCGACGACCGCGTAGTCGGCGCTGTCGGCCGGGACGGTCGCGGAGAGCGCGATGCGATCGGGCTCGAGGAAGACCGTGCGCTGGGCGATGCCCAAGCCGATCATCACCGCCGCCGCAGCGAACGCGAGGATGGCGAAGACGAAACGCACTGGCGACTCCCTCTCGACCGCCATGCGGCCTTGGAACAACGGACATCCAACCCTAACGGTCAAGTCTGGGAGCGGGCTCCCCGAACGCTGGATGTGGATTTCCACGCGCGCGTACACCGCGCACCCGTACAATCGTCTGCGGTTCCCGCACGACCCCCCTTACCGCGGGACGAAACCGGAGGAAGCATGGCCGTCGAAGAGACCGAGTTCACCCAGGTGTTCCGCGGATACGACAAGGACGAGGTCGACAAGGCGATCAACGGACTGCGTCGTGACATCATCACCGCGAACAACGGGTCCGCGGAGGCGCAGAAGGAGAACAAGCGCCTGCTCGCCCGCATCGACGAACTCACGGCCGAGCTCGAGGAGGTCGGCAGCCCGACGTTCTCCGGCCTCGGGACGAAGCTCGAGAACACGCTCCGCGTCGCCGAGGAGCAGTCGACCCGGCTCATCGCCCAGGCCGACATCGACGCCGAGAAGCTGCGCCGCGCCGCCGAGGACGACGCGCACCTCGTCAAGTCCGACGCGCAGGAGCTCGCCGAGCGCACGCTCAGCGAGGCCCGCGCCCAGTCGGCCCGCATCCTCGAGAACACCCGTGCCGAGGCCGACGACATGCTGTCGCGCACGCAGGAGTCCAGCGAGCAGCTCCGCCAGGACGCCGTCCGCGACGCCGCGGCCATCCGCGGGACCGCCGTCACCGAGGCGGCCGAGGCCCGCTCCAGCGCGAAGCGCGAGGCCGCCGCGACCATCGCCGACGCCGAGAGCCGTGCGAAGGCGCTGCTCGTCGAGGCGAACACCGAGGCGAACGAGGCGCGCGCCACCGCGGCCGGCCTCACCCAGGAGACCGAGCAGACCCGCGCCGAGGTCGCCATCGAGCTCGACCGGCAGCGCGCCGAGCTCGCCAAGGAGACCGAGCAGGCCCGCATCGACCTCGCCCGCGAGACCGAGCAGTCGCGCATCGACCTCGCGAAGGAGACGGCCGACGCCCGCTCCGCCATCGAGGCCGAGGTGACCGAGCGCCGCGCCACCCTCGAGCACGAGCTCGAGCAGGCCCGCACCGACCTCGACCGGGAGCTGGTCGCTGCGCGCGCCAAGCTGGCCGAGGAGCGCGAGCAGGCGACCGTCGACCTCGCCCGCGAGTCGGAGACGAGCCGCCTGAAGCTCACGCACGAGCTCGAGCGCATCCGCACGAAGCACGCCGCCGAGCTCGACCAGATGCGCGCCGACCTCTCGCTCGAGCAGGAGCAGGCCCGGGCGGACTTCGAGGCCGAGGCCGAGCAGGCCCGCATCGACCTCGACAACCAGCTCACCGCGATGCGCAAGAAGACCACCCACGAGGTGAACCGGCTCCGCCGCGAGGTCGAGCAGTCGCGCCTCGACCTCGACGCCGAGCTCGCCACGAAGCGCGACGAGGCCGAGCAGGAGCTGCTCACCCGTCACCGCGACGCCGTCGCGGAGACGCAGAAGGTCCTCGACGACGCGAACGCCGAGCTGGCCGAGGCCGCCGCACGCACGAACACCGCCCGCGCCGAGGCCGAGCGCCTCTCGAACGAGGTCCGCCAGGAGCTGACCGCGACCCGCGACCGTGCCGACGAGGAGGCGCGCGAGCGCATCGCGCAGGCGCACGAGCAGGCGCGCAAGCTCATCGCCGACGCCGACGAGCGCACCCGCGCCCTCGTCGCCGACGCCGAGGACCGCCTCGCGCAGATCCGCATCGAGCGCGACGCCGTCGCGGGCTACTTCGAGAGCCTGCGCGGCGTGCTCACGCAGGCCGAGCAGGTCGCCGCGGGCAACGCCGCCAACTAGCGGTCCCGCCGGTCCGAGGAGGCCGGTCCGCACGCGCTCCGGCGCGGCGGGCCGGCCTCCGCTGCGTTGCATGCACCTCGCGGCATACGCGGGTACGCCGTCGCGCGGTCAGGCGCCGGGCGGGGTCCAGTGCGTCGGCAGCGGCGCCGCCTCGGGGGCGACGAGGGCCGTGATCTCGTCGAGCACGCGCCGGGTCTGCGACTCCCCCACCCACAGGTGCTTGCCGCCCTCGACGGGCACGACCCGGATGTGCGGCACGGCCGCGAACCGCTCGATCGCCTCGGCCGGGCGCAGGAAGTCGTCGTGCTCGGGGATGAGCGCGACGACCGGGACATCCGTGTCGTTCCATCGCGCGAGTTCCTCGGGCGTCGTGCGCCGCAGCGGCGGCGAGAGCAGGACGACGCCGGCGATGTCGTGCTCGAGTCCGTGCTTGAGCGCCAGCTCCGTCCCGAACGACCAGCCGACGAGCCACGGCCGCGGCAGGCCGCGATCGCGCACGTAGGCGACCGCCGCGGCGACATCCGCCCGCTCGGTGACGCCGTCGCCGAACTCGCCCTCGCTGCGTCCGCGCGGCGACGACGTGCCGCGCGTGTTGAACCGCAGTACGGCGATACCGGCGAGTGCCGGCAGCCGCGCCGATGCCTTGCGGAGGACGTGCGAGTCCATGAAACCGCCGTGCGTGGGCAGCGGGTGGAGCGTGACGAGCGTACCGACCGCCGGACGGTCTACCGGCGTGGCCAACTCCCCGACGAGGGTCAGGCCGTCGTCGGTGTGCAGCTCGACGTCCTCGCGGACCGCGGGGAGCTCGACCCCCGACCGGATCTCGATCGCGTGCTCGCTCGTCATGGGCCGACCCTCCAGCAGTGCGTGTGCCAATGCCTCCGGCCCGCGAGGTCGGCCTGGTCGCCCAGGACGCCGTCGGCGCGCCACGCGACCAGGTGCGCCGTGCCGGGGGCGACCTCGCGCCCGCAACCCGGGCACGTGTAGGCCTTCACGGCCTGCGCCTCGGAGACGGGCTGCACGTACCACTCGCGGCCGCCGCGCACCTCGGTGCGCTTCCAGCCCGCGGTGAGGCGCTCGACGTCGAGGTCCGGATGCCCCGCCCGAGCCTTCGCCGCGCGACCGCGGGATCGGTTGGAAGGGGCCATCAGGCCAGTCTACGCAGCCGGGAGACCGCGACCGCCGACCGCGATCGCCGAGCCTGCGGCTCCGCGCCCGCCGCGCGGCTCAGTACCAGCCGCTGCTCTGCGAGTGCGCCCAGGCGCCGCAGGGGGTGCCGTAGCGGCCCGAGACGTACCCGAGGCCCCACTCGATCTGCGTGGCCGCGTTCGTCTCCCAGTCGGCGCCCGCACTCGCCATCTTCGAACCCGGGAGCGCCTGCGGGATGCCGTACGCACCGCTGCCGGCGTTGTACGCGTTCACCCGCCAGCCCGACTCCTTCGCCCAGAGCGCGACGAGGCAGTCGAACTCCGTCGACGGCCAGCCGCGCGCGGCGACCGCACCGGCGGCGTACGCCTGGGCCGAACCCGGGTCGGGCGTCACGGCCGGCGGCGCCCAGCCCGACGCGGCGGTGGTCGAGGTCGTCTTGGGCTTCTCCTTCGCGACGTACGACTCCCGCGCGACCGAGAGGTCGTACGCGCCGCTCGCCGTGACGCCCTGCGCCTGCTCGCCGCCGAACCGATCCGCCGCCGCATGCTCCGGGGCCGCGGCCAGGGCGGCGGGATCCACGAGGTTCACCACGACGAGGCCGAAGGCCGCGAGCGTGGCGAACACGACGGTCAGCGCCTGCTTCGCCGGGGTGACGACGCCCCGACCGGCCGCTGCGCGCCGCGCGGTCGCGCGGGCCGGGACGTCGGGCTGAACCGTCGGGGACCACGTCGATCGGAGCCTGACCTCGGGCGTGCCATCCGCCTCTGCTCCTGTATGCCTGCCCACGATCAGCCGAGCCTATCGGAGCGCGAGCGGCCGGACGAACCGCCCGTCACCGGACGGCGAGCATGACGTCGACGACGGCGTCGAGCACGAGGTCGACCTGCGACTCGCGATAGCCGCCGCGCTGGGCGCGGAAGGTCACCGTGCGCACGTCGTCGAGGCTGATCGGCCAACCGTCGCGGAAGTAGCGCGTGAGCTTCTCCGTGAACTTGTCGACCTCGCGCACGTGATAGCCCAGCACCAGCGGGTTCACCCGGTCGAACCGATGACCGTCGGGGCGTGCGAGTCGGTTCGAGACGACCTGCGCCGTGGTGCGCGCCTCGCCCAGCCACGCCTCGTCGCCCTGGAACCGGGCGGCGACCTGCCGCTCCTTCGCGGCGAACGCGTCCTCCAGGCGCTCGAGCGCCGCGTCGACGTGCGACGTCGAGTACCCGTTGCGCTGCATCGCGAAGGCGGTCAGCCGGATCTTCTCGGCCGTGATCGGCGGATCCCCCGCACGCGGACGGCCGTCGTAGGCACGACGTGCGACCTGGAGGAACTCCTCGACCTGCTCGACGCGGTAGCCGAGCTGGCCCTTGTGTGCATGGGGAAGGTCGAATCCACCGCCCCATTATCGCCGACGCCCGGCCCGCTGCCGAGCCGGCGACGCACCGCGTCGCTCACCCGAAGAACCGGAACGCCAGGTACGCGATCGCCGCCGAGGGCAGGATCGAATCGAGCCGGTCGAGGAATCCGCCGTGGCCCGGGAGCCACGAGCTCATGTCCTTGATGCCGAGGTCGCGCTTGATCAGCGACTCCGCGAGGTCGCCCGCCGTCGCCGTGAGCATGATCGCGGCGCCGAAGATGAGCCCGAACCACCACGGCTCGCCGAGCATGAAGAGCGCGAGCAGCACGCCCGCGACGAGGCTCGCGCCGGCCGCGCCTGCGAAGCCCTCCCAGGTCTTCTTCGGGCTGATCACCGGCGCCATGGGGTGCTTCCCGAAGGAGAGCCCGAACGCGTAGGCCGCCGTGTCCGCGACGACCGCGATGATGATGAACGCGAGGGTCCAGTACTCGCCGTGGTCGGCCGCCGTGAGCACCACGATGAAGGTGGCGAGGAACGTCACGTACCCCTGCACGAACGCGCCCGCGGCGAGGTCGCCGAGCAGGCCGTTCCGGCTGGGCGGCGCTCCGCGCCCCTTGGCCGCGGCATCGACGAGCCGCCAGACGGTCACCAGCACGATGCCGCCGAGGACCGACAGGAGCTGGCCGCCGGGGCCGAAGAAGTACGAGATCGGCACGGCGATGACCGCCACGGCCACCGACGGCACGAGCGGAACGCGGATGCTCGCGCGACGGAAGGCCTGGACCAGCTCCAGGCTCGCGAACCCGGCCACCACCACCGCGAACACGAGGAACAGCGGCTTGAAGACGAGCAGGCTCAGCAGCAGGGCGCCGCCGAACGCCAGCCCGATCAGGATCGCGACGAGCAGGTCACGACCCGTGCGGGCCTTGATCTTCTCCTGGGCGTGGTCGAACTGGGCGCGCGACGCCTCGAACTGGCGCTCGAACTCGGCGCGCTTGGCGTTCACCTGCGCCTTGAACTCGTCGCGTGAATGCTTCGCCGGCTCCTCGGCGCCCGACTGCTCCCCCTCCTGGACGCCAGACATGTCGTCTAGACCTCGAGGAGTTCGGCTTCCTTGCGCTTCAGCGCATCGTCGATCGCGTCGACGTTGGACTTGGTGAGGGCCTCGAGCTCCTTCTCGCCGCGGGCCACCTCGTCGTCGCCGACCTCGCCCTTGAGCGCGTCGAGGTCGTCCTTCGCCTTGCGACGGATGTTCCGCACCGACACGCGAGCGTCCTCCGCCTTGGAGCGGACGATCTTCACGAACTCCTTGCGGCGCTCCTCGGTCAGCTCGGGCAGCGTGACGCGGATGAGGTTGCCGTCGTTCGTCGGGTTCGCGCCGAGGTTCGGCATGTCGCGGATCGCCTGCTCGATGTCCTTCAGCGCACCCTTGTCGTAGGGCGTGACGACGAGCGTGCGCGCCTCGGGGTTGCTGAGGGAGGCCAGCTGCGACAGCGGCGTGGGCGTGCCGTAGTAGCTCACCTGGACCTTCTGGAAGAGCTGGGGGTTCGCCCGGCCCGTCCGCACCGTCGCGAAGTCGTCCTTCGCGACCTCGACGGCCTTCTGCATGCGGGTGGTGGCATCGGACAGTACATCCGCGATCACGGGAGCTCCTTCGTTCGCTACTGGGTCAGTCTATCGGCCGAGCACCGGCGCGCCGTTGCGCACCATGGTGCCGAGCTCCGCGCCGATGATGGCGGCGGTGACGTTGCCCGCCGGCTCCATGCCGAAGACCTGCATCGGCATCCCGTTGTCCATGCACAGGCTGAACGCCGTGGAGTCGACGACCTTCAGGCCGCGCTGCAACGCCTCCTGGTAGGAGATCTCGTCGATCTTGTGCGCGTCGGGGTTCGTGCGGGGGTCGTCGGAGTACACGCCGTCGACGCCGTTCTTCGCGACGAGCACCACGTCGGCGTCGATCTCGAGGGCACGCTGGGCGGCCACCGTGTCGGTTGAGAAGTAGGGCAGGCCCGCGCCGGCGCCGAAGATGACGACCCGGCCCTTCTCGAGGTGACGCTCCGCACGACGCGGGATGTACGGCTCGGCGACCTGGGTCATCGAGATCGCCGACTGCACGCGCGTCGCGGCGCCGGCCTGCTCGAGGAAGTCCTGGAGCGCGAGCGAGTTCATGACGGTGCCGAGCATGCCCATGTAGTCGGCGCGACCGCGGTCCATGCCGCGCTGGCTGAGCTCCGCGCCGCGGAAGAAGTTGCCGCCGCCGACGACGATCGCGACCTCGACCGTGCGGGCCGCATCCGCGATCTCGCGAGCGAGCGAGCTGACGACATCGGGGTTGACGCCGAGCGCTCCCCCGCCGAATGCCTCTCCCGAGAGCTTCAGCATCACCCTGCGCTTGCGTTCCGTCATCCCCAACCGTCCTTTCGGTCCGCCCCGTGTCAAAACTAGTGGTTCACCCGGCCGACACGCCGGGCGAAATCGTCGGATGTCCCGCCGCAACGATCCCGGCAGGATCGACGTCGTCGGCGGGAGATCCGCACACGAAAAGGGAGTCCGGATCGCGATGCGATCCGGACTCCCTCATGTCGAACTAGGCGCCGACCTTGAAGCGGGCGAAGTCGCTCACCGTGATGCCGGCGTCCGAGAGGACCTTGGCGACGTTGAGCTTGTTGTCCTTCGCGTAGTCCTGCTCCAGCAGGGCGACCTGCTTGAAGAAGGCGCTGACGCGGCCCTCGACGATCTTCGGGAGGGCGGCCTCGGGCTTGCCCTCCTCGCGGGTGATCTGCTCGACGAGCGCGCGCTCCTTCTCGACGGCCTCGGCCGGGACGTCCTCACGGGTGAGGTACTCCGGCGCGGCGAACGAGATGTGCTGCGCGATCGACCGGGCGGTCTCCGCATCGGCACCGGCGTAGCCGACGACCACGCCGACCTGCGGGGGCAGGTCCTTCGAGGTCTTGTGCAGGTAGATCGAGAACTGCTCGCCCTTGACGAGGCGGACGCGGCGGAGCTCGACCTTCTCGCCGAGGATCGCAGCGTCCTCATCGATGACGGCACCGACGGTCTTGCCCTCGGCCGGCGCGGCCAGGGCGGCCTCGACGGTCTCGGCGCGCGACGCGGCGACGGCCGCGAGGACGCGGTCGGCGAGGCCGACGAACTTGTCGCCCTTCGCGACGAAGTCGGTCTCGCAGGCGAGCTCGATGAGCGTCGCGGTGCCGTCGCCGTTGTCGACGGCGGCGACGAGGCCCTCCGAGGTGGAGCGGTCGGCGCGCTTCGCGTTGCCCTTGGCACCCTTGAGGCGCAGGATCTCCGTCGCCTTCTCGAGGTCGCCGTCCGCCTCGACGAGCGCGTTCTTGGTGTCGGTCATGCCGGTCCCGAGCTGCTCGCGGAGCGCCTTGATGTCGGCGATGCTGACGTTGGCCATGTGGAATGGACTCCCTGTCGTGTCGGAGTGAGTGGGTGGGGTGTCGACTACTCGGCGGCCGCGGCCGGCTCGGCGTCGGCCTGCTCGGCGTCGGCCTGCTCGGCGACGACCTCGGCGGCCTCGGCCTTGGCCTCGGCCTCGGTCTCCGCGACCTTCTCGGTCTCGGCGGAAGCCTGCTCCGGCGTGGTCTCGGCACCGGCCTGGAGGAGCTCCTGCTCCCACTCGGCGAGCGGCTCGGCCGCTTCGCCCTCTTCGGGCTTCTGGTGGCGCTGGATGAGGCCCTCGGCGGCGGCGTCGGCGATGATGCGGGTGAGCAGGCTCACCGAGCGGATCGCGTCGTCGTTGCCGGGGATCGGGAACTGGACCTCGTCGGGGTCGCAGTTGGTGTCGAGGATGCCGATGACGGGGATGCCGAGCTTCTTGGCCTCGTCGATCGCGAGGTGCTCCTTCTTGGTGTCCACGACCCAGAGCGCCGACGGCGTCTTCGAGAGGTTGCGGATACCGCCGAGCGACTTGTGCAGCTTGTCGAGCTCGCGCTTCTTGAGCAGCAGCTCCTTCTTGGTGAAGCCCGAGGTGGTGCCCTCGAAGTCGAGCTCCTCGAGCTCCTTCATGCGGGCGAGGCGCTTCGACACCGTCGAGAAGTTGGTGAGGAGGCCGCCGAGCCAACGCTGGTTCACGTAGGGCTGGCCGACGCGGGTCGCCTGCTCGGCGATGGACTCCTGCGCCTGCTTCTTCGTGCCGACGAAGAGGATGGTGCCGCCGTGGGCGACGGTCTCCTTGACGAAGTCGTAGGCCTTGTCGATGTAGCCGAGCGACTGCTGGAGGTCGATGATGTAGATGCCCGAGCGCTCGGTGAAGATGAAGCGCTTCATCTTCGGGTTCCAGCGGCGGGTCTGGTGCCCGAAGTGGACGCCGCTGTCGAGCAGCTGGCGAATGGTGACGACGGCCATGAGCCGTTCTCCTTCTGTTCTCAGTTCATGCTGCCGATCGGCGACCGGAAGCCCTGGTGCCCGGCACGGCTCCGCCGAGGGCCCCGTCGTGGTGACGGAGCACGGACTGAGTGGAGTCGTCTGCCGAATGGGCACGCGTAGTCGCCCCGACACGCGAGGCGCTCTCGCAACTCTACCATCCGGAGCAGTCCTCCCCAACCGGCGGGCGGGGCTCCCGCGCGACCGCGGCGGTCGCGCGGGCGCCGGATGCCACCGCCGAGGCGGCATGCTGCCGGGATGCCCCGTGCACGCGCACTTCCCCCGGCCCCGAAGGTCCGGCAGGCCCGGCCGGCCGTCATCATGATCGCCGTCCTCCTCCTGCTCATCGGCCCGATTGCAGCCGGTCCGGCCACCGCGGTCGGCCCGGCGGCCGCGGCCGGCGGCGCACCGATCGACGAGGCGGGCACGTGGCATTGGCCCGTCGCCGCGCCGATCCGGGTGACCGCGCCGTTCCGCGCCCCCGAGACGAGGTACTCCGCGGGCCACCGCGGGATCGACCTCGCCGCGACGACTGGCGACCCGGTCACCGCGCCCGCCGACGGCGTCGTCTCGTTCGCCGGGATGGTCGCGGGCCGGCCGGTCGTCTCGATCGATCACGGCCTCGGCGTGGTGAGCTCCTTGGAGCCGGTGATCGCACAGGTCGAGGCCGGCACCCGCGTGGAGCGCGGCCGGCCCATCGGCACGGTCGGCGCCGGCGGCCACTGCGACGACGGATGCGTCCACCTCGGCGCGAGGGTCGACGGCGAGTACGTGTCGCCGCACCGGTTCCTCGGCGGCCTGCCCCGCGCCGTGCTGCTGCCCTGGGGCGACTGAGGGCGCGGCTCAGGCGCGCGGATGCGCCAGTCGGTAGCTCTCCTTCAGCCGCTCGGCCGACACGTGCGTGTAGATCTGCGTCGTGCCCAGGCTCGCGTGCCCGAGGAACTCCTGCACCGCCCGCAGGTCGGCCCCGCCGTCGAGCAGGTGCGTCGCGGCGGTGTGCCGGAGCGCGTGTGGACCGGCCGGACCGGTGCCCGGCACCTCGGCCAGCAGGTCGGCGACGAGCCGGTGCACCGCCCGCACCCCGATCCGAGCACCACGGGCGCCGAGGAAGACCGCGCGCTCCGCAGGCGCCCCCTCGGAGCGGGTGGCGAGCAACGCGGGGCGGGCGATGTCGAGGTAGCGGTCGAGCGCTCGCGCCGCAGGCGCGCCGTACGGCACGACGCGCTCCTTCGCCCCCTTGCCGAGGACCCGCACCGTGCGCCGGCCGCGGTCGATCCCGTCCACGTCGAGGCCGGCGAGCTCCGACACCCGCAGCGCGGCGGCGTAGAGCAATTCGACGATCGCGACGTCGCGGCGGGCGATCGGGTCGCCGTCGACCGCTCGCGCCTCGAGCCGGGCGATGAGGTCGGCCATCGCGTCACGGCCGACCACTCGCGGCAGCGTCCGGTGCGCCTTCGGCGTCCGCAGGCGCGCTCCCGCGTCCGCGGCGAGCACGCCGCGCCGCGCGAGCCAGGCGGTGAAGCCCCGTGCGCTCGCGGCACGTCGGGCGATCGTCGTGCGAGCGAGTCCGCGGTCGGATGCCTCGCCGAGCCAGTCCCGCAGCAGGAGCAGGTCGACGTCGACGGGCTCGGACACGCCGTGCGCGACGGCGAAGCCGGCGAGGTCGGCGAGGTCGGACCGGTAGGCCGAGATCGTGTTCGGCGAGTACCCTCGCGCGCGTTCCAGGTCGACGACGTACTCCCGCGTCGCAGCGGCGATCGCGGAATCCCCGGCCGTCGCCGCGGCGGGCCCGGCGGCTCCCGCACCCCGCCCCGACGGGCCGGCCACGTCAGTCGCCTCCGCGCTTGCGGGAGAAGCGCTCGAGGCGGCCGGCGTCGTCCAGGTCCTCGATCTCCGCGAGGAACGCCTCGCCGAAGTTCGCGACGACGGGGAACGCGCCGACGGGCACGACCGACGTGACGATGCCCTCGTCGAAGCAGTGCACGAGCGTGAACGAGCGCCCGCCGTCGACGCCGACGAGTTCGCGGGGCGGCGCCGACAGGTCCATCGTGTACGCGGTGGCTCCGGCGACGGAGACGGGGATGCCGGCAAACATCCCGTTGGTCGCGTAGTGGAGATGACCGCCGAGGATGAGCCGCACGTCGGTGCCCGCCAGCACCTCGGCGAGGGCGTCCTGGCCGCGCAGCTCGAGGACGTCCATCAGACCGAGGGGCGTCGCGAGCGGAGCGTGGTGCAGGGCGAGCACCGTCCCCTCCGGGGCGGGCTCCGCGAGCACGCGGGCGAGCCAGTCGAGCGTCTCGGGGACGAGTTCGCCGTGGTGCCAACCCGGGACCGAGCTGTCGACCGCGACGATCCGCAGGCCGCCGCACCACGACGCCCGGTTCACGGGGGCCGGGCTCGACGCCTCGTCGAGCAGGTCGGTGCGGAACGTCTCGCGGACGTCGTGGTTGCCCATCACCCACACCAGTTCCGCCCCGGTCGACGCCGCGACGGGCTCGAGGAGGCCTCGCACCCGGCGGTAGGCGTCGGGTTCGCCGAGGTCGGCGACGTCGCCGGTGACGACGATGGCGTCGAGCGCCCCGCCGAGCCTCGCCAGCTGTTCGCACGCCCGCGCGAGCGCCGACACGGTGTCAGCCGCACCGCCCAGCCGGGCACCGCCGTCGAGCAGGTGGGTGTCGCTCACGTGCGCGAGCACGCGACGAGCCGCCGGGTATCGTCCGAGCCGTGGTGCGTTCATCGCCACCTCCTCGGCGCCAGCCTACGGCGGGCCTCCGACCCGGTTCGGGCGACCCGCGGGTCAGTGCCGCAGCGGATGGCGGACGCGGAGGAGCGCCTCGGGCGCGGCGGTGAAGAACTTCTCGCGCCCGCCCTCGGGCAGCCAGTAGACCCGGATGCCGCGCCCCACCGTGCGCAGCCGGTGCACCCGGAACTCCTGGCCCGTCGGGTTGACGAGCACGTCGTCGACCTGCAGGTCGCGAGCCTTGGCGATCGTCATGCCGTTCATGTTGAGAGTGTCTCAACACCCGCCGACATTCGAACACCTGTTCGCCGCGAGCGCACGGCTACCTGCCGAGCCGCCCACCGAGGACCCAGCCCTCGGCGCGACGCACGACCCGGGCGTCCGCCTCCAGCACGCCGAGCAGTCCCATCACCCGGCGCCCCTCCAACCCCGAGCGGATGACCAGTTCCTCGACGCCACGCGGCGCGCGCCGGCTCAAGGCGTCGACGAGGCGGAGGACGTCGGGCGGGTCATCCGCCGCCGTTCCCGGACGCCCGGCCGCCGAGCCGCCCGCGGCGAGCGGCCGGCCTGCGCCCGCACGCGCGCCGCTCCCCCAGGCCTCCTCGGCCACGAGCTCGGCCACCTGCTGAGCGTCGGTCACGCACACCGCGTCGTACTCGCGCAGCAGGCGATGGCAACCCGCCGACGCCGGACTCGTCACCGGGCCGGGCACCGCGCCCAGCGGACGGCCGAGCGACGACGCGTGCCCGGCGGTGTTGAGCGAGCCCGACCGCCAGCCGGCCTCCACAACGACGGTGGCCGAACTCGCCGCGGCGATGAGCCGATTGCGCTGGAGGAACCGCCACTTCGTCGGCGCCTGACCACACGGCACCTCGGCGACGACCGCCCCGGCGGCGGCGATGCGCGCGAGCAACGACTCGTGGCCGGCCGGGTAGAAGCGGTCGACCCCGCCCGCGAGGTACGCGACGGTCGTGCCGCCGCTCGCGAGCGTCGCGCGGTGGGCCATCCCGTCGATCCCGTAGGCGCCTCCCGAGACGATCGTGAACCCCCGATCGGCCAGCCCCGCGGCCAGCTCGGCGGTGACGTGCTCGCCGTACCCCGTGGCGGCGCGGGCCCCGACGATCGCGATCGACCGCTCGGCCGCCGGGCCGGCGAGCAGTCCCGCGTCGCCGCGCACCCACAGCCCGAGCGGCGCATGCACGCCGAGGTCGTCGAGCCCGGCCGGCCAGTCGTCGTCGCCGGGTACGACGTAGGTCGCGCCGACGCGCGACGCCTGGGCGAGCGCGCGAGCCATGGCGTCGACGTCGACCCGCGGTAGCCAGCGTTCGAGGCCGGCTCGCACGGTGCGGGGATCGGCGGGGTCGCCGGCCGCGGCGAGCGCGCCGCCGACGTCGGACTCGCCGGCCCGGGCCAGCAGCAGTCGCGCGGCGAGCGGCGCACCGACCGCGGCGACCAGCCGTCCGAGCAGTCCGTCGCCGGGCTCGGCAAGGGTTCCGAGGACGATCCGGCCGATGGCTTCCACGTCGCCCGCGTCGCGCTCCTCGGGAGCCCCGCGCCCGACACCGGGCAGCAGCGGAGCGAACCGGGCGCGGACCTCGTCGAAGGAGATCGCCGTGCTCATGCCGCCACCCCCTTCCGCAGGTAGAGCGCTCGGCCGACCGCCTCGGCATCGGGTGCCGTGCGTCCCTCGAGGTCCGCGATGGACCACGCGACCTTCAGGATGCGGTCGTAGCCGCGCATGGTGATGAGTCCGGTCTCGAGCGCGCGATCGGCGGGGCGCGTCGCACGTCCGCCGGGGTGCAGGCCGCCCTCGCCGCGGAGCCATGGACCGGGGACCTCGGCGTTCGTGCGCCATGGGGTGCCCTGCAGCCGCTCCCCTGCCACGGCTCGGGCGCCGACGACGCGCTCCCGTGCAGCGCTGCTCGAGAGGCCGGGCGACTCGGCGGCGATTCGCAGGCCGGACGCCGTCATCCGCGGCACGCGGAGGTGCACGTCGATCCGGTCGAGCAGCGGCCCCGAGATGCGGCCGAGGTAGCGCCGGCGCACCATCGGCGCGCACGTGCACTCCGAGTCGCGGACGCCCCACTCGCCGCAGGGACAGGGGTTCGCGGCGAGCACGAGTTGGAAGCGCGCGGGGAACGTGGCGACCGCGTGGGCGCGGTGGATGCTCACCGTGCCGCTCTCGAGCGGCTGGCGCAGGACGTCGAGCACGGAGGCGGCGAACTCGGGCGCCTCGTCGAGGAACAGCACGCCGTGCGAGGCGCGCGCGGCCGCGCCCGGTCGGATGACCCGGCTCCCGCCGCCCACCATCGATGCGGGGCTCGCGGTGTGGTGCGGCGCCTCGAACGGCGGACGAACCGAGAGCCCCTCGCCGGGCGGTCGCCCGGCGAGCGAGCGGATCGACGCGACCTCGAGGGCTGCGTCGGCGTCGAGGTCGGGCAGGATGCCGGGCAGGCGCGAGGCGAGCATGGTCTTCCCGGCTCCGGGCGGGCCGGAGAGGAACACGTGGTGGCCTCCGGCTGCGGCGACGAGCAGGGCCTCGACCGCGTCGGCGTTGCCGGCGACGTCGGCGAGGTCGCCGCCGGTCGCGGACTGGTCGAGGGCGTCGACGCGGGCCACCAACGGCACCGGGTCGACCGGACGGGCATCGAACCGACCCCCGTGGCGGATGGCCGCGTCGAGCAGGGAGGCGACGGCGAGGACCTCGATGCCGGGGACGAGCGAGGCCTCCGCCGCGTTGGCCTCGGGCACCATGACGGTGCGGTGTCCGGCGCGCGAGGCGGCCAGGACGGCGGGCAGGATGCCGTCGATCGGGCGGAGCCGCCCGTCGAGGCCGACCTCGCCGAGGTGCACCACCTGCTCGATCGACACGGGGTCCACCGCGCCGGAGGCGGCCAGGCAGGCGAGGGCGATCGCCAAGTCGAAGCCGGAGCCGTGCTTCGGCAAGGCCGCCGGCGACAGGTTGACGGTCAGCTTGCGCTGCGGCAGGGGGCATCCGGCGTTCATCGCAGCCGATCGCACGCGTTCGCGGGCCTCGCCGAGGGCGGCGTCGGGCAGGCCGATGATCACGAACCCGGGGAGCTGGCTCGACAGATCGGCCTCCACCTCGACCATCGAGCCGGTGAGTCCGAGCAGCGCGACCGACCTGGTCCGTGCGACCGGCATCAGCTCACCCCCTCGAGATGCTCGATGAGCGCCGGCGCCTCGGGCGGTGCGAGCACCGACACGGCGTCGATGCGGATCCGCCCCACCGGGGCATCCGTCTGCTCGCACCAGGCGATCGCGAGTCGACGCAGCCGGGTGAGCTTGCGGGCGGTGATCGACTCGAAGGGATGCCCGAAGGCCGCGGATGTTCGCGTCTTCACCTCGACGAAGACCGTGTCGACGCCGTCGCGCGCGACGATGTCGATCTCACCGAGCCGGCATCGCCAGTTGCGGTCGAGCACGACCATGCCGCGTCGTTCCAGGTGGCCGACGGCGAGTTCCTCGCCATGCCGGCCCAGTTCCGTGTTGTGCGCCATCCGCACCTCCTCGGCGACCAGCGTCGCGAGGCGGAGCGCGCGCCGAACGCGCGAGGCGGCGGGATGTGTCGGACGCGCGCCCGTCCACACCCGGCTCGGAGAGGTCGGGTCGGCGCGCCCGACTCGGGTCGCTCAGCGCGGCAGCGCGAGGTACCGGTGCGCGTAGGCGACGGCCATGCCGCCCTCCCCCACACCGGCCGCGACGCGCTTGACCGATCCCGAGCGCACGTCGCCGATGGCGAACACCCCCGGCGCGCTCGACTCGAGGGCGAAGGGCGGTCGCTCCAGCGTCCACTGCGTCGTCGCGGCCGCGTCGGCGCCGGTGAGGATGAACCCGTGCTCGTCGCGGGCGACCTCGGGCGGCAGCCAGCCGGTCACCGCGTCGGCGCCGATCATGACGAACACGACGGGGAACTCGCGCCGCTCGCTGGAGCCGGCCGCGCCGTCGCGCACGTCCACCGCCTCGAGCCGGCGGCCGCCGTGCACGCCGACGACCGAACTGCGCGTCTGGACCCGGATGCCGTCGTTCGCCGCGATCTGGTCGATGAGGTAGCGCGACATGCTGGCCTCGAGCGACGGGCCGCGCACGAGCATGGTGACCGACCGCGCATGCCGGGAGAAGAAGATCGCCGCCTGCCCCGCGGAGTTGCCCGCGCCGATGATGCAGATGTCCTGCCCCTGCGCGATCGCGGCGTCGCTGCGGGCGGCCCCGTAGTACACGCCATTGCCGAGGAATCGGTCGACGCCGGGCACGTCGAGGCTGCGCCACTCCACGCCGGTGGCGATGACGACGAGCCCGGCCCGCAGGGTGCCCCCGCCGTCGAGCGTGATCTCGTGCGAGGCCGCGTCGAGCGACGTGGCTCGCCGCGTCACCACGATCTCCGCGCCGAGGCGCCGGGCCTGCGTCAGCGCCCGGCTCGCGAGGTCGTCGCCGGAGATGCCGAACGGGAAGCCGGTGTAGTTCTCGATCCGAGTCGACGTGCCGGCCTGTCCGCCGGGCGCGAGCCCCTCGATCACGACCGTCCGCAGGCCCTCCGCCGCGGCGTTCACCGCCGCGGTGAGGCCGGCGGGCCCCGCGCCGAGCACCACGAGGTCGTAGGCGTCCGCACCGGGCTCGACGTCGAGGCCGACGGCCTGCGCGACCTCCCGCATCGAGGGCGCCGTGAGCTGCGTACCGTCGCGGAGCTCGAGGACCGGCACCGGGCCGCCGCCGTCGGCCTCCGTCACCACGCGGTCGAACGCGACGCGGTTGCGGGTGAGGAAGGTCGCGACCTCGCGCACCCTCGCGTCGACCCTCGGCCCGATGAGGTGCGCGACGGGCTCGGGCTGCTCGGTGGCGAGTTCCTGCAGGGAGTCGAGGTGGCGTCGCGCGAGCCACGCGACCCGCTCGGCGACCGACGGCGCCTTCGCGGCGAGCGTGTAGTAGACGGTGACGTCGAGCTTGATGATCCGCGACGGCTCGGCGGCCCGCCCGCTCGCCGGGAACGGGCTGCTCAGCGTCATCGGCACCTCGCCGAAGAACTGCCCGGGCGTGCGCTCGCCGATGACGCGCTCGTCGCCGTTGATCACCTTCGTGAGCTCCGCACGGCCGTCGACCACGACGTAGAGCGCGCGCTCCTCGCCCTCGTGGGCGAAGTACTCGCCCGGCCCGAGGCAGATGTCCTCGACGGCGCCCGCCAGGTAGGCGAGCGCGTCGGTGGGCAACGGGGCGAAGATGCGGATGGCGCGGAGCTCGGCCTCGGTGATCACCCGTCGGACGCTATCGGCGCCCGCACCTCCCCGCAATCACGCGTCCGGGGGGCGGGGATGCCCCGCGGCCGGCGCGCGCGGCGGATCACTCGTCGATCGCGAGTTCCTTCGGGAGCTCGAACTCGCGCGTCGCCAGCTCCTCGACGTTCACGTCCTTGAAGGTGAGCACGCGCACGCTCTTCACGAAGCGGTCGGCGCGGTACACGTCCCACACCCACACGTCCTTCATCGTGAGCTCGAAGTAGAAGTCGTGCTCCGTGTCGCGGCGCACCAACTCGACCTCGTTCGCCAGGTAGAACCGTCGCTCGGTCTCGACCACGTACTGGAACTGCGAGACGATGTCGCGGTACTCGCGGTACAGGGCCAGTTCGACCTCACGGTCGTAGTCTTCGAATTCCTCGTCGTCCATCGCGGATCATCCTACGCCGAGGTCGAAGAGCGCCGGCGTGGCCTCGGCGGCCCGTTCGGGGTGCAGCCAGGTGCGGCGATGCAGGTCGCTCGGCCCGTGCTCGTCGATCGCGGCGAAGTGCGCCCTCGTCGAGTAGCCCTTGTTCTCGTCCCAGGCGTACAGCGGCGTGACGTCGTGCGCCGCCCGCATGCCGCGGTCGCGGTGCACCTTCGCGAGCACCGACGCGGCCGACACCGATGCGCAGTCGCGGTCGGCCTTGATGCGGGTGATCACGTGCGCCTCGTGGCGGATCGCCCCGCTCAGCCAGTCGTGGTTGCCGTCGAGCAGCAGCGGCGAGCCGACGGGCAGCTCGAGCGCAGAAGACAGGGCGGCATGGGCGCGTGCCCCGGCGAGCCCGAGGCACGCCATGATCCCGAGCTCGTCGATCTCGGCGGCGCTGGCCTCGCCGACGGCCCAGCCGAGCACCCAGGCGGCCGCACGCGGCGCGAGCTGCTCGCGCTTCGGCTCGGGCAGGAGCTTCGAGTCGCGCAGGCCCGCCGGCATCCGGCGCACGCCCGCGTCGATCGCGACGACGCCGACGGTGACGGGCCCCGCGAGCGCGCCGCGGCCGACCTCGTCGCAGGCGAGGACAACGGATGCCCCGGACGCGAACAGGTCGCGTTCGACCTTCAGGTTCGGGACGACGCCCGCCATCACCCGTCTCCGTCGTCGACGCCGGCGAACACCTCGGGGTAGTTCGACAGCCATGCCCAGTGCGAGACCGGCCAGCTGACGACGAACGCGCGACCGACGACGTTCTCGATCGGCACGAAGCCCTTCAGCGGGGTGTCGCCGTTGTACCGCGAGTCCTTCGAGTTGTACCGGTTGTCGCCCATCACCCAGAGCATGCCCTCGGGCACCGTCGTGTCGAAGTCGTCCTTCGACACCTTCTGCTCACCGGGGGGCAGGGTCGCGTAGGGCTCGTCGAGCGGGACGTCGTTCACGCTCATCTGCCCGAGCGCGTTGCAGCAGGTGACGTGGTCGCCGGGCAGGCCGATGACGCGCTTGACGAGGTGGTCGTTCGAGTCGGGGGCACTCAGCCCGACGAACGCGAAGAACCAGTCGACAGCGGCCACGAGCGGCGGCTGCTCGGGCTGGACGGTGGCGGGCAGCCAGCCGCCGGGGTCCTGGAACACGACGACGTCGCCTCGCTCCACCGGCATCAGCTCGGGGACGAGCTGGTTCACGATGATCCGGTCGTCGACCTCGAGCGTCTGCTCCATCGACTGCGACGGGATGAAGAACGACCGGATCAGGAACGTCTTGATCAGGAACGAGACGAGCACGGCGACCACGAAGATCACCAGCAGGTCGCGGAGGAACAGCAGCGCCCCGCGCCTGCGGCGCGCGGCCGTCGTCGCCGTCTTCGTCGTCGTCGATTCGCCCTCGTCGTCGATGTGCGAGGTGCGTGTGTCTTCTGTCATTTAACCGCCCGAGCTCCCCGCCCAGTCTAGGGGCGGGGAGCTCGGAGGTTTGCCGGAGCGGCGCGTGATTCGCGTGGCGCGGATCAGCGGTCGCGCTTCTCCTTGATCTTCGCCTTCTTGCCGCGGAGCTTGCGCAGGTAGTAGAGCTTCGCGCGACGGACGTCACCGCGGGTGACGATCTCGATGTGGTCGATGATCGGCGAGTGCACCGGGAACTTGCGCTCGACGCCGACCTGGAAGCTGACCTTGCGGACGGTGAAGGTCTCGCGCACGCCCTCGCCCGAGCGGCCGATGACGACGCCCTGGAAGACCTGGATGCGCGAGCGCGAGCCTTCGACGATGTTGACGTGCACCTTGACGGTGTCGCCGGGGCGGAAGTCGGGGACGTCCGACTTCAGGCTCGCGGCGTCGACGTGGTCGAGGATGTGCATGATGGTTCGCTCTCTGCGCCCGCCACCGGTCGAACGCGGATCATGGATGGAAGTGTCTGGTGCCGCCCGCGCGAGGAATCGCGCTGTGCGTGCTCCCCGGAGGCAGAGTCCTGCGGCGGCACAAACAACCATTCTGCCAGATCAGGGCGGGAACCGGCAAAGCGGGGCGATCGCGGGTCAGTCGCGCACCTCGTGGACGATGATGACGTCCCCGTCCCCGTCGTCGAAGGGCGGGCGCGCCGGCGGGGCATCCGCACCCGTGCGCTGCTCTCTCGCCAGCCGCTCGTACTCGTCCATGGTCGCCTGCATGCGGCGCGCGCCGTCGCGCACGAGCTGCCAGATCGACACCCAGAAGGCGACCACCGCGGCCGCGAGCGCGAGCACCCCGAAGAGCACCGACGTGCCGCCGTAGCAGCCCGAGGCGATGAGCAGGGCATGCCAGGCGCCGAGCACGCCGACGTCCGTCCACGACACCGCGCGCTCCGCGCGCACGGTCGGGCGGGCGTTCACGATGAGCGCGATGACGAGCAGCGCGAGGAACTCGGCCGGCACGGTGATGAGCAGGCCCAGGGTGCTCCAGCCGCCCGAGCCGAAGATGGCCCAGCCGATCACCGTCCACAGCGGCAGGGCGACCGGGGCGATGAACAGCCACCTGAGGAAGATGCGCCGCAACAGCATGCCGACAGGCTAACGTGACGCCCCGCTCGCGGCACCGGGTGTTCACTCAGGGCGGAGCCGACAGAATGGGTGTCGGAGAGGACTGCCGTGATCGAACTGAGGACCCCTGCCGAGCTCGAGGAGATGCGCCCCGCCGGCCGCTTCGTCGCCGGCGTGCTGGAGGCGACCGCCGCGGCCGCGAAGGTTGGCGTGAACCTGCTGGAGCTCGACGCGCTCGCCCACCGGATGATCCGCGACGCCGGAGCCGAGAGCTGCTACATCGACTACCACCCGTCGTTCGGGGCGAGCCCGTTCGGCAAGGTGCTCTGCACCTCCGTGAACGACGCGGTGCTGCACGGCCTGCCGTTCGACTACACGCTCCGCGACGGCGACCTCCTGAGCCTCGACTTCGCGGCGAGCGTGAACGGCTGGGTCTCCGACTCCGCGGTGTCGGTGGTCGTCGGCACGCCCCGCGAGGCCGACCTCCGGCTCATCGACACGACGCAGCGCGCCCTCGACGCCGGCATCGCCGCGGCACGGCCGGGCAACCGCATCGGCGACATCTCGCGCGCGATCGCCGACGTGGCGCGCGCCGAGGGCTACACCATCAACACGGACTTCGGCGGCCACGGCGTCGGCCGCACCATGCACGGCGACCCGCACGTGCCGAACAACGGTCGGCCCGGTCGCGGCCTGCCCCTGAAGCCGGGCCTCGTCATCGCGATCGAGCCGTGGTTCCTCGAGACGACGGACCGCATCTTCACCGATCCCGACGGCTGGACGCTGCGCAGCGCCGACGGCTCGCGCGGCGCGCACTCCGAGCACACCGTCGCGATCACCGACGGCGACCCGATCGTGCTCACCGCCCGCACGGGCGCGTGACGCGCCGGGCGTAGCGCCCGGTCGACGCCGGGCGCAGCCCGGTCAGGCGACGATCGCGAGTTCCACCGCACCGTCGACCACGCGCACCGGCACGGTGCCGAGCGCGAGCGACGGGTCGGTGAGGCACTCCCCCGTGCCGAGGTCGTAGACCTCCTTGTGCAACGGGGAGGCGACGGTCGGGCGCTCGCCGCGCGAGCCCACGATGCCGCGGGCCATCACCGGCGCGCCGGTGTGCGGATCGAGGTGGTCGACCGCGAGCACCTCGTCGCCGCCGAGGCGGAACACGGCGACCTGGCGCCCCTCGACGAGCGCGACCTCGCCCCACGCGGGCTCGAGGTCCTCGACGGCGCAGACGCGCACCCAGCGGGCCGCGCCCGCACTCGCGCCGGGCTCGACGAGGTCGGCCCCGGCGGCGCTTCGTTCGACGGTGAGGCTCATGGCGTCTCCCTTCCACGGCAACGGATCGCGGCATCCGCCCGCCCCCGCTCCACACGGAGGCGGCCGGCGGATGCCTCGCTGCGAAGGTATGCGCGCCGTGTTACCCCGACCCGCGCACACCGTTTCGGCAGCGTGAAACCCGCCTCACACCTCGCGCGCCGGCGTGTGCGGGATCGGAAAGCGCCTGTTACAAACGGGCAACGGCGAGGTAATCGCCCGGTCGTACGGTGAACCGAACTCAGCACCGAGGAGGCGACCATGGCCGAGCACCCCCGCACCGGGACATCCGGAACCGACACCCGGCAGGTGGTCGTCGTCGGCGGCGGCCCTGCCGCGCACCGACTCGTCGACAGCCTGTGCGCCCGCGACGAGCAGGGCGCGCTGGCGATCACCGTCTTCACCGAGGAGGCGCGCCTCCCCTACGACCGCGTCGCGCTCAGCAAGCGGCTCGAGGGCGACGTCGACCTCACGCTGCACCCCACGTCCGTGTGGGAGGGCGAGCGGGTGAGCCTGCACGTCGGCGACCCGGTCGTGACCATCGACCGTGCGCTCCAGCAGGTCGTCACCGCGAGCGGCCGCGTGCAGCCGTACGACGAACTGGTGCTCGCCACCGGCTCGAGCGCGCCCGTGCCCGAGATCGCCGGGTCGGAGCACGCGAAGGTCTACCGCACCATCGACGACGTCGACTGGCTCGTCGCCGAGGTCGAGCGCCTCCGCGACGAGCTCGGGCGCCCCGCCCGCGTGCTCGTCGCCGGCGGCGGCCTGCTCGGTCTCGAGGCCGCGGGCGGCCTCGCCAGGCGCGGTGCGGATGCCGCGATCGTGCACTCCGGAGGCTGGCTGATGTCGGCGCAGCTCGACGAGGGCGCCGGCCGCGCCCTCGGGCGCATCATCTCCGGCCAGGGCCTCGCGCTGCACCTCGGCACCCGACCCCAGACGATCCACGCGGACGGCGGCCGGGTCACCGCGGTCGGCTTCACGAACTCGCAGAAGGTCGACGCCGACCTCGTCATCTTCGCGATCGGCATCTCGCCGCGCGACGAGCTCGCCCGGGACGCCGGCCTCGACCTCGGCCCGCGCGGCGGCGTCGCCATCGACACGTCGTGCTCGAGCTCGGTGCCCGGCATCTGGGCGATCGGCGAGGTGGCCAGCTTCGAAGGCCGCTGCACCGGGCTCGTGGCGCCCGCCAACGCGATGGCCGAGGTGGTCGCCGACCGCATCCTCGGCGGCGCCGCCGAGTTCACCGAGGTCGACGACGCGACGAAGCTGAAGCTGTCGGGCGTCGACGTGGCGAGCTTCGGCGACGCGTTCGGGCGCACCGACGGCGCGCTCGAGATCGTCTACGCCGACCCCGCCCGCGGCCTGTACCAGAAGCTCGTCATGACCGACGACGCGAAGACCCTGCTCGGCGGCGTGTTCGTCGGCGACGCCGAGCCGTACTCGGCGCTCCGCCCGCTGCTGGGCACCGCGCTGTCGCACGAGCCGGCCGCCTACCTCTCGGCATCGGGCATGGAGGCGCCGGGCGGCGACGACCTGCCCGACGGCGCCCTCGTCTGCGCCTGCAACAACGTCAGCGCGGGCACCGTCCGCGAGGCCGTGCACGGCGAGGACGGCTGCACCGAGCTCGGCGCGCTGAAGGCCTGCACCCGTGCCGGCACCCAGTGCGGCTCCTGCGTGCCGCTCGTGAAGAAGCTGCTCGAGGCCGAGCTCACGAAGGCCGGCGTCGCGGTGTCGAAGGCGCTGTGCGAGCACATCCCGATGTCGCGCCAGGAGCTCTTCGAGTCGGTTCGCGTGCTCGAGCTCACGAGCTTCGAGGAGATCATCGCCCGACTCGGCACCGGCCGCGGCTGCGACGTCTGCAAGCCCGCGATCGGCTCGATCCTCGCCAGCCAGCTCGGCGGGTACATCCTCGACGGCGGCCGCGGCACCCTGCAGGACACCAACGACCGCGCCATGGCGAACATGCAGAAGGACGGCACGTACTCGGTCGTCCCCCGCATCCCCGCCGGCGAGATCACGCCCGAGAAGCTCGCGGTGATCGCCGAGGTCGCCATGGAGTACGGCCTCTACACGAAGATCACCGGCGGCCAGCGGATCGACCTGTTCGGCGCCAGGCTCGACCAGCTGCCCGACATCTGGCGCAAGCTCGTCGACGCCGGCTTCGAGTCGGGCCAGGCGTACGGCAAGTCGCTGCGCAACGTGAAGAGCTGCGTCGGGTCGACGTGGTGCCGGTACGGCGTGCAGGACTCGGTCGCCATGGCGATCCAGCTCGAGCTGCGCTACCGCGGCCTCCGGTCGCCGCACAAGCTGAAGTTCGGCGTCTCGGGCTGCGCCCGCGAGTGCGCCGAGGCGCGCGGCAAGGACGTCGGCGTCATCGCCACCGACAAGGGCTGGAACCTCTACGTCGGCGGCAACGGCGGTTTCCAGCCGGCGCACGCGCAGCTGCTCGCCGGCGACCTCGACGACGAGACGCTGCTCAAGTACATCGACCGCTACATGATGTACTACATCCGCACGGCCGACCGGCTGCAGCGCACCGCTCGCTGGATCGAGGACATCGAGGGCGGGCTCGACCACGTCCGCGACGTCGTCGTCAACGACTCGCTCGGCCTCGCCGACGAGCTCGAGGCCGCGATGGCCAAGCACGTCGACACCTACGAGGACGAGTGGGCCGCGACCCTCGCGGACCCCGAGCGCCTGCGCCGGTTCCGTTCGTTCGTGAACGCCCCGCAGACGCCCGACCCCTCGGTCGCCCGCGTCCCCGAGCGCGGCCAGATGCGCCCCGCGACCGACCAGGAGCGCGAGCGCGGCGAGGCGGTCCTCATCTCGGGATCCTCGATCCCCGTGCGGGGGGCGGGCGCATGACCGGGCGCGTGACCCTCATCGGCGGCGGCCCCGGCGACCCCGACCTGCTCACCGTGCGCGCGGTGCGCGCCCTCGAGCAGGCGGACGTCGTGCTCTACGACCGGCTCGCGCCGCGGTCGGAGCTCGAGCGGATGGCTCCCCGCGCGCTCCTCGTCGACGTGGGCAAGCGCCCCGGGCACCACGCGGTGCCGCAGGAGGGCATCGAGGCGCTGCTCGTCGAGCACGCGCTCTCCGGGGCCCACGTGGTGCGGCTCAAGGGCGGCGACCCGTACGTGTTCGGGCGGGGCGGCGAGGAGGTGCTCGCCTGCCACCGCGCCGGCGTGCCGGTGGAGGTCGTGCCGGGCGTCACGAGCGCGATCTCGGTGCCCGCGGCGGCCGGGATCCCGGTCACCCACCGCGGGGTGAGCCACCTCTTCACGGTCGTCTCCGGCCACGCGCCCCTGACCGATGCCGAGCACGAGCACCTCGCCGGGCTGGGCGGTACCATCGTCGTACTCATGGGCGTCAACACTCTTCCCTCGCTGGCGGCCGGCCTGATGCGGTCGGGCCTCACCCCGACCACGCCGGTCGCGGTCGTCGAGCGCGGCTTCCGGGCCGACCAGCGCACCACGCACGCCGAACTCGGCGACATCGTCATCGCGGCCGGCCTCGCGGGCGTCTCGTCGCCCGCCGTCATCGTGATCGGCGAGGTCGTGCGCCTCGCCCACGACGGCGCCGCCGACGCCGTGGCCCTGATGGAGCGCGCCTCCGCGCTCGCCGGGGGTCCCGCGTGAGCGATGCGGTCGACCTCGCGCCGGGCTTCCGGGCCGACCAGCTCGAGGGCTTCCGCATCGGCGTGACGAGCGATCGACGCTCGGCCGACCTGATCGACGCACTCGAGCGCCGCGGCGCGCAGGTGCTGCACGCCCCGACGCTGCGCATCGCGAACGCCCAGTCCGACGACACGGTGATCGCCGACACCCGCGCGATCATCGACGCGAAGCCCGACATCCTGCTCGCGACCACCGCCTACGGCATCCGGCGCTGGTTCGAGGTCGCCGACGCGGCCGGATTCGGGCAGGAACTCGTCGACGTGCTGGAGGAGACCGACATCCTCGTGCGCGGGCCGAAGGCCCGCGGCAGCATCCGGGCGGCGGGCCTCAACGACGTCGGCATGAGCGCGCGCGAGACGACCGAGTCGCTCGTCGACCTCGTGCTCGCCGACTACCCGCCCGGGCAGACCGTCGCGGTGCAGCTGCACGGTGAGCTCGACCCGGCGGTGCTCGACCGGCTCGTCGAGGCGCACGACCGCGTCATGACGGTGGAGCCGTACCGCTGGGTGCCGCCGGACGACGGCGACGACCGCGTGTCCCGACTCGTCGAGGCGGTCTGCGCGCAACGCCTCGACTGCGTGACGTTCACGAGCGCGCCGGCGGTGCACGCCCTGTTCATGGCCGCCGACCGCTGGGGCCTCTACCACGACCTCGTCGCCGCCCTGCAGGGGCCGGTCGTCGCAGCCGCGGTCGGACCGGTGACCGCGCAGCCGCTGCTCGCGGCCGGCATCGACCCCATCCAGCCGGAGCGCTTCCGCATGGGTGCGCTGATCCGGCTCGTCTGCGAGTACCTCGAGGAGCGCGGCGTGCAGCGCCTCGACACGGCGCACGGGCGGCTCGAGCTCCGCGGCGGCGTCGTCGAGGTCGACGACCGCCGCATCGCGCTGTCCCCGGCCGGACTCGCGATCCTGCGCACCCTGGTGACGGCGCGCGGCGCCGTCGTGCCCAGGGACCGGCTCGTGGCGCAACTGCCGGGCTCGGGCGACGAGCATGCGCTGGAGATGGCGATGAGCCGCCTCCGCCAGGCCATCGGCGTGCCCGGCGTCATCCAGACCGTCGTCAAGCGCGGGTACCGGGTGAACGTGTGACCCCACCGCCCGTGCTCCGGCTGCACCGCGACGACGCGGCGGCGTCGCCGGAGCGCGCGGTGCGGTTCAGCCGGCTCGCCGTGCTCCCCGGCTTCGGGCGCGACGGCGTGGATCGCCTCGCCCGGGCGAGCGTGCTCGTGGTCGGCGCCGGCGGACTCGGCTGCCCGGCCCTGCTCGGCCTCGCGGCGAACGGCGTCGGCCGGATCG
Source organism: Agromyces sp. MMS24-K17 (assembly GCF_043950245.1). GTDB lineage: Bacteria > Actinomycetota > Actinomycetes > Actinomycetales > Microbacteriaceae > Agromyces. Next base: position 2,647,908 of record NZ_CP171640.1, on the reverse strand, counting down.
GCATCGTCGACGACGACGTCGTCGAGCCGTCGAACCTGGCCCGCCAGCTGCTGCACGCCCCCGACCGGATCGGCGTGCCGAAGGCGGCGTCGGCCGCCGCGGCGCTCCGCGAGCGCGACCCCGACCTCGAGGTCGTCGAGATCGTCGAGCGGCTGACGGCCGAGAATGCGGCCGCGCTGCTCGGCGGCTGGGACCTCGTCGTCGACACGGTCGACGACTTCGGCACGCACTACGCCGTGGCCGACGCGGCCGCCGCGCTCGGGATCCCGCACGTCTGGGGCTCGGTGCTCGGCTTCGACGCGATGGCGTCGGTCTTCTGGGCGGGCCACGGCCCCACCCTGCGCGACCTCTTCCCCGACGAGTCGGCCGCCGCCCCCGACAGCTGCGCGATCTCGGGCGTGCTGTCGTCGGCGTGCGCCGAGCTCGGCGCGCTGCTCGCGGGCGAGGCGGCGAAGCTCGTCGTCGGCGTCGGCGAGCCGCTCATCGGCCGCGTGGCCGTGCAGGACGCCCTCACCGGCCGGCGGCGGGAGATCCCGGTGCTGGCGGGCACGACGGGCGTCGCACCGCGGTCGGATGCCTCGGGACGAGCGGATGCCACGGGCCCGACGGATCGCACGGGCCTGACGGATGCCACGGGCCCGGGGCCAGCGCCCAGCCGGCCGAGCGCTCCGGCGACGCCGCCGGCCGCTCTCGTGCCGACGGTCGATCCGGCCGCCCTCGCCGGGCTCCTCGCTGCCGGAACCGTGGTCCTGGTCGACGTCCGCTCGGCCGAGGAGCGCTCGCTCGGGGAGATCGCCCCGGAGCGCACCGTCGAGCTCGACGACCTGCTCGCCGGCGCCCCGCCGGCGCGAGCGGCGCTCCGCGACGCGGAGCTCGTGGTGGTCGTCTGCGCGGCAGGCATCCGGTCCGTGCCGGCGGCGCGGCGCCTGCTCGAGGCCGGCATCCCGGCGGCCTCCCTCGCGGGCGGCACCCGCGCCTGGGCCGCGGCGGGGCTGGCCACGACCGCCTGACCGCGGGCGTCGGGCCGGACGGGCCCTGCGCTGCCGGGCCGTCCGAAGGCGCAGGAGCGGGTGGGCTCAGCCGCCGGCGAACGGCGGCAGCACGTCGAGCGTGTCCCCGGCCGACACCGGCGTGGCCGCGTCGCGCGTGGCCCGGCCGTTCACGATGAAGCTGCACCGCCCGAGGAGCTCGGGCAGCCGCGCCTCGACGCCGGCGGAGCCGGCACGCTCCAGGATGCGGGCCAGCACGTCGCCGATCGTCGCAGCGCCGGGCAGGGGCATCCGCTCGCCCTCGGCGCCGAGCGCCGCCTGCACCGCCGCGAAGTACCGCAGCTCGATCTCGGCCACGCTCATCCCCCGATCGCGCTCATCGACCGCTCGGGCTGCACGAAGCCGGGATCGCCGACGCCGTGGCCGGCGGCCTTCCCCACATCTCGAGCCGCCAGAGGTCGGCGAGGGCGTCGTCGTCGGCGCCGCCCCGCAGCGCCCCGAGCAGGTCGGCCTCGCGGTTCGTGAACAGGCAGTTGCGCACGCGGCCGTCGGCCGTGAGGCGGGTGCGACGGCAGTCGCCGCAGAACGGCTCGGTGACCGACGCGATGATGCCGAGCGTGCCGACGGCCTCGCCGTCGCGGAGCACCTCGAAGCGCTCCGCCGGTGCGCCGTCGCGCGGCGCCGGGTGCGGCACGAGGTCGAAGCGGGTGGACACGCGGGCGCGGATCTCGTCCGCGGTGATGAACGCGTCGCGCGACCACGCGTGGTCGGCGTCGAGCGGCATCTGCTCGATGAACCGCAGTTCGATGCCTCGCGCGACCGCCCACTCGACCAGGTCGGGCGCCTCCTCGTCGTTCACGCCGCGGAGGAGCACCGCGTTGACCTTCAGCGGCAGGAGTCCGGCGGCGAGCGCGCCGTCGACGCCCTCGAGGACGCGGTCGAGGGTGCGCCGCCGGGTGATCTGCTCGAAGGTCTCGTGCCGCAGGGAGTCGAGCGAGATGTTGATGCGGTCGAGGCCGGCGTCGCGCAGGGCGGCCGCGCGGGAGGCGAGGCCGATGCCGTTCGTCGTGAGCGAGAGCTCGGGTCGGGTCGGGAGCGCGGCGCAGGCGGCGACGATGTCGACGAGGTCGCGGCGCAGCAGCGGCTCGCCGCCGGTGAACCGCACCTGCCGTACGCCGAGCCGTTCGACGGCGATCCGCACGAGGCGCCCGATCTCGTCGGCCGTCATGATGGTCGCCTGATCGGCCCAGTCCATGCCCTCGGCGGGCATGCAGTAGGTGCAGCGCAGGTTGCAGCGGTCGGTGAGCGAGACGCGCAGGTCGGTCGCGACGCGCCCGAACCGGTCGACCAGCCCATCGGTCGCGGGGCGGCTCGCGGCGGCGAGGCGACGGCCTGCGGATGCCGCGAGCTCCGCCGGCTCCTCGGCCGCGCGGCGCGGGCGCGGCATGCCGAGCAGGGTGGTCATCGCTTCACGATAGGCCATCGCGATGGCCTCGGCACCCGCCTCGACCACGGAACGCGCCGTGGCGCGCCGGCGAGGCGCACGGGGAGGCGCACGGCGCCGCACGGCGAGGCATCCCACCCGGGGTCGCCCGGTGACCGGGCGAGGCGAGGCGGCGCGGCCGCGCCGCGTAGGGTGGCAGCGACGGGAGGAGCCGGATGGGCCGACGGACGCTGGAGGAGCATCGCGACGCGGTGGCGCGCCACCTCGCCGATGCGCTCGCACCGCGCACCGTGCGCGTGCCGCTCGACGCACTCGCGGACCCTGCGGCCGACCTCGGCGCGCTGATCGGCCGGCTGCTGGCGGCGCCGGCGGTCGCGGGGGCGGATGCCCCGCCCTTCGCGAACTCGCAGCTCGACGGATACGCGGTGCGCGCCGCCGACGTGCGACCCGGTGCGCCGCTCCCGCTCGCACCCGAGATCCCGGCGGGGGCCGACGCGGCGCCGCTGCCGGCCGGACACGCGGCGCCCATCATGACGGGTGCGCCGCTGCCGCCCGGCGCCGACGCGGTCGTGCCGATCGAGGAGGCCGAGGGCGGGTTCGCCGCGCACGCCGCCGCCGGGTCCGTCGTACTGCGTGTCGCCCCGCGACCCGGGGCGGCCGTGCGCGACGTCGGCAGCGACCTGCGCCGCGGCGACGTGGTGCTCGAGGCCGGCGCCCGGCTCGGGCCGGCGCAGCTCGGTGCGCTCGCGGCCGGCGACGTCGCCGAGGTGGTGCTCGTCGCCCGCCCACGGGTCGCGATCGTGTCGACCGGCCGGGAACTGGGCGCCGGGGTGCGGGACGCGAACGGGCCCGCGCTCGCGACGGCCGTGGTCGACGCCGGCGGCGTCGCGACCCGTCACCTGCACGCCGACGACGACCCGGCGACGTTCCGGGCGCTCCTCGTGGAGGCGGCGCGCGGCGCCGACCTCGTCATCACGACCGGCGGCGTGAGCCTCGGCACGCACGAGGTCGTGCGGGAGGCGCTCGCCGACACCGGCACGTTCGAGGCCGTCGCGATCCAGCCCGGCGGCCCGCAGGGCCTCGCCACGATCGACGCCGACGGGCGCGAGGTCCCGGTCGTCTGCTTCCCCGGCAACCCGGTCAGCGCGCTCGTGTCGTTCGAGTTGTTCCTCCGGCCGTTGCTGCGTGCCGCGGCCGGGGCCGACCCCGTCGACCGGCCGACGGCGCTGGTGCCGCTCGCGGCGGCCGTCGAGTCGCCCCCGCACGTCCATCAGGTGCGCCGCGGCGTGCTGACCGACGACGGCGTGCACCTGGTCGGCGGCCCCTCGTCGCACCTGATCGGCGCGTACGCGCGCTCGTCGGTGCTCGTGCACCTGCCCGTCGGCCTCGAGGCGCCCGCGGCCGGCACCCTCGTCGAGACCTGGAGGATCGATGTCTGAACTCACCCACCGCCGTCCCGACGGCGCCGTGCACATGGTCGACGTGGGCGGCAAGCCCGCCACGCGGCGCGTCGCACGCGCCGAGGCGACGCTGCGCACCCGTCCCGACGTGATCGAGCTGCTCGCCGCCGGCCGTCTCCCGAAGGGCGAGGCGATCGGCGTGGCGCGGGTGGCGGGGATCATGGCAGCCAAGCAGACCTCGACGCTCGTACCGTTGTGCCACCCGATCCCGATCAGCTCCGTCGAGGTCGACTTCGCCGTCGGCGACGACCACGTGACCGTCACCGCGGAGGTCTCCACCGTCGGAGGCACGGGCGTCGAGATGGAGGCGATCACGGCCGCCACGGTCGCCGCGATCTCGCTGTACGACATGGTGAAGGCGGTCGACCGCCTCGCCGAGATCGACGCGGTCCGACTGCTCTCGAAGTCGGGCGGCAAGTCCGGCGACTGGGTGCGCTCGTGAGCGGCGCGACGCGCGGCGCCGCCGTCGCGATCACCGTCTCGACGCGGGCGGCCGCGGGCACGGCCGACGACACGACCGGGCCGGTCGTGTCGGGCTGGCTCGCCGAGCGCGGGTTCGAGGCGTCGCTCGTCGTCGTGCCCGACGGCCCCGGCCTCGCCGATGCGATCGACGGCGCCGTCGCGGCCGGCGCGGCGGTGGTCATCACCACCGGCGGCACCGGCATCTCGCCCACGGATGTCACGCCCGAGGCCGTGCGCCGGGTCATCGAGCGGGAGCTGCCCGGGTTCGGCGAGGAGCTGCGTCGCCGCGGTGCCGCGCACGCGCCGACGGCCCTCCTCAGCCGCGGACTCGCCGGCACCGCCGGCCGCGCCCTCGTCGTCGCCCTGCCCGGCTCGCCCGGCGCCGTGCGCGACGGGCTCGGCCTGCTCGGCGAACTCCTCGACCACGCGCTCGACCAGCTCCACGGAGGCGACCATGGCCCACGCTGACCCGGTCGACGACGCCGTCCGCGTCGCCGTCGTCTCCGACGCGCCCATCGAGATCGCCGCACTGCGCGACGCCGCCATGAGCCGCGCCGACGGCGCCGTCGTCGTGTTCGAGGGCGTCGTCCGCGACCACGACGGCGGCCGCGGCGTCACGGCGCTGGCGTACACCGCGCATCCGAGCGCAGGGGAGGTCCTCGCCGAGACCGCGCGCGACATCGCGGCGAGGCATCCGGAGACGACCATCGCCGTCGCCCACCGGGTCGGCCCGCTCGCGATCGGCGACGTCGCGCTGGGCGCCGCGGTGGCGAGCGCGCACCGCGCGGAAGCCTTCGCCGCGTGCGCCGAGCTCGTCGACGAGGTGAAGGCCCGCGTGCCGATCTGGAAGGAGCAGCGGTTCACCGACGGCTCCTCGGAGTGGGTCTCGGCACTCGACTGATCGCCTCACAACCGGGTCGCCGCCCGGGTGAGCACCCCGAGACACGGATTTCACCGCCGCCGCGGCCTGCGGAAACACCCCGTCGGTAGCTTCGCTCGCACAGGATTCCCGAGCACGAGCGCACGGAGGCGACCATGACCGACACCGCGACCGAACCCCAGGCCGACCCGGGGGCACGCGTGGCCCCGACCACCACGAGCGCGCCCGCGGCGCCGCTCAGCCACCGGCCCGGCCGGTGGATCGACGGGTGGAACCCCGAGGACCACGTGCAGTGGGAGGGCGTCGGGCGCCGGATCGCCCGCCGCAACCTCAGCTGGTCGATCTTCGCCGAGTTCCTCGGCTTCGTCGTCTGGCAGCTGTGGAGCATCGTCGCCGTGACGCTGCCCAACGCGGGCTTCGACCTCGACACGGGCCAGGTGTTCTGGCTGATCTCGATCCCGAGCCTGGTGGGCGCGACCCTGCGCATCCCCTACTCGTTCCTCGTGCCGAAGTTCGGCGGCCGCAACTGGACGATCATCTCGGCCGGGCTCCTGCTGCTGCCGACCATCGCCCTGACGGTATGCGTGTCGAACCCCGAGACGCCGTTCCCGGTGCTGCTCGCGGCGGCCGCCCTCGCCGGCTTCGGCGGCGGCAACTTCGCGAGCTCCATGTCGAACATCACGTTCTTCTACCCCGCGCGGGAGAAGGGCTGGGCGCTCGGCCTCAACGCGGCCGGCGGCAACCTCGGCGCCGCGGTGGCCCAGTTCGTCGTGCCGATCGCGATCACCATCGGCGCGGGCGTCACGCTCAACCTGCCGGTGGCCGGATGGCTCTGGATCCCGCTCATCGTCGTCGCGATGTTCGGCGCGTGGAAGTACATGGACAACCTGTCGAACGCGAAGGCCGACTTCGCCGGCTCCGCCGCGGCCCTCCGCGAACCGCACCTGTGGATCCTCGCCCTGCTCTACATCGGCACGTTCGGCTCGTTCATCGGCTTCGCGAGCGTCTTCCCGAAGCTCATCGCCGACCAGTTCCCCGACTTCAGCGCGATCGCCGTCGGCGGGGCATCCGTGTCGCTCGCCTTCCTCGGCGCGCTCGTCGGCTCGCTCGCCCGCCCCTACGGCGGTCGCCTCTCCGATCGGTTCGGCGGTGCGCGGATCACGATGGCCGCCTTCGCGACCATGGGCGTGGTCACGGTCGCGGTGATCGCGACGCTGCCGCTCGGCTCGTTCTGGGTGTTCCTCGGCTGCTTCCTGGTGCTGTTCGCCGCGGCCGGCATCGGCAACGGGTCGACGTACCGAATGATCCCGGCCGTGTTCGCGGCGCGCGGCGCGGCGGGCGACGCCGACGGCGCCGTGTCGACGCAGCGGAAGGCCGCGGCCGCGCTCGGGCTCATCTCGGCGATCGGCGCCTACGGCGGCTTCCTGATCCCGCAGGCGCTCAACCTCTCCTTCCAGACGACCGGCGGCTACGACGGCGCGTTCGGGGTGTTCGTCGCCGTGTACGGCGGACTGCTGCTGCTCACCTGGGCCGTCTACGCGCGGCGCTCGAGCCGGCTCGCGGGCAACCGCATCTGAGGCGGACGGCCGGCGGGCAGGTCGGCACGAACGCGTCGGGACGGGCGATCGGATGATCCGGTCGCCCGTTCCGGCGTCCGCGGCGTGTCCGCGGTGCCGTGCCGCTGCCGCTGCACGCCGCCCCCTGCGGGTTGCCCGCTGCGGCCGCTCGCCCGCCCTACGCCCTGTCGTGGGCCCAGGGCAGCGCGAGTTCGCGCACGCCGGTGCCGGCCGGGCCGACGACCAGCAGCCCGTCGGCGTCGGCGAGGCCGCGAAGCATGGCCGCGCCACGCCACCGGGTGGCCTCGATGCGCCCGTCGACGCGTCGGAACGGCACGAGGAGCGTGTCGCGCGGGTGGGATGCCACGTCGACGGCCTCGACGACCGGGCGGGCGGCCCCGACCGGCGCCCCGGCTGCGGCCCGCACGAGCGGCGCGAGGAACGAGGCCATCGCGACGAACGCCGCGAGCGGGTTGCCCGGCAACCCGACGAGCGGCGTGCCGGACCCGGTCGTGGCGAGGAGCGTCGGATGCCCCGGCCGGAGGTCGATCCCCGAGACGTGGAGCCGGCCGCCGGACGCCTCCACCGCGTCGCGCACCCGATCGCCCGCCCCGCGGGCGGTGCCGCCGGTCGTGACGACGACGTCGGCCTCGCCGTCGAGCTCGCGCAGCCGGCGCTCGAGCGCTCCGGCACCGTCGCCGACGCGGTCGGCGACGAGGACTCGCCCGCCGAGGCTCGCGACGAGCGCGGGGACCGACGGCGTGTAGGCGTCGCGCACCCGCCCGGCGCCGGGCAGCCCGGCGCCGATGACCTCGTCTCCCGTCACCAGCACGGCGCAGCTGGGCCGCGGTCGCACGGGCACCATGTCGATGCCGGCGACCGCGAGCAGCGCGATCCGCGCCGGCGTGAGCGCGTCGCCGAGCCGAGCGAGCCGGTCGCCGACGGCGAGCTCCTCGCCTCGTCGGCGCAGGTCGCGCCCGGCGTTCGGCCGGACACCGTGCAGGAGTCCGTCGTCGCCGACCCGGCCGTCCTCCGACCGCAGCACGGCATCGGCGCCCGATGGCACGGCCCCTCCCGTGCTGACCGGTCGCGCATGGCCGTCGGTGAGCACCGGCCCCGGAGCGGCGCCCATCGGCACGGCCGGCCCGAGCCGCCACGGCGGGTCTCCGGCGACCACCCAGCCGTCCATCGCGCTCACGTCGACCGCCGGCGCGGGAGCCGGTGCGAGCACCTCCGCGGCGAGGCGGAGCCCCGCCGACTCCGCGAGCGGCAGTTCGATCGGCTCGCCGAGGCACGCCTCGCCGAGCGCGGCGGCGACCTCGCGGGCCGCGTCCCACGAGTGGGACGACCGGCTCACGACTCCGTCTCGGGCAGCTCGGCCGCGACGCGGGCGACCGCCTCGTCGAACGGCAGGCCGCGCCCGACGGCGAGGCCGACGAGGTAGGTGGTCAGCGGCGCGGCCGGGCGGGCGACGCCGTGCGCCGCGTCGCGGGCGAGGTCGAGCACGGCGCCGACATCGGCGCCGAGGGCGGCGACGCCGAGCACCGTCGCGACCTGCGCCGCCCAGGCGTCGAGGTCGGCTGGGGTCCGCGTCGGTTCGCTCATGCGAGGCTCCTCTGGTCGTGGGCGGATGGGTCGGGCTCAGCGGGCGCCGTGGATGGGGCGAGTGCCGTGGGTGGGGCGGGTTCCGCGGGATCGCCGACGCCGTGCCGGGCCGCGTCCGCCGGCGTGTCCACGTCGGCGCACAGCGGGTCGGGCAGCACGACGGGCACGACGTCGAGGGCGGCGAGGGTCGCATGCAGCGACGGCCCCCGGGCGGCGCCGCGAGCGGCGCGATCGGCCGCTTCCACGGCGCGGCGCAACGCGGCGGTGGGATACAGGGCGAGCAGTGGCTGCCGGCGACCGCTCGGGTCGACGGCGACGACGGCTCGAGCCGGCTCGGCACCCGGGGCGACGGCTTCGTCGGCTCGGTCGGTTCCGGCGGCCTCGGCGGACTCGGCGGCTTCGGCGGACTCGGCGGCTTCGGCGGACTCGGCGGTTTCGGCGGCTTCGGCGAGCAGGCGGGCCACCGCCGGCACCGCGAACGGCAGGTCCGCGGCGAGCACCACGGTCTGCGCCTCCGGGGCATCGTCGAGGGCGCGCAGCCCGGCGACGAGCGCGGCCACCGGTCCCGCCCAGCGCGGTTCCTCGACCGTGCAGCGCACGCGCGGGTCATCCGTGTCGAGGTCGTGCCCGACCACGGCGACGGCACGGGCACCGGCGACGGCGTCGACGGCGATGCCCAGCAGGCTCCGCCCGTCGCGCGCGAGCGCGGTCTTGTCTCGGCCCCCGAACCTCGACGCGCGTCCTCCGGCGAGGATGACGGCGTCGAAACCGAAGGTCACCGGCGACTTCCCTCCATGGATTCCAATGCCGATGCGTACCGGTCGAGGATCAGGTCGACGATCGCCGCCGGCGCGGTCGCATCGGGTTCGAGCAGCGGCCGTGCGATCACGTCGCCGCCGGCGGCAGCGGCCTGGTCGTAGAACACGCCCGGGGCGAGCATATACGCGCCGATCACGATCCGGGAACCCGGGTGGACGTCGCGCACCATGTCGATCGCGTCGTGCAGGCGGGGCACCGCGCTGGCCACGAAGCCCACCGTGACCGGCCTGCCGAGGCGCACCGCGAGGCGCCGGCCCGTCTCGAAGCACTCCCGCGACACGCGCGGGTCGTTCGACCCCGCGGCGGCGAGGACGACCACGTCGGTGTCGACGAGTCCGAGGTCCTCGACCCGGCGGGCGAGCTCCTCGACGAGCCGTTCGTCGGGCCCGAGCTCGCCGGCGAGCACCACCCCGGAGCCGTTCACGCGGTCGAGGCCCTGGTTCAGCCCCGTGCGCACGTGGAAGCCGGCCGACAGGACGAGCGGCACGAGCACCGCGCCCGGTTCGACGAGGTGCTCGCCGAGCGCCTTGATCGCGTCGCGAGGGTGCGAGTCGACGAAGCTGATCGAGACGTCGAGGTCGGGCCGGGCGGTCGCGACGGCGTCGACGAGCTGGATGACGGCGGCGCGATTGGCCGGCGACGGCGGCCCGTGGGTGACCGCGAGCAGTCGCAGGGGGGCGGATGCCATGTCCTCCGACTCGCTGCCGCCGACCATGTCCACTCCTCCGCGGCGATTCCGTCGCCAGTTCGAAGGTATGGAGGGCGTGTTTCGCGGCAGGCTCGGAGATGTTTCGGCGAGGTGAAGACTCCCGCACCCCGGCCCCGGCCGACGGTCAGGTCGCAGCGCCGGCCAGGCCGGGGCGACGGTCAGGTCGCAGCGCCGTCTGCGGTCAGCTCGCGTCGCGGCCGTCGAGCAGTTCGGGCCGGACCCGCCGGGTGCGCTCGAGCTGCTGCTCGTGCCGCCATTCGGCGACCTTCCCGTGGTGGCCCGATCGCAGCACCGCCGGCACCTCCAGGTCGCGCCAGACGGGCGGCTTGGTGTAGCTCGGGTACTCGAGCAAGCCGTCCTCGTGCGACTCCTCGACGAGGCTCTCGGGGTTGCCGACGACGCCGGGCACGAGGCGACCGGCGGCCTCGATCATCGCCATGACGGCGACCTCGCCGCCGTTCAGCACGTAGTCGCCGAGCGAGATCGGACGCACGCGCATGCGGGTCTCGTAGTGGTCGACGACGCGCTGGTCGATGCCCTCGTAGCGCCCGCAGGCGAACACGAGGTGCGGCTCCTGCGCGAGCTCGCGCGCGGTGGCCTGGGTGAACGGCTCGCCCGCCGGGGACGGCACGACGAGCAGCGCGTCGGATGCCCCGTCGCCGACGATGGCGTCGAGCGCCTCGCCCCACGGCTCGGGCTTCATCACCATGCCGGCGCCGCCGCCGTACGGGGTGTCGTCGACGGTGCGGTGCCGGTCGTGGGTGAAGTCCCGCAGGTCGTGGGCGACGACCTCGATCAGCCCCTGCTCGCGGGCCTTGCCGAGGAGGGAGATGTCGAGCACCGAGAAGAACTCGGGGAAGATCGTGACGATGTCGATGCGCATCGTGCGCTACTCCGCGTCGCCGGTCGTCCCGGACTCGGGCTCGGCCGGCTCCGACTCCTCCGGGAGATCCTCGAAGAGGCCGGCCGGCGGGGTGACCGTGAGGGTGCCCGCAGCGATGTCGACCTCCGGCACGATCGCCGCGACGAACGGCACCATGACCTCGCGGCCGCCGGACTTCACGATGAGGAGGTCCTGCGCCGGGAAGTGCTCGACGCGCTTCACCTCGCCGACCCGCTGGCCGTCGCGCACGACGGCGAGGCCGATCAACTGGTGGTCGTACCACGCGTCGGGCTCGGCCGTCTCGGCCTCGTCGACGTCGACCCAGAGGATGGCCTTGATGACGCCCTCGGCAGCGGTGCGGTCGTCGACGCCGTCGAAGAACCCGACCGGGTGGCCGTTGTACCAACGCAGTTCGCGCAGCGTCAGCGAGCGGCCGTGCCAGGGCGAGTCATCCGGGACCTGGAGCGAGAACGTCGCGCCGGGCACGAAGCGCCGCTCCGGGTCATCCGTGTAGAGCTCGAGCTTGATCGCGCCCTTGAGGCCGTGCGCCTTGGTCAGCCGCCCGACGCGGAGCTGCTGCGGTCGCGGGGTGCTCGCCACGTCAGTCGTCGGAGTCGACGACGTCGACCCGCACGCGACGGCCGTCGGCGAGCGCGGTCACGAGCGTGCGCAGCGCCTTGGCGGTGCGGCCCGCGCGACCGATGACGCGGCCGAGGTCCTCGGGGTTCACGTGAACCTCGAGGACCTCGCCGCGTGCGCTCGACGCGGAGACGACTCGCACGTCGTCAGGGTGATCGACGATCCCCTTGACGAGGTGCTCGAGCGCGGACTGGAGCAAGGCCTACGCCTCGTCCGTGGTCTCGGCCTCGGCCTCGACCGGGGCTTCCTCGACCTTGGCCGGCTTCTCGGCCTTGGGCTTGAGGACCGGCTTCTTGGCGGTGTCGGCCTCGAAGGCAGCCTTGGGCTCAGCGGTCTTGACGGTGTTCGTCGCGCCCTTCTGGCCCTTGAAGGTGCCCCAGTCGCCGGTCAGCTTGAGGATGGCCTGGACCTGCTCGGTCGGCTGGGCGCCGACGGAGAGCCAGTACTGGGCACGCTCGGAGTCGACCTCGATGAACGAGGGCTCCTCGGTGGGGTGGTACTTGCCGATCTCCTCGATCACGCGACCGTCGCGCTTGGTGCGCGAGTCGGCGACGACGATGCGGTAGTACGGGGCACGGATCTTGCCGAGCCGCTTGAGACGGATCTTGACAGCCACGATTCTCCTGAATGTCTGGTGAGGTGGGCGAACTGAAGCCGTGAGCGTGGGGTGCACACTCGGCGGAAGCTCAATGGTGTCCCGCATGCCGGATAGAGGGTCGGGCGATGCAGAACTCGACTGATCATTCTTGCAGATTTCCAGCCGGAGCGATAATCCCACGGCTGCATGGGAGGATGACGGGAATCGGCCGGGAACGACGGGAGATGCGGGATGCAGATCGGATACGCCAGGTCCGAACGGTCGACGGTGGGCATCGAGTGGGAGCTCGCGATCGTCGATCGCGCCACCGGGGAGCTCGCCAGCGTCGCCGACCGGGTGCTCGCCGATCTCGCCGACGAGACGGCCGCGACGGGCGTCGGCGCCGCCTCCGGACCCGACGGCGAACCGCTCCCGCACGTCACGCAGGAACTGCTCACGAACACCGTGGAGCTCGTGTCGGGCGTGCACCGGCGGGTCGACGGCGCGGTCGCCGACCTGCAGGCCCAGGTCGAGCGCGTGCGCGCCGTCCTCGACCGGATCGGCGACTACGAGCTGCTCTGCGCCGGATCCCACCCGTACAGCCAGTGGTACGACCAGACGCTGACCGACAAGCCGAGGTACCACAAGCTCATCGAGCGCACCCGGTGGTGGGGCCGGAACATGATGATCTGGGGCATCCACGTGCACGTCGGCGTCGACGACCGCGACAAGGCGCTGCCCATCCTCGACGGACTGCTCGCCTACATCCCGCACCTGCAGGCGCTCAGCGCGTCGAGCCCGTACTGGGCGGGCGTCGAGACCGGCTACGCCTCGAACCGGGCGCTGATGTTCCAGCAACTGCCGACCGCGGGGCTCCCCTACCCGCTCGCCGACTGGGCCGCCTACGAGCGCTACGTCGACGACCTGGTGCGCACGGGCGTGATCGATGACCACTCCGAGGTGCGCTGGGACATCCGCCCGTCGCCGAAGTGGGGCACCATCGAGGTGCGCGTCTGCGACGGCGTCTCGACGGCCGCGGAGATCGGCGCGATCGCCGCGCTCGTGCAGTGCCTCGTCGACTGGATGGCGGAGCGGCTCGACCAGGGCGACACGCTCCCGGTGCTGCAGCCGTGGTACGTCCGCGAGAACAAGTGGCGCGCCGCCCGGTACGGCCTCGACGCCGAGATCATCACGGATGTCGCGGGTACCGAACGGCTCGTCACCGACGACCTGCGCGACCTCGTCACGACGCTCGTGCCGGTGGCCGAGCGCCTCGGCTGCGAGGTCGAGCTGCAGTCCGTCCGGCGCATGCTCGACGCCGGCGCGAGCTACCAGCGGCAGCTCCGCGTCGCGGCGGCGGCCGATGGCGACCTCACGGCCGTCGTCGCGCACCTGGCGCGGGAGTTCCGCGACGGCTCCCCCGGCGCCGACGCGGGCGCCGGGGAGGCCTGAGCACGGCTACGCCGGGATCCGGCGCGTGCGGATGAGCTCCGCGTACCAGTGCGCCGAATCCTTCGGGGTGCGCACGAGGGTGTCGTAGTCGACGCGGACGATGCCGAACCGCTTGGAGTAGCCGTAGCCCCACTCGAAGTTGTCGAGGAACGACCACACCTGGTAGCCGCGCAGGTCGACGCCGCGCTCGATCGCGCGGTGCGCGGCGGTGAAGTGGCGGCGCAGGTAGTCGACGCGCAGCTCGTCGTGCACGCGGGGGCCGTCGGCCTCCTCGGTCACGACGTCGTCGAAGGCGGCGCCGTTCTCGGTCACCATCAGCGGCAGCGTCGGGTACGACTCGTGCAGGGCGACGAGCAGGTCCTCGAGGCCGGAGGGGTCGATGTTCCAGCCCATCGCGGTGTACGGGCCGGGCTGCTCGAGGAACTCGACGGCGTCGGAGCCGGGCCAGGCGGTGCCGCCCATGTCCTTGTGGCCGTCGGCGTTCACCTTCGGGGCCGCGCCGTCCCACATCCGCACGGTGACCGTGGAGTAGTAGTTCACGCCGAGCACGTCGAGCGGCTGCCGGATGACGTCGAGGTCACCGGGGTGCACGAAGGACCAGTCGGTGACGTCGGCGGTGTCGGCGATGACGTCGGCGGGGTACTCGCCGTCGAGCAGGGGCCCGAGGAAGACGCGGTTCGCGAGGCCGTCGATGCGACGGGCCGCCTCGGCGCCGGTCTCCCCGGAGGGCCGGATGACGTGCAGGTTGAGCGTGATGGAGAACTTCGGGTCGCCGGGCACGACCTCGCGGAGCGCCTCCACGGCCAGGCCGTGGGCGAGGTTCAGGTGGTGCACCGCGGCGAGCGCCTTGGCGCCGTCCATCAGGCCGGGCGCGTGGGCGCCGGAACCGTAGCCGAGGTAGGCGCTGCACCACGGCTCGTTGAGGGTGGTCCAGACGGCGATGCGGTCGCCCAGGCGCTCGCCCAGGATGCGGGCGTAGTCGGCGAAGGCCTCGGCGGTGGCGCGGTTGGTCCAGCCGCCCTCGTCCTCGAGGGCCTGCGGGAGGTCCCAGTGGTAGAGGGTCGCGATCGGGCGGATGCCCCGGGCGATGAGCCCGTCGACGAGGCGCTCGTAGAACGCGAGGCCGGCCTCGTTCGCCTCGCCCCGGCCGGTGGGCTGGATGCGGGGCCACGCGATGGAGAACCGGTAGGCCTCGAGGCCGAGCTCGACCATCAGGTCGAGGTCCTCCTCCCACCGGTGGTAGTGGTCGTCGGCGACGTCGCCGGTGTCGCCGTTCCAGACCTTGCCGGGCGTGTGGCTGAACGTGTCCCAGATGCTGGGCCCGCGGCCGTCCTCGGCGGCGGCGCCCTCGATCTGGTAGGAGGCGGTGGCCGAGCCGAAGAGGAAGTCCTCGCCGAAGGCGAGGCCGGAGTCGCGGTAGTCGGGAGTGCCGGTGGTCATGGTGTGGCTCCAGGTCGTCGAGACGCGGCATGCGCCGCTCGTTCCACTGTAGCGGGTCGCAGGGGCTTTACTTACAGACCTGTAAGTGAATCCGGCGTGGGCCCGAACGGCGTCGCGCCTAGGCTGGTCGGCATGGCGGAACCGACGTCGGAACGGCACCCGGCGGGCCTCGACGTCCGTCTGGTCCAGGACCGCGGTCCCCACGGCGGGACGCGACTCGTCATCGGCGGCGTCACCCAGTCGCACGTGTACCCCGGCGACCCGCGCGACCTCGAACTGGAGTACGTCCGGATCATCGCCGCGATCGTCGACGGCTCCCGGGAGACGGGGCATCCGCTTCGGATCCTGCACCTCGGCGCCGGTGCGCTCACCCTGCCGCGGTACTTCGGCACGACCCGGCCGGGCAGCGTCCAGCACGTCGTCGAACTGCACGAGGACCTGCTCGACCTGGTGCTCGCGGCGCTCCCGCTGCCCGACGGCGTCGAGCTCACCGTCGAGTTCGCCGACGCGCGAGTCGCGGTCGAGCGGGCGGCGCGCACCGGCGGCGGGTACGACGTCGCCGTCGTCGACGTGTTCGACGGGCGGGTCGCGCCGGCGCACCTGTCGACCCTCGAGTTCCTCGAGCGCCTCGGCGACCTGCTCGCCCCCGACGCGATCGTCGTCGTCAACACCCTCGCCACCGGCGCCCTCGACGCCTCCGGGGCCGTCGCCGCCACGCTCCGGGCGTTCCGGCCCGCCGTCGTCGGGCTCGCCCACCCCGGCGTCGTCGACGGCACGGCGATCGGCAACGTCGTCTACGCCGCCTCGACGGTCGCATTCCCGACGGGGCGCATCCTCGACCTCGCCGACCGCGGACCCCGGCCGATCGCCGTGCTCGACGGCGACGACCTCGCGACCTTCATCGGCGGCGCGGCGGTCGCGCACGACCCGGTGGCCGTGCACGACCCGGCCGAACCGAGCTGACGCCCGGCGGCGGGCGTAAGCTCAGCGGCCCAGGAACTTCTGCAGGGCGGCGAGCTCCTCCTCGCTCGGCGCGCCCTTCGCGGCCGCGCCGCCCCCGCCGAGGCCGAACCCGGCACCCGACGGTGCCGCGGCGCCCTGACCGGGAACCGGGCCGCCCTGGGCGATCGCCGCGTTCTCGGCCGCGCGCTTGGCCGGGTTGCCCGACCGCGAGCCGCCGCCCGACTTCTTCTTCGCCTTCGCGGCCTGGCGCTTGCCGCCGCCGTAGCCGCCGGCGCCCGGGATCGGGCCCATGCCGGGGATCTGGGGCACGCCGCCGCGCGCGACGGTCTTCATCATCTTGGCAGCCTGCTCGAAGCGCTGCACCAGCTGGTTCACGTCGGTCACGGTCATGCCCGAGCCCTTCGCGATGCGCAGGCGCCGCGAGCCGTTCAGGAGCTTGGTGTTCTTGCGCTCGGCCGGGGTCATCGACTGGATGATCGCCTCGGTGCGCACGATCTCCTTCTCGTCGAACGAGTCGAGCTGCTGGCGGAGGCCGCCGGCGCCCGGGAGCATCCCGAGCATCTTCTTGATCGAGCCGGCCCCGCGGAGCTGCTGCATCTGCTTCAGGAAGTCGTCGAGCGTGAACTGCTCGCTCGCGATCTTCTCGGCGACCTTCAGCGCCTCCTCCTCGTCGAAGGCCTGCTGGGCCTGCTCGATGAGGGTGAGGATGTCGCCGAGGTCGAGGATGCGGCTCGCCATGCGGTCGGGGTGGAAGGGCTCGAAGTCGTCGAGGCCCTCGCCGGTGGAGGCGAAGATGATCGGGCGGCCGGTGACCGAGGCCACGCTGAGCGCCGCGCCACCACGGGCGTCGCCGTCGAGCTTCGACAGCACGACGCCGGTGAAGTCGACGCCGTCCTGGAAGGCCTTGGCGGTCGCGACCGCGTCCTGGCCGATCATCGCGTCGATGACGAACAGCACCTCGTCGGGGTTCGTCGCCTTGCGGATGTTCGACGCCTGCTTCATCAGCTCGGCGTCGACGCCGAGGCGGCCCGCGGTGTCGATGATGACCACGTCGTGCTGGGCGCGCTCGGCCTGCTTCACGCCGTCCTTCGCGACCTTCACCGGGTCGCCGACGCCGTTGCCGGGCTCCGGCGCGTACACCGGCACGCCGGCCTGCGAGCCGACGACCTGGAGCTGGTTCACCGCGTTCGGGCGCTGGAGGTCGCTCGCGACGAGGAGCGGCGTGTGACCCTCCTTCACGAGGTGCTTCGCGAGCTTGCCCGCGAGGGTCGTCTTGCCCGCGCCCTGGAGGCCGGCGAGCATGATGACGGTCGGCGGGTTCTTCGCGAACTGCAGCCGGCGCTGCTGGCCGCCGAGGATGGCGACGAGCTCCTCGTTGACGATCTGCACGACCTGCTGCGCCGGGTTCAGCGCCTTGTTGACCTCGTCGCCGAGCGCGCGCTCGCGCACCTTCGCCGTGAAGTCCTTGACGACGGGCAGCGCCACATCGGCGTCGAGCAGCGCGCGGCGGATCTCGCGGACGGTGCCGTCGACGTCGGCAGCGGAGAGCTTGCCCTTGGTGCGGAGGTTCTTGAAGGTCTCTGCGAGCCGGTCGGAGAGCGTGCCGAAGGTAGCCATGATGGGTTCGATTCTAGGCGAGGGCGGATGCCTCCCCGCTGCGCGGGCCGCGCACAGGCCCGCGGGCCGTGCCGAGCCCTCGAGCGCTCAGCCCTCGAACCGCACCTCGACGATCTCCCGGCCGAGGTCGATCGCCGCGACGAGGCGCTCGTCGGTGTCCTCGGGCGCGAGCGCGTACTCGAACTCCGCGAACGGCTCGCCCTGGCTGTCGGCCTCGGGCCGGAGGTCGACCCGCACGAGGCTCAGCGACCGCAGCGCGTCGACCTGCCGGTCGCCCGAGTCGCGGCCGATCGCGGCCTCGATCTCGTCGGCCTGCTCGAGCTCGGGGTCGAGCAGCACGGCGAGGAAGCGCATCACCGGCGACGCCGAGGAGTCGAGCTGGGTGACGAACGCCGACCGCAGCTCGTCGTCGACGAGCTCCAGCTCGCCGACCAGCGTCGCCGCGGCGTCGAGCGCGGCCTGCGACACCTGCTCGTCGTCGGCGTCGAGCACCACCTCGACCCGCTGGTCGGCGTACTCGACGTCCTCCGACCAGTACTCGCCGACGATCCCGAAGTAGTCGTGTTCGGTAGCCATGATGCGCCCCTCCCCTGCCTAGCCGACCAGCTTCTGCGCGAACACGTGCGGGGTGAAGCCGGTGAGGTCGTTGATGCCCTCGCCCTGCCCGATCAGCTTGATCGGGAGGCCGGTCTTCTCCTGCACCGCCAGCACGAAGCCGCCCTTCGCGCTGCCGTCGAGCTTCGTGAGCACGAGGCCCGTGACCCCGCCGTGCTGGATGAACGCCTCCGCCTGGGCGAGGCCGTTCTGGCCGGTCGTCGCGTCGAGCACGAGCAGCACCTCGCTGATCGGCGCCTGCTTCTCGACGACGCGCTTGATCTTGCCGAGCTCGTCCATCAGCCCGCCCTTGGTGTGCAGGCGCCCGGCGGTGTCGATGATCACGATCTCGGTGCCGTCTCGCTTGGCCTGCTCGACCGTCTGGAATGCGACCGACGCCGGGTCCTGGCCCTCGCGCTCGGGTCGCACGATGCCTGCGCCCGCTCGCTCGGCCCACGTCGCGAGCTGGTCGACGGCGGCCGCGCGGAAGGTGTCGGCCGCGCCGACGACGACCGAGCGGTCGTAGGTGCGCAGGAACCGGGCGAACTTGCCGATCGTGGTGGTCTTGCCCACCCCGTTGACGCCGACGACGAGCACCACGGCCGGTCGCTCGGTGAGCTTCAGCGTGGGGTCGTACTTCGCGAGCCGCTCCTCGATGAGCTCGCGGAGCATCCGCTGCACGTCGCGCGGGTCGGTCGTGCGGTAGCGCTCGACCTGGTCCTTGATGCGGTCGACGATCTCCTCGGTGACCGTCGGGCCGAAGTCGGCGGTGATGAGCGCGGACTCGAGGTCGTCCCAGGTGTCCTCGTCGATGGTCCGCGCGCCGAAGATGCCGCGGAGGGCGCCGCCGAGCGACCAGGATGCGCGTTCTGCCATGCCGTCCAGCCTACGGGCGCGCACCGGTCGGGACATCCGTCGCGCGGCCCATTCGTGCCACCGGTCCGGCCGATCCGGCCGGACCGCCCCGTCAGCGGCGTGCCCGGCGCGCCGCATGGGGTCGGGGGGCTCACCTGAGTCCGGCGTGTCGGCCCGCTCGTCGGTGGGACCGGGCAGACTGGCTTCTCGCGCGCCCCGACGGAGAGGACCCAGATGCCGCACACGCTCCCCCGCTCGACCCCGGCCGGCACCGGACTCGACCCCGCCGCGATCGACCGCCTGCTCGCCGGGCTCGACCGGCTGCAGGAGCCGCACGCCGTCATGGTCGTGCACCGCGGGCAGGTCGTCGCCGAGGCGGCGTGGCATCCGTACCGCCTCGCCGATCCGCAGCTGCTGTTCTCGGTGAGCAAGACGTTCACCTCGGTGGCCGTGGGGCTCGCCGTCGACGAGGGGCTCCTGTCGATCGACGACCGCGTGATCGACCTGCTGCCCGACGACGCGCCCGCCGAGCCGTCGGCGAACCTCGCCGCCACGCGGGTGCGGCACCTGCTCACGATGACGAGCGGGCATGCGTCGGAGTCGATGGAGGCCATCGGCCGCACCGGCGGCACGTGGGCGCAGGACCTCCTCGCCGCGCCCGTCGAGCACGTCCCGGGCACCCGGTTCGTCTACGACACCGGGTCGTCGTACCTGCTGTCGGCGATCCTGCACCGGCTCACCGGGGGGCGCGTGCTCGACTTCCTGCGCCCGCGGGTGCTCGAGCCGCTCGGCGTCGTCGACGCGCACTGGGAGCTGGACCCGCAGGGCATCGACGTCGGCGGGTACGGGCTCTCCATCCCGATCGAGGGGATGGCGGCGCTCGGCGAGCTGTTCCGCCTCGGCGGGCGACTCGGCGACCGGCAGCTCGTGCCCGCGGCGTGGATCGAGGCGGCGTCGGCGGCGCAGGTGCCGAACGGGCCGAACGTCTCGCCGGACTGGGCCGCGGGCTACGGCTACCAGGTGTGGCGCTGCCGGAACGGCGCCTACCGCGCCGACGGCGCCTTCGGCCAGTTCATCGTCGTGTGGCCCGAGCGGGAGCTCGTCGTCGCGATCTTCGCGGGCATCCAGGACATGCAGGAGGAGCTGTCGGCGGTGTGGGAGGCGTTCGGCGACGGTTCGGCCGCTGACGGCACGCCCGGGGGCGATGCCGGCACCGTCGCCGACGGGGCGGCTCCGGCGTCGCTCGCGCTTCCGACCGTGGTCGGAGCCGCGGCCGACGACGTCGAGGCGCTCGTGCTCGGCCGCACGTTCGCCTTCGCCGCGCCCGACGAACCGGCCGAGCCGGCCGCGCCGGCCGACGCTGTCGACGCCGCCGACGCCGACGCGTCGAGCAACCTCGACGACGAGGCCCTCCGCCTGGCGTCGGTCCGCGTCGACCGCGACGAGCGGGGCCGGATCGTGCTCGGCATCACCCGGGCCGACGGCGGCACCGAGGTCGTGGCTGGCCACGGCGAATGGGTGGTCGGCGACGCCGGCCTCGACGCGCCGGTCGGCGCGCGCGCCGCCGCGAGCGCCGCGTGGACCGGTCCGCGCACGCTCGTCGTGCGGGTGCTGTCGCTCTCGACGCCGTTCGCGTGGACGTGGACGGCGACGTTCGCGCCCGACGGCACGGCCGTCGACCTCGTCGTCGACCAGAACGTCGCGTTCGGGCCGACGCGGTTGTTCGACGGCACGCTGCGGGCCGACTGAGGCCGCCCGCCCGTGGGGCGCCGGGCTCAGCTCGCCCGGCGCTCCGGCTCCTGCTCCTCGCGCACGCGCTGGCCCACCACGGCCGACACGCCGTCCTGCCGCATCGAGACGCCGTAGAGCGCGTCGGCGATCTCCATCGTGCGCTTCTGGTGCGTGATCACGATGAGCTGGCTCGACTCGCGCAGGTCCTGGAACGTCGTCAGCAGCCGCCCGAGGTTGGCGTCGTCGAGCGCGGCCTCGACCTCGTCCATGATGTAGAACGGGCTCGGCCGGGCCTTGAAGATCGCCAGCAGCAGCGCGACGGCCGCGAGCGACCGCTCGCCGCCGGAGAGCAGCGACAGCCGCTCGATCTTCTTGCCGGCCGGCTTCACGCTGACCTCGATGCCGGTCGCGAGGAGGTCGTCGGGCTCGGTCAGCGAGATGCTGCCCACCCCGCCCGGGAACAGGATCGGGAACACCTCGGCGAACGCCTCGCGGGTGTCCTCGAACGCCGAGCGGAAGATGGCCTCCATCTTCCCGTCGATCTCCTCGATGATCGTCAGCAGGTCGCGGCGGGTGTCGGCGAGGTCGGAGAGCTGCTCGGTGAGGAAGCGGTGCCGCTGCTCGAGCGCGGCGAACTCCTCGAGCGCGAGCGGGTTCACGCGCCCGAGCTGGGCGAGCTTGCGCTCGGCCTGCGCGAGCCGGCGCTGCTGCGCGTCGCGGTCGAACGGCACGGTCGGCCGGTCGGCGGATGCCCCGTGCTGGTCGTCGCCCTCGGCATCGATGTCGGCGTCGGCGTCCGCGGTCTCCGCACCGGCCGCGGGGATCGGCACGTCGGGGCCGTACTCGGCGACGAGCACGTCCTCGGCGAGCCCGAGCTCCGACTCGGCGCGTTCGAGCAGGCCGGCGACGTGCAGCTTCTTCTCGTAGATCCGCAGTTCGAGGCCGTGCACGTCCTCGGTGACGGAGTGCAGGCGCTCCCGCACCGCGGACTCCTCGCGCCGGTGCCGCTGCAGCTCCTCGTTGCGGCTCGCGCGCTCGGCCTCGGCACGGCCGAGGGCCACGCGGGCCTCCGCGACCGACCGGTCGACGGAGGCGAGCACCGGGGGCAGCGCGTCGGCGACGCGTCGGGCTGCGGCGAGCTGCGCACGGCGGATGACCGCACGACGGGCCGCCTCCGCGCGGGCGCGCTGGTCGGCGTCGTACTGGCGTTCCATCTGCACCACGCGCTGCTCCTCGGCGCGCACGCGCTCGCGCGCCGTCTCGACACGCAGGCGCGACTCGACCTCGGCCTCGCGAGCGCGTTCGAGCGCGGCGAGCCCGGCTTCGCGCGCAGAGGCGTCGAGCACGGGGCGAGGCTCCTCACGGGCGGCGGCCAGCTCGACGCGGGCGACCTCGGCGGCCTGCTCGGCCTCGGCGACCCGCTCCTCGGCATTCGCGGATGCCTCGCCGAGTCGCGCGGCCTCGGCCTCGGCGGCCTCGACCCGCACGCGGGCCCGGTTCAGCCGCTCGGTGCGCTGCGCGAGGTTCGCGTCGAACTCGCGGAGGTCGGTGAGCGCGGCCTTCGACTGCTCCTTCGCCGCGGCGACGGCCTCCCGCTGCGTCGCGAGCTGCGTGCGGTGCCCCTCGATGGCGCCGGCGACCTCGTCGAGCCGGGCGGCCGCGAGGTCGCGCTCGGCGCGGAGCTCGATGCGGCTCTGGGTGCGTCCCGTGCCGCCGTGCAGCACGTACCGGCCGACGACGGTGCCGTCGCGGGTGATGACCGTGGCGGGCCGGTCGAGCTCGGCGAGCGCCGGTCCGGCGCGTCGGGCCGTGGCCAGGTCGTCGGCCACGAGCACCTCGGCGAGGAGCGCGAGGACGCCGGCGGGCGCTTCGACGACGGACGTCGCGGCGACGAGGCCGTCGACCGCGACGGGCGACGCCGCACGGCCTGCGGGATCGGCGATGGCGACCGCGACGCGGCCCAGGTCGTCGCGCTCGGCGTGCTCGAGGGCGGCGAAGGCCGCCTCGGGGTCGTCGACGAGCACGGCGTCGGTCAGGGCGCCGAGCGCGGCGGCGACGGCGGCCTCGAAGCCGGCCTGCACGCGCACCGCGTCGGCGAGGAGCCCCCGCACGCCGGCGAGGCCGGCCGCGGCGAGGGCCGCGTTCCCGTCGCGCTGGTCGAGGGCGAGCGAGAGGGCGCCGACGCGGGCGGCGAGGGCGTCGCGCTCGCGTTCGTCGGCGTGCAGCAGCTCGCGGACGCGTTCGATCTCGGCCTCGACCTCGAACACCCGGGCCTGGGCGAGCTCGTAGGCCTCGTCGAGGTCGGTGTCGGCGGCGTCCGCGGCGGCCGACTCCGCCTCGGCGCGGGCGAACTCCTCGGCGGCGGTCGCGCGGCGCTCGGCGGAGCCCTCGAGGGCGTTCGCGTGGCGGAGCACCTCCCCGCGCACGGCGGCGAGCTTCGACGCAGCGGCGTCGGCGCGACCGGTGAGCTGGGAGAGTCGCAGGTCGTACGCCGTCACGAGCTCGGCCTGCCGCGCGATGCCCGCGTCGACGACGTCGAGCTCGCGCCGCGCCTCGCCGGTGGCGATGACCGCGCCGTCGAGCGCCTCGGCGGCCTCGCCGATCGCGGTGCGCAGGCGCTCCACCTCGTCGGCCACCTCGTCGATCATCCCGCGGGTGACGCTGGGCGCGGCATCCGGCTGCTCCTCGGCGTTCTCGAGCAGGGCGATGCGCTGGTTCGCGAGCGTCGCGATGCCGCGCAGCCGCTCCTGGGCCTGCTCGAGGGCGAAGGCGGCCTGCCGCGCGCCGTCGACCGAGTCGCCGAGCGTGCCCTGCTCGAGCTCCTGCAGCTTCGCCTGGTGCTGGTCGAGCTGCTCCTGCAGCACGAGCCGCTCGGCGTGCCGGGACTGCTCGCTGCGGCCGTGCTCGTCGAGCGCCCGGCGGAGCGCGACCACCTCGTCGGCGAGGAGCCTCGCGCGCGCGTCGCGCACGACGGCCTGGATCGTGGCCGCCTCGCGGGCGACCTCGGCCTGGCGCCCGAGCGGCTTGAGCTGCCGCCTGAGCTCGCCGGCGAGGTCGCTCAGGCGGGTCAGGTTCGCCTGCATGGCGTCGAGCTTGCGGAGCGTCTTCTCCTTGCGGCGCCGGTGCTTCAGGATGCCCGCGGCCTCCTCGATGAAGCCGCGCCGCTCCACCGGGCTCGCGTGCAGCACCTGGTCGAGCTGTCCCTGCCCGACGATGACGTGCATCTCGCGGCCGAGGCCCGAGTCGCTCAGCAGCTCCTGCACGTCGAGCAGCCGGCACTGGTCGCCGTTGATCGCGTACTCGCTCTGCCCGCTGCGGAACAGCGTGCGCGAGATCGTCACCTCGCTGTACTCGATCGGCAGCGCGCCGTCGGCGTTGTCGATCGTGAGGCTCACCTCGGCCCGGCCGAGCGGCCCGCGGGTGGAGGTGCCCGCGAAGATGACGTCCTCCATCTTGCCGCCGCGGAGGCTCTTCGCCCCCTGCTCGCCCATGACCCACGCGAGCCCGTCGACGACGTTCGACTTGCCCGAGCCGTTCGGGCCGACGATGCACGTCACGCCGGGCTCGAACGCGAAGGTCGTCGGCTGCGCGAAGGACTTGAAGCCCTTCAGCGTCAGGCTCTTGAGGTACATGTCCCCCGGGATTCGGCTTGGTCGTGCGGATGCCTCGGATGAGCGTACCCGAGCGGATGCCCCGGGCCCGCGCTCCCCCGCCGTTGCCGCGCCGATCGGGGCTGGCTAGGCTGGCAGGCTCCGCGGGGGCGGGGCGAGGGGGACGATGCGGATGCCCGTCGAGATCCGGGACCTCCGGCTGCCCGCGGGCGGTCGCGCGGGCGGCGACGACGAGCTCGCCGCGTACGCCGCGCTGATCCGCCGGCTCGATATCGAGTCGCTCGGCACGGCCGACCTCAGCCGCGGCATCGCCGAGCTCACCGTGCTCTTCGGCGACGATCCCTACACGGCGCACCGACCGCTCGGCGCCTTCGACGACGGACGGCTCGTCGGGCTCGCCGAGCTGCAGTGGGAGCTCGACGCCGACGCGGAGACGGCGTACGTCACCATGCTCGGCGTCGCTCCCGAACGACGTCGCGCGGGTCTCGGCACGGCCCTGCTCGCCGCCGCGGAGCGCGTCGCCGCCGACGCCGGCCGCCCGACGACCGTGCTCTCCGGCGAGCACCTCATCGCCGCCGACCCGGGCGACGGCGAGCGGCTGCGGGCCCCGCAGGGCGAGGCGAGCATCGCCGCCGCGCACCCGACCGCCGCGTTCGCCACCGCGCGCGGCTACGCCCTCGGCCAGCTCGACCGGGTGAGCGTGCTCGACGTCGCCGGGCGCGCCGCGGAGTTCGGCGACCTCGCGGCCGCGGCGACGGCCGGGGCATCCGATCGCTACCGGCTGGTGTCCTGGGGCGACCACGCGCCCGAGGAGCTGCTCCCCTCGCTCGCCCGCGCCCACGAGCGCATGTCGGTCGACGCGCCGACCGGGGCGATCGCGTACGAGTTCGAGCCGTGGGACGCCGGGCGGGTGCGCGACGACGAGGACCGGGCGATCGCGACCGGGCGCACCAGCCTCACCGTCGCCGCCGTCGCATCGGACGGCGAGGTCGCCGGCTACACGCAGCTGTCGCTGCTGCCGGACTCCACCGCCGTCGAGCAGTGGGACACGATCGTCCTGGCCGCCCACCGCGGCCACCGGCTCGGCATGCGGCTGAAGCTCGCGAACCTCGTCGCCCTCGCCGAGGCAGCCCCCGCCCGCACGCGGATCTACACGTGGAACGCCGACGAGAACGCCCACATGCTGGCGATCAACGTCGCGCTGGGCTTCACGCCGTTCGCGCTCGAGTCGGTGTGGCAGCGGCCGGCGCGCCCCGGGGCATCCTGAGCCGCTGGCAGCGCGGGCAGAAGTGCGACGACCGGTTCATGAACGCGTCGCGCACGATCGGCCGGCCGCACCGGGCGCACGGCAGGCCCCCGCGGCCGTAGGCGTTCAGCGAGTGCGCGAAGTACCCCGCCTCGCCGTTCACGTTGACGTACTGCTCGTCGAAGCTCGTACCGCCCTCGGCCAGCGCCCGGTCGAGCACGGCGCGCACCTCCGCGAGGAGCCGGTTCGCGGCGCGCGTCGACAGGGCGCGAGCCGGCGTCTCCGGGTGGATGCGGGATGCCCACAGCGCCTCGTCCGCGTAGATGTTGCCGACGCCGCTCAGCGTCGTCTGGTCGAGCAGCACGCGCTTGATCGCCGAGTCCTTCCGCGCGAGCGCCGCACGGAACCGCGCGTCGGAGAAGGCGGGGTCGAGCGGGTCGCGCGCGATGTGCGCCACCTGCGTGGGAACGGATGCCTCGCCCCAGCCGTACCCGCCCGGCGCGCCGTCCGTCGTCGGCACGAGCCGGTCGACCGCCAGGGACCCGAACGTGCGCTGGTCGGCGAAGACGACGACGAGGTCGCCGTGCGACGGGTGCGCGACGTCGATCCGAACCCGCTCGTGGCGCTCCGGCGGGGCGCCGGATTCGCGCAGCAGCAGTTGCCCGCTCATGCCGAGGTGTCCGACGATCGCGTCGGTCGACGGCCCGCCGGGAGCCGCGCCGGCGAGGTCGCCGGCGCCGGCGCCGACTGCGCCGACGGGCGCGAGCGGCATCCAGAGGAACTTGCCGCGCCGCCCGACGGCACGCACGACGCGACCGGTGAGGACGGCCTCGAACTCGGCGGCGCTGCCGGGGTGGCGGGTGAGCGCGCGGTCGTCGAGCACCGTCACGCCGGAGATCACCGCGCCCGTCACCGCGGGCGCGAGGCCCGAGCGCACGACCTCGACCTCGGGCAGTTCAGGCACGCCGGCTCAGCTCCTCATCCATGGCCCTCCAGCGTAGGCGGACCGTCCGACGCCGCGACGCGAGGTCAGCGGGTCGCGTTGAGCACGGTCCAGGCCTCGAGCGCGGCGGCCATCTCGGCCTGCTTCTTGCTCGAGCCCTCGCCTGCGGCGCTCACGAGGTCGCCGACGGCGACGGTCGCGACGAAGTGCTTGTTGTGGTCGGGCCCGCTCTCGACGACGGTGTACGTCGGCGCCGACGTGCCCAGCCGGGCCGCCGCCTCCTGCAGGCTCGTCTTCGGGTCCATCGCCGCGCCGAACCGGTCGGGGTCGGCCATGAGCGGCTCGATGAGGCGCAGCACCAGCGCCGTCGCCGCCTCGCCGCCGAGGTCGAGGTACGTCGCGCCGATGATCGCCTCGACGGTATCCGCGAGGATCGACGCCTTCGCGGCGCCGCCGGTCAGGCGTTCGCCGCGCCCGAGCCGGATGTGGGCGCCGAGCCCGATCGCGCGCCCCACCTCGGCCAGCGCGACGCTCGACACCAGGCTGGCGCGGCGCTTGGCCAGTTCGCCCTCGTCGAGGTCGGGGTGGTCGCGGTAGAGCTTCACCGTGACGGCCTGCCCGAGGATCGAGTCGCCGAGGAACTCGAGGCGCTCGTTGGTCGGGATGCCGCCGTTCTCATACGCGAACGACCGGTGCGTGAGCGCGAGGAGCAGGAGCTCCGGGTCGAGCTCGACCTGCAGCGTCCGCTGCAGGGGTTCGAGCGTGCGAGCCTCGGCCTCCGTGCGATCCTTCCGCGTCACGACCGGTCGTTCGTCAGTGAGGTCGGACTCAGACGTCCGCGACCTTGCGGCCCTTGTACTCGAGGAACAGCGGGGTACCCGCCGAGTCCTCGACGACCTTCGCACGGTGCGGCAGGCTGTAGGTGACCTTGCCGTTCTCGATGGTCTTCACGAGCGTCGGAACCGACGCCTTCCACTGCGAACGACGCGCGTGGGTGTTCGCACGGGACAGCTTCCGCTTGGGAACAGCCATGACTCTCTCTCAATCTCTCTGGTCGGCGTCGGATGCATCCGCGCCCTCGTCTTCGGAAGCCTGCAACCCTGCGAGCGCAGCCCATCGCGGGTCGCGCACCTCAGGGGTGACGAGTTCCGGATGATCAGCCAGACGGAGCCCGGTCTCGGGGTCGAGACCCGGGCAATCAGGCCGGCACACCGGCTGGAAGGGCAGTGCCAGCACTACCGCATCTCGGATGATCGGTTCAAGATCCACGTGGTCGTCTTGAACCTCATACTCGATTGCTTCTCCAGAATGATACGCGAAAAGCTCCTGGAACTCGACTTCGACCGGCAGGGCCACGTCGATCAGGCAGCGACCGCACTCGCCTTCGGCGACGCCGTCGAACGGTCGCGGTGGCGAGGACGCCCTCGTGCACCGACTCCAGCCGGAGGTCGACGTCGAGTTCGGAACCCTCGCGGACGGCGACGAGTCCCTCGCCGAACGACTCGGGTGCGCGGATGACGAGCGCCTCCTCGCGCATCTCGCCGGGACGGTTCACGAGGTCCCGCACGTTCACGCGGAACGGGGAGTACTGGTTGGCCACGGACGTCGAGTCTACGCGCCGTCGGCGGGCCGGCTCCCGGCCCGGGCCGTGAATCCGCCGAGGAGCGACGCCGGCAGCACCGCGGCCCGGATCCGGTCCACCGCGCGGGAATCGGCGGCGAGCGCGCGGCGCACCTCGTCGAGCGCGGCGGTCAGCTCGTCGGGCCCGTGCCCGGCGCGGGGCATCCCGTCGGCCGCCCGCCGACCGTAGCGTTCGTGCTCGACCGCGTCGCGGAGCACCGAGAGCGCGCCGCCCGCCTCGCCGCCGGCGTCGTCGGCGAACGCCGGCCGCGCCGCGAGCGCGGCGGCGAAGGCGCGCGGGGTGACGCCGGCGGGCGCCGGGACCCCGAGGTCGCGCGCGGTGGCCACGAACTCGGCCCAGGCCGCGGTCGCCGGTTCCCGGCCGCGCCGGATGCCCCGGCGCCGCGACCAGGCCTGCTGGCGTCGGATCAGCATCGGCAGCAGCACCACCGCGATCGCGAGGACCGCGATCGCGATCCGGAGCGCGGCGTCGCTCGCCGTCGTGGCGGTCGCGCCGCCGTTCAGGCCCAGCCCTCGGTCGGGATCGAGGTCGGGCCGGCCCGACGCCGCTCCCGGCGCGCCGGCGCTCGACGACGGGAACGGCCCGGTCGCCGTCGTGCTCGAGCGCGTGTACGCCGGCACCACGCCTCGGCCGGGCGTCGGCTCGAACGGCACCCAGCCGACGCCGTCGAAGTACAGCTCGGGCCACGCATGCAGGTCGTGGCTGTCGACCTGGAGCACCGTCCGCCCCTCGATGCGCTCGTCGGTCGCCGTGCCGGCCGTGTACCCCACGGCGATCCGGGCGGGGATGCCGAGCTCGCGCGCGAACACCGCCATCGTGGAGGCGAAGTGCACGCAGTACCCCGCCTTCGCCTCGAGGAACGCGGCGATCACGTCGAGGCCGCCGCCGTCGTACCCGGCCTCGACCGGCGCCTCCGTCGAGTACGAGAACTCGCCGCCCCGCAGCCAGTCCTGGATCGCGACCGCCTGGTCGTACGCCGACGAGGCGCCCGCCGTCACCGCCAGGGCGGTGTCGCGGATGACCGTCGGGCGCTCCTCCGGGAGCGCGAGCTCATCGGCGAACCGGCCGAACACCGGGGCCGCGTCGCGCAACTGGTCGGCGGTGGGGTCGATGTCGAGCCGAACGACCCGGTAGTGCTGGCCGAGGGTGCTGGTGTCGACGCTGCGCACGGCGAGCGTCGACGGCTCCCAGAACCACGATCCCCGCAGCCCGTCGACCTCGGCACTCGGATACGGCACCGGCAGCCAGGTCGTGCGCAACTCGTCGACGATCACGTCGATCTGCCGCTCCGACACCTCGACGTCGTCGGCGAGCCCGGCCGGTCGCGGGAACTCGTCGACCGAGTGGTCGCTGTCGAGGTCCTCACGCGACGGCCCCCAGGTCTCGCCCTCGAAGCGGTCGAGCGTGAGCAGGCGGAAGTACGGCCGGTCGCCGTCCGACGCCGTGTACCGGAACGCGGGGGTGGGCGCCGGGCGCCGCAGGTCGCGGCCGAGGTCGATGAACGGGCTCGCGCCGCGGCCGAACAGGGCGCCCGCCGTCGGCGAGCCGAGGAGGAGGCTGGTCGAGATGCTCGGCGTCGCCGCCGTGAGCACCGCGGCGGCGATGAGCCCGACCGCCGCCACGCCGACCGTCGACACGACCGTCGACACGACGGGCACCCGGCGCGGGGCGACCACGGTCGGCAGGTCCGCCCCCGCGGCCCCGTCGAGCGGCCGGCTCTGGCGGCGCACGCGGACGTCGACCCGGAGCAGCACGAGGAACGCGGCGGCCGTCGCCACCAGCGTGTGCGGCTGCGCGCCGTCCTCGATGATGAAGCCCGGGATCATGACCGGCACGAGGGCGGCGGCCGCGGCGAGCGCGGGCATCCGCGCCACCTGCACCGCGAGGTCGGCGGCGATCGTCAGCAGCCCGATCCCGAGGGCGAGCACGAACAGCAGCGCCGGCACCGGGATGGCCGGCGTGGTCTGCTGCTGGATCGTCACCCCGGCACCCTGCGACAGGTCGCCGAACACCTCGAACGTGCCGGCCGTCGGGATGACCCCGAGGATCGAGGTCGTGCCGCCGAACGCCAGCGTGAGCACCAGGAGGAAGACGACGCCCTGCAGCGGCGGCACGAGCGAGGTGGGAAGCCGCGTCGCGCGCAGGCCGACGCCCGCCGCGAGCAGCACCGCCGCGACGAACACGCACAGCCACCACCATCCGCTGCCGGAGATGAGCGGCCCCATCGCCGAGGACGAGGCCGCGAGGAGGCCGAGCGTGGCCCCCGCGAGCGCCGCGCGCTGGCCGGTGGTCGGGGCGGTCGGGTCCGGGCGCATGTCAGTCCTCCGCCCGGCCGGTGCCCGCGCGCGAATGCCCGCCGGTCCCGGTGTGCGCCCACGCGGACGGGATGTCGGCGGGCCGCCGGACTCGCACGATCCGCCAGTCCGACTCCTCGAGCGCGTCGACGAGCGAGGCGCGCACGGAGTCGAGCACGAACGCGACCGCCGGCGAGAAGCCCGCCCGCAGGGCGACGAGCTGCTGCACGTCGGCCGCGTCGGGGTCGACGAGCACCGCGTACCCCGGCACCCGCGTCTCCCCCGAGGCAGCGGCGACGGCCGGCGTCGCCCGGCCCACCGCCTTGGCGTGCGTCGGCTCCGGGGCGAGGCGCGCGAGGTCCTCGAGCAGCACGCGATCGCCGCCCGGCATCCGGTAGCCGCCCGCCGCGCCGGGCGCCAACGCACCCTGAGCGGGGTCCGCGACGGCGTCCACGCGGAGCTGGAACCCCTGGCCGAGCAGGTGCGACCCGATCGAGGCGACCAGTTCGACGGCGAGCTCGAACCCGGCATGGCGGTCGTCCGACCCGAGCCGTCCCAGCCTGATCGCCGGTGCGAGGTCGAGCAGCACGCGCGCCTCGGGGTCGCCGCGCTGCTCCTCGTCGCGCACCATGAGCTCGCCTCGTCGCGCCGTCGCCCGCCAGTTCACCCGCCGCAGCGGGTCGCCGTAGCGGTACTCGCGGGCGATCAGCTCGTCGGAGTTCGGATGGCTGCGCCGCTGCAGCCCGTGCAGCGAACCGTCGAGCGACGCCGTCGTACCGATGGCCGCGTCGAGCGGCGTCACCCGCGGCGTCACGACGAGCTCGTGCGCCGAGCCGACCTGCCGGGAGACCCGCGCCAGCCCGAACGGGTCGGTCGTCGTCACCACGAGCGGGCCGACCGCGAACACGCCCCGCCACGGCGTGCCGAGGCGGTACGAGAGGGTCGCGGTGTCGTCGCCGCGCGGCAGCGCGGCCTCCCAGGCCCCCAACGCGGGCAGCACGGATTCGGGCGGGGCGTGCAGGCCGTCGGGCGCGGAGTCGCGCCACGACGCGCCGTCGAAGGAGCGGATGCCCCGGTTCCGCACCGTGATCCGGACCTCCGCGGATGCCCCGGCCTGGCCGACCCGCGGCACGAACGTGCGCTGCACGAGCAGCCTGGGGACGCGGAGCACGACGAAGCCGAGGGCCGTGAGCGGCAGCACGATCGCGGCGAACGCGACGAGCATGACGTCGCGGAGGTCGAACCAGAGCGTGATCCCGAGCAGGGCGACGCCGACGACGACCAGCGCACCCCCGCGACCCGTCAGCCGCGGCAGGGCGACGTTGCGGGGAACGCGGGCACGCGGCATCCGCTCACTCCCGTCTCGCGCTGCCGACCGGCACCGGCGTGTCGGCGACGACCCGTCGGACGATCGCCTCGATCAGCGGGCCGCTGTCGTGGTCGTGCGCGCCGAGCGCGCGGCTCGTCGGCACCAGACGGTGCCCGAGCACGGGCACGGCGAGCGCGTCGACGTCGTCGGGCAGGACGAAGTCGCGGCCGTGCATCGCCGCGTGCGCCTTCGCGGCGCGGATGAGCTGGAGGGTCGCACGGGGGCTCGCGCCGAGCCGGAGCTGGCGGTCGTCGCGGGTCGCCCGGGCGAGCGCCACCGCGTACTCCTTCACGGGCGGCGACGCGAACACGTGCTGCACCGCGACGATCATGTCGCCGAGCTCCTCGAGGGCGACCACGCCCTCGATGTGGTCGAGCGGGCTGGAGGTCTCGCGCATGGAGAGCATGGCCACCTCGTCGCCCGCGGCGGGGTAGCCCATCGAGATCCTCGCCATGAAGCGATCGCGCTGCGCCTCGGGCAGCGGGTAGGTGCCCTCCATCTCGACCGGGTTCTGCGTCGCCACCACGGTGAACGGCCGGCCCAGCCGGTACGTCGTGCCGTCTGCCGTGACCTGCCGCTCCTCCATGCACTCGAGCAGCGCCGACTGCGTCTTCGGGCTCGCTCGGTTGATCTCGTCGCCGATGACGAGGTTCGCGAACACCGGGCCGGGCTTGAACTCGAAGCGCCGGGTCGACTGGTCGAACACCGACACGCCGGTGACGTCGCTCGGGAGCAGGTCGGGGGTGAACTGGATGCGGCTGACCGTGCAGTCGAGCGACTTCGCGAGGGCCTTCGCCAGCATCGTCTTGCCGACGCCGGGCACGTCCTCGATGAGCAGGTGCCCCTCGGCCAGGATCACGGTGAGCGCGGCCGTCACGGCGTCGCGCTTGCCGCTGATGACCGCCTCGACGTTCTGCACGATCCGCGCGGCGCGGGCTCCGACGTCGTCGATCGGCATCAGGGGGCGGGCGTCCTCGACGGCGGTGGCGAGGCCGGCTGCATCGGTCATGGCGTCATCGCCCCCGCGAGGTACTCGGAGACCGCACGCGGCACGTACGGCGACACGTCCCCGCCGAGCGCGGAGACCTGGCGGACGAGCGAGCTCGACACGTGCGCGTGCGCCGGGTCCGGCAGCATGAAGATCGTCTCCACGCCGGCGAGGTGGCGGTTCACGATCGCCATCGGCGTCTCGTAGCCCACGTCGACCTGCGAGCGGATGCCCTTCACCAGCACCTTCGCGCCGACGTCGGTGCAGTAGTCGACGAGGAGGCCGACGCTCCACGACGCGACCACGATGCGACCCTCGATGCCCGCGTCGACGACCGCGCGTTCGATGAGCGACACGCGCTGGGCGATCGGCAGGAGGGCGTTCTTGTCGGGGTTGTGCACCACGACGACGTGCAGTTCGTCGTACAGGCCGGCGGCCCGCTCGATCACGTCGAGGTGCCCGAGGGTCACGGGGTCGAATGAGCCGGGGACGACGGCGATCCGCTGCATGCGTCCCAGCGTAGTGCGCGGATGCCCCGTCGGAAGGGGTCCGGTGGACTCTCAGCCCTTGCTCAGGAACTCGCTCGCCTCGTCGTCGAGGCGGCGCCGGACGGCGTCGGCGAGGGCCGGGTGGGACGCGAGCCCGGGATCGTCGGCGAGCACGCCGCGGGCGGCCTCGCGGGCCTCGGCGATGAGGTCGCCGTCGCGGGCGACGCGGAGGAGCTTCAGCGACGACCGGCCGCCCGACTGGTTCGAGCCGAGCACGTCGCCCTCCTGGCGGAGCTCGAGGTCGACGTTCGCCAGCTCGAAGCCGTCGAGCGTCGCGGCGACCGCCTCGACGCGCGCGAGCGCGACCGACCCGGGCTGCGCGCGGGTGATCAGGAGGCAGAGGCCCGGCACCGAACCGCGGCCGACGCGCCCGCGGAGCTGGTGGAGCTGGGACACGCCGAACCGGTCGGCGTCGACGACGACCATGGCGCTCGCGTTCGGCACGTCGACGCCCACCTCGATCACCGTCGTCGCGACGAGCACGTCGATGTCGCCGTCGGCGAAGGCACGCATGACGGCGTCCTTCTCGTCGGACGACATGCGTCCGTGCAGCGGCTCCACCCGGCGGTCGGCGAAGGCCGGATGCGCACGCAGCTCGGCGAGCACGCTCGCGACCGACGCGGCCTCCGCGACGGGCTCGCCGGGCGTCGCAGCCGAACCGTCGGCGCGGCGCTCCCCCGCCGCCTCGGCCTCGGATTCGACCTCGTCGTCGCCCTCCTCGGCGACCGCGTGCTCGATCGCCGGGCAGACCACGAACCCCTGGCGGCCGAGCTCGAGCTCCTCGGCGAGCCGGTCCCACACCCGAGGGCGCCAGCCCGGGCGCACGGCGAGCGGCACGACGTGCGACTCGATCCCGGCCCGACCGGCGGGCAGCTCGTGGATCGTCGAGACGTCGAGGTCGCCGAACACGGTCATGGCGACGGTGCGCGGGATGGGGGTCGCGGTGAGCACGAGCACGTGCGGCTGCTCGCCCTTGAGGCGGAGCGCCTCGCGCTGGTCGACGCCGAACCGGTGCTGCTCGTCGACGACGACGAGGCCGAGGTCGGCGAAGCCCACCCGGTCGCCGAGGAGGGCGTGCGTGCCCACCACGAGCCGCGCCTGGCCGGCGGCCGCCCGCAGCAGCGCCTTCCGCCGCTCGGCCGCGGGCAGCTGCCCGGTGACGAGGGTCGGCACGAGCGCCGCCGACAGCTCCGGTCCGAGCATCCGCACGATCGACCGGAGGTGCTGCGCGGCGAGGACCTCGGTCGGGGCGAGCAGCGCCGACTGGCCGCCGGAGTCGGCGACCGCGAGCATCGCGCGGAGTGCGACGAGCGTCTTGCCCGAGCCGACCTCGCCCTGCACCAGCCGGTTCATCGGCGACGGCAGCGCCAGGTCGGCGGCGATCTCGGCGCCCACGTCGACCTGGTCGCCGGTGAGCCGGAACGGCAGCGCGGCGTCGAACCGGGCGAGCAGTCCCTGCTCGTCGGGCCGGCGCGGCGTCGCCGGCCGGGCGCGGAGCTGCGCCCGCCGCTGCAGGAGCGCCATCTGCAGCACGAAGGCCTCGGTGTACCGGAGCGTGCGGCGCGCCTGCTTCCAGTCGGCATCGCGCTCCGGCCGGTGGATGCCCTCGAGCGCGGCCCGGTGCGCGGCGAGTCCGCCCGCCGCGCGCACGTCGGCCGGGAGCGGGTCGCCGACCGGGCCGAGCCCGTCGAGCAGCAGGGCGATCGACTTCTGCAACTGCCAGCTGGCGAGCGTCGCCGTCGCCGGGTAGATCGGGATCGGCGCCTCGGCCCACCGCTTCGCCGCGGCGTCGTCGAGCCGGTCGGTTCCGACCCCGTCGGGCTGGGCGTCGAACAGCTCGTAGTCGGGGTGCGCGAGCTGGCGGGCCCCCTTGTAGTCGCCGACCTTGCCGGCGAAGATGCCGCGCCGCCCGGGCCGCAGGTCCTGCTCGCGCCACTTCTGGTTGAAGAACGTGAGGGTCAGGATGCCGGTGCCGTCGGAGATCTTCGCCTCGAGGATCGACCCGCGGCGCTGGCGCATGTCGCGCACGCGCACCTCGAGCACCTCGGCGACGATCGTCACCGGCTCGCCGAGCGGCAGCTCCGCCAGGGCGGTGAGCTCGCCCCGCATCGCGTAGCGACGCGGGTAGTGCGCGAGCAGGTCGCCGACGGTGCGATGCCCGAACGCCCGCTCGATCGCCTGCGCGGTGCGGCCGCCGAGCGCCGACGAGAGCTTCGAGTCGAGGGTGAACGCACCCGGGCTCGCGGTCTCGTCGGTCATCCCTCGATCGTAGGTCCGGCGTCCGTCAGCGCGGCGAGCTCGGCCTGCACGAACCGGTCGTCGGGTCGCGTCTCGGCGAGCTGCCGCTGCAGCGCGAGGGCCTCGTCGGTGCGGCCGAGGCTGCGCAGCGCCCGCCCGACCGACCAGCGCGTCACGTGCTGCTGCTCGGCTGTGCCGAGGCGGTCGGCCGCGGCGACCGCGAGCTCGAACTGCTCGAGCGCGCCTTGCGCGTCGCCGGAGTCGTGGAGCGTCCAGCCGAGGTTGTGGTGCAGGGCGACACCCCAGCGCAGCACGCGCGGGTCCCGTTCGCCCGCGAGGAGCTCCAGGCCCTGCTCGACCCACTCGGCCTCGTGCCCGACGTCGTTGAGCGCCAGCATGTGCAGGCCGTCGAGCACGAGGAAGGTCGAGCCGGCGGCGACGCCCTCGCGCACGGCGCGGGTCAGGGCGGCGACCGCCTCCTCCCGCCGCCCGGCGGCGGCGAGCAGGCGGCCGCGCTCCAGGTCGTTGCGGCTCGCGACCTCGGCGCGCTCGGCGGCGGACGGCGCGGATGCCCCGGGCGCGGCCGGGGCACCGGCGGAGGTCTCGAGGCCGGCCGTCTCGACGTCGTCGAGGATCGCCAGCGCCTCGTCGATGCGCTTCTGGATGCCGACGGCCCGGGCCTGCTGCGTGCGGAGGATCGCGCGCAGGTGCGCGGTCGCCTCGGGATCGTCGGCGGCGGCACGGAACCGCGCCTCGCTGCCCGCGGGATCGGCGAAGTCCCAGAGGCGGTCGATGGTGCGCTGCTCGTCGGCTCGGTGGCGGGCCGCGACCGGGCCCTGCTCGTTCGGGTCGTCCACCGTCCCATCATGGCAGCGCCGAGCCGACTATGCTGCCGGGGATATGACGCGCATCATCGCCGGCTACGCCGGATCGCTGCAGCTCCGCGTGCCGCGCAGCGGCACCCGGCCCACGAGCGACCGCGTGCGCGAGGCGATCTTCTCCGCGCTCGAGTCGCGCGACGTGCTCCACGGCGCGCGGGTGCTCGACCTCTACGCCGGGTCGGGCGCGCTCGGCCTGGAAGCGGCGAGCCGCGGCGCCGCCGACGTCGTGCTCGTCGAGCGCGCGAAGCCCGCCGCCGACGTGTGCCGGGCGAACGCCGACGCCGTGCGCCGGGCGGCTCGCGGCGGACGGGCCCCGCGCGTGCGGGTGGTCGTCCGGTCGGTCGCCGCGCACCTCGAGCAGGCGCCGGGGGCATCCGTCGACCTCGTGTTCATCGACCCGCCCTACGACCTCTCCGAGGCCGACCTCGCCCGCGACCTCGAGCTGCTGGTGCCGCACCTGGCCGACGACGCGACGGTCGTGGTCGAGCGGAGCTCCCGCTCCCCGAGCCGGCCTGGCCCGCGGGCATCGCTCCCGACCGGCGCCGCGACTACGGCGAGACGACGCTCTGGTGGGCGTCGGCCGAGCCGGTCGACGCGCCCGGGGCATCCGACGAGGCGGAGCCGGCCGCGACCGGGGACCCGACCGCGTAGCGCCCCTCCGCAGGCCCGGCGATCGCCGATCAGCCGGCGCGGCCGTCCCAGCCGGCGTACGGGTCCCAGCCGTCGGCCCCGACCGGCTCGCCGTCGAGCAGCACCGCCGGCGCTCCCGCGACCACCCGGCCCACCACCTCGAACGGCTCGGGCGGCGTGCTGCCTGCCGGGAACGTCGCGAGCAGCCCGTGGTCCTCGCCGCCCGCGAGCGCGAGCCGCACGTCGGGCCCGAGCGCGGCGGCGTCGAAGTCGAGCGCGACACCGCTCGCCCGCGCCACCCGCAGCGCGTCGCGCGCGAGCCCGTCGGACACGTCGAGCATCGAGGTCGCCCCGGCGTCGGCCGCGACGACGCCGGCTCCCACCGGCGGCCGCGGTGCCAGCTGGCCCTGCACCTCGGCCGGATGACTCGCGCGCAGCCGTTC
Organism: Agromyces sp. MMS24-K17; assembly: GCF_043950245.1. Taxonomy (GTDB): domain Bacteria; phylum Actinomycetota; class Actinomycetes; order Actinomycetales; family Microbacteriaceae; genus Agromyces. The sequence goes on along the minus strand of NZ_CP171640.1, from coordinate 2,610,400 downwards.
GGCGAGCACGGGATCCGGCTCGCCCGAGGCATCCACCGCCCGGCCGAACAGCAGGGCGAGGCCGCGCGCGGCGAGCCCTCGCACGCCGGCGTGCGCGATGACGTCGCCCGGCCGCGCACCGGAGCGGAGCACCGGCCGACGGCCCTCGAGGTCGCCGAAGGCGGTCACCGCGATCGTGAGGACGGCCGACGCCGACAGGTCGCCGCCGACGACGCCCGCGCCCGGCGCGAGCGCCGCGAGGCCCTCGCGGAGCCCGTCCGCGATGCCCTCGAGCACCGACACCGGCGTCTCGGGCGGCGCGGCGATCGCGACGACGAGGCCCGTCGGCCGTGCACCCATCGCGGCGACGTCGGTGAGGTTCGTCGCGGCCGCCTTCCAGCCGAGCTCGAACGGCGTCGACCAGGCGAGCCGGAAGTCGGGGCCGTGCACCATGAGGTCGGTCGTGACGACGTACCGGCCGTCGGCCGCCGCCAGCACGGCGGCGTCGTCGCCCGGGCCGAGGAGCGCCGCATCGGCCGGCCCGAGCCGTGGGATGACCCGGTCGAGCACCGCGAGCTCGCCCAGTTCGCCGACCGTCTCGCCCGCCTGCGCGCGCGCCGCCTCCGGCGCCGTGCGCCCAGCCTCCTCCATGCGTCCCACGCTAGCCTGATCCGGATGCCTCACCGACCCGCACCCGCCCTGCGCCGCGCGCGCCTCGGCGCCGGAATCCTCCTCGCCGCCGTCGCAGCGGCCACCCTCACCGGCTGCAGCCAGCCCGTGCCGTTCGACGCCGCGCCCGACGCATCCGACCCCGCCTGCGCCGACGTCGTCGTGCGCCTCCCCGACGAGGTCGCCGGGCTCGCCGAGCGCGAGACGAGCGCGCAGGGCACGGGCGCCTGGGGCACCCCGGCGGCCGTGCTGCTCGCCTGCGGCGTCACGCCGCCCGGCCCGACGACCGAGCGCTGCGTCTCGGTCGACGGCGTCGACTGGATCATCGACGAGACCGACGCCCCCCGGTACCGGTTCACGACGTTCGGGCGCACGCCCGCGGTGCAGGTCGTCGTCGACAACGAGGTCGTGTCGGGCACCACCGCGATCACCGACCTGTCGGGCGCGGTCGCGGCCATCCCGGCGGACGGCGCCTGCACCACGGTCGACGAGGTCGAGTAGGCGCGGCGCCGGCGCGGGCCGAGGCACCGCGCGGGCCGAGGACCCGCGCCGCCCACCGCCCGCGCGCGGCGCCGCGAACGACCTAGCGCGCCCCGCGCAGCCGGCCGACCTCGATCAGCTCGGCGACCAGCTCCGGGTACGCGAGGCCCGAGTTGAGCCAGCACGTCGGGAACATCGAGATCGGCGTGAAGCCGGGCATCGTGTTCACCTCGTTCACCACGTAACCCTCGTCGGTCAGGAAGACGTCGACCCGCGCGAGGCCCTCTCCGCCCAGCGCCTCGAACGCGCGTCGCGCGACCCGCTGCAGCTCGAACAGCTCCCCGTCGCCGAGGTCGGCCGGGCACACCAGCTCGACGCCCGGGGCGTCCAGGTACTTCGCCTCGAAGTCGTAGAAGTCGCGACCGCTCACGACGATCTCGCCGGCGACGCTCACGCGCACGCCCTCGCCGGGCCGCCCCTCCAGCACCGCGACCTCGAGCTCGCGCCCGACGACCGCCTGCTCGACGAGCACCGTGCGATCCTCGGCGAACGCGACCTCGAGCGCCGCGTCGAGCTCCGACCAGTCGGAGACCTTCGTCACCCCGACCGACGAGCCCGCCCGCGCCGGCTTCACGAAGGCCGGCAGTCCGAGCGCGCGCACCCGGCGGTCCCAGAGCTCCGGGTCGGCCTCGAGCGCCTGGTGCGTGAGCGTCACCCAGGGGGCCACCGCGATGCCGGCGCCCTCGAGCACCGTCTTCGTGGCGTGCTTGTCCATGCCGATCGCCGACGCCAGCACGCCGTTGCCGACGTACGGGAGGCCGACGAGCTCGAGCAGGCCCTGGACCGTGCCGTCCTCGCCGAAGCGGCCGTGCAGGATCGGGAAGACCACGTCGACGTCGCCGAGCGAACGCTCGCCCGAGCCATCCGCCCCGGCGACCCGCAGCTCGCGCGACGCGGCGCTCTCCGGCCAGCGCACCCGCGTGCCGTTGTCGACGACCTCGGGCAGGTGGGCCGGGTCGAGGGCGAACCGCCCCGGGTCGTCCGACTCCAGCACGAACGCGCCGTCGCGGGTGATCCCGACCGGGATCACCTCGAACCGGTCGCGGTCAAGCGCCCCGAGTACCCCGCCCGCCGTCGCGCAGCTGATCGAGTGCTCGCTTGAACGCCCGCCGAAGAGCAGAGCCACCCTGAGCTTGTCCATCCAATGTCCTTTCGCCCTGGGGCTCGTCGTCGGTCGTGAGGTGCGGCGCGATGTCCTTCGGGTCCATGGTGCCCGCGAGCACCTGTCGGACCTGCTCGACGATGGGCATCTCGACGCCCTTCGCCTTCGCGAGTTCGAGGACCGGGCCGACCGAGGCGAGGCCCTCCGTGGTCTGCTGCATCTGGTTGACGACGTCGGCGAGCCGGTAGCCCTGGCCGAGCAGTCGCCCTGCGGTGTTGTTGCGGCTCAGCGGGGACTGGCTCGTGGCGATGAGGTCGCCGAGCCCGGCCAGGCCGGAGAGGGTGTCGGGGTGGGCGCCGTAGGCGACCGCGAAGTCGGTCATCTCGACGAGGCCGCGGGTGATGATCGACGCCTTCGTGTTCTCGCCGTAGCCCACGCCGTCGACGATGCCGATCGCGACGGCGATGAGGTTCTTCAGCACGCCGCCGAACTCGGTGCCGATGACGTCGGTGTTCACGAACGAGCGGAAGTACCGGTTGCGGGCGACGGAGGCGACGGCCTGCGCGGTCTCGAGGCTGTCGGATGCCACGACCGCCGCCGTGGGCTGCTCCTTCGCGATCTCGAGCGCCAGGTTCGGGCCGCTGACGACCGCGACCTGCGACGGGTCGATGCGGAGCACCTCGCCGATGACCTCGCTCATGCGCAGGCCGCTCGACTTCTCGACGCCCTTCATGAGCGACACCACGATGGCGTCGGCGTGCAGGTGCGGCGCCAGGATCTTCAGGTTCTCGCGCAGCGACTGGCTCGGAACCGAGACGTACACCTGCTCGGCGCCGGCGACCGCGAGGTCGAGCCGGCTCGTCGCGCGCAGGTTCGTCGGGAGGTTCACGCCCGGCAGGTAGTCGGAGTTGCGCTTGCCCTCCTGGATCTCCCGGGCCAGCTCGGGCCGGCGCGCCCAGACGACGACGTCCGCGCCGCCGTCGGCGAGGATCTTCGCGAACGTCGTGCCCCAACTGCCGGCGCCGAGGACGGCGACGCGTTTGCCCGGCCCCTTCCGGGACGGCGTCCTACTCTTCAATGCGGCCGATCTCCTTCTGGCCGTGGACCGCCGGGTCCCAGCGCTCCGCCGGCGCGGGCTCGCCGCGGAGCTCGGCGAGGAGCGCGGCGATCGCGTCCATCAGCTCGGCGGTCGCGGCCAGCAGCGTCGACTGGTCGAGCGGCTTGTCGCGGAAGCGCGACAGGTCGAGCGGTTCGCCGACGATGACGTCGACGGTCTTGCGCGGGAAGAGGCTGATCTTCTTGCCGTACCGCGGCATGATCGCCTGGGTGCCCCAGTGGGCGGCGGGGATCAGCGGGATGTCCCGCTCCAGCGCGATGCGCACCGCGCCCGTCTTGCCGCGCATCGGCCACAGCCCGGGGTCGCGGGTCAGCGAGCCCTCGGGGTAGACGATGACGAGCCGGCCCTTCTCGACCAGCTCCTCCGCGGCGCGGAGCGCCGAGTGGCTCTGCGTGCCGGTGCGCTCGACGGGGATCTGGCCGCTCGTGCGGAGGATCCAGCCGAGCACGGGCACCTTGAACAGGGAGGCCTTGGCGAGGAAGCGCGGCAGGCGCCCCAGCTTCCACGTGGCCACGCCCATCACGAGCGGGTCGATCTCGCTGTAGTGGTTCGGCGAGAGGACGAACGCGCCCTCCTGCGGCAGCGGCTTCCCGTGGAACCGGTACTTCACCGACAGGTTCCAGAGCGGCAGCACGAGCGCGGCGAGAAGCCAGAAGAACGACGGCCGACGCTTCTCGGAGCGGATCCGCTTCGACGTCGCCGTGCCCTCGCCGCCTCCCGTCACGGGACGGCTCACCGCTCGAGCTCGAAGTCGGCGCCCAACTGCTCCAGCTTGCCGAGGAAGTTCTCGTAGCCGCGAGCGATGATCCCGACGTTCGACACGGTCGAGCGACCCTCGGCCGTGAGCGCGGCGATCAGGTGGCTGAAGCCGCCGCGCAGGTCCGGCACCTCGACGTCGGCGCCGACGAGGCGCGACGGGCCGGAGATGACGGCCGAGTGCTGGAAGTTGCGCTGGCCGAACCGGCACGCGCCCGCGCCGAGGCACTCCTTGTGGACCTCGATCGAGGCGCCCATCTCGACCAGGGCGTCGACGAAGCCGAAGCGCTGCTCGTAGACGGTCTCGTGCACGATCGAGACGCCCTTCGCCTTCGTGAGGGCGACCACGAGCGGCTGCTGCCAGTCGGTCATGAAGCCGGGGTGCACGTCGGTCTCGATGATGACCGGCTTGAGCTCGCCACCGGGGTGGTAGAAGCGGATGCCGTCGTCCTCGATGTCGAACGCGCCGCCGACCTTGCGGAACACGTTGAGGAACGTGAGCATCTCGGCCTGGCGCGCGCCGCCGACGAAGATGTCGCCGTCGGTCGCGAGCGCGGCGGCCGCCCAGCTCGCGGCCTCATTGCGGTCGAAGAGCGCGCGGTGGCGGTAGCCGGTCAGGCGCTCCACCCCCTCGATGCGGATGACGCGGTCGGTCTCGACCGTGATGATCGCGCCCATCTTCTGGAGGATGTTGATGAGATCCATGATCTCGGGCTCGATCGCCGCGCCGCTCAGCTCGGTGATGCCGTTCGCGAGGACGGCGGTGAGCAGCACCTGCTCGGTCGCGCCGACGCTCGGGTACGGCAGGGCCACCTTCGCGCCGTGCAGGCCGTCGGGCGCCGACATGCGGATGCCGCTGGGCAGCTTCTCGACGATGGCGCCGAAGTTGCGGAGCACCTCGAGGTGGTAGTCGATCGGCCGGTCGCCGATGCGGCAACCGCCCAGGTCGGGGATGAACGCCTCGCCGATCTTGTGCAGCAGCGGACCGCAGAACAGGATCGGGATGCGGCTCGAGCCCGCGTGGGCGTCGATGTCGGCCATGTGCGCCTGCGCCACACCCGACGGATCGAGGATGAGCTCGTCGGGGTCGCCCTCGGTCACGGTGACGCCGTGGACCTCGAGGAGGCCGCGGACGATCCGCACGTCGCTGATGTTCGGGACGTCCTTCAGCACGCTGGGGCCGTCGCCGAGGATGGCCGCGACCATCGCCTTGGTGACGAGGTTCTTCGCGCCCTTGAGCTCGATCCGCCCGCGCAGCGGCTTGCCGCCGTTGATCGTGATCCGGTCGACCGGAAGGCCGACCGCGGATCCGTGCTGCTTGGCGTCATCCACGAGGGTGTTCACTCAGCTCCCTGTTCCTGCCTGCTCCCGGATGGGGAGCGTCTTGGGCCGCCACGCCTCTCGATGTGCCTCGAATCCGGCGATGGCGTCTTCGTCTCTGAGGGTCAGTCCGATGTCGTCGAGGCCCTCGAGCAACCGCCACCGAGTGTAGTCGTCGATGTCGAACGGCACCGTGAGCGACCCTGCGCTCACCGTTCGTGCAACGAGATCGACCGTCACCGGCATTCCCGGGTCGGCCTCGACGACCTCCCAGATGCGCTCGATGTCCTCGTACGCGACCTGGGCGGCCAGCAGGCCCTGCTTGCCCGAGTTGCCGCGGAAGATGTCGCCGAACCGCGAGCTCACGACGACGTCGAAGCCGTAGTCGCGCAGCGCCCACACGGCGTGCTCGCGGCTGGAGCCCGTGCCGAAGTCGGGGCCCGCGATGAGGACCTTGGCCCCCGCGTAGGCGGGCTGGTTCAGGATGAACTCCGGGTCCTGCCGCCAGCCGTGGAAGAGGGCGTCGTCGAAGCCGGTCTTGGTGACGCGCTTCAGGAACACCGCGGGGATGATCTGGTCGGTGTCGACGTTCGAACGGCGCAGCGGCACGGCGACGCCGGTGACGGTCGTGATCTTCTCCATGTCAGCGGCCTTCCTCGGTCTGCGCGGCGCCGGCGGGGACCAGGCCGTCCTGCTCCAGGTCCCACGGGCTCGACAGCGTGCCGCGGATCGCGGTCGCCGCGGCGACCAGCGGCGACACCAGGTGGGTGCGGCCGCCCTTGCCCTGACGGCCCTCGAAGTTGCGGTTCGACGTGGACGCGCAGCGCTCCCCCGGCGCGAGCTGGTCGGGGTTCATGCCGAGGCACATCGAGCAGCCCGCGAAGCGCCACTCGGCGCCGAACTCGCGGAACACCTCGTCGAGGCCCTCGGCCTCGGCCTCCAGGCGCACCCGGGCGGAGCCCGGGACCACCATGACGCGGACGCCGTCGGCCTTCTTGCGGCCCTTGACGATCGACGCGAAGGCGCGCAGGTCCTCGATGCGGCTGTTCGTGCAGGAGCCCATGAACACGGCGTCGACGTGCACGTCCTTCAGCGGCGTGCCGGCGGCCAGGTCCATGTACTCCAGCGCCCGCTCGGCGGCGGCGCGCTCGTGCTGGTCCTCGATCGACGCCGGGTCGGGCACCCGCTCGCTCAGCGAGACGCCCTGCCCGGGGTTGGTGCCCCAGGTCACGAACGGCTCGAGCGCGTCGGCGTCGATGGACACCTCGGCGTCGAACTCGGCGCCCTCGTCGGTCGCGAGGGTGCGCCAGTACGCGACGGCGGCCTCCCAGTCGTCGCCCTGCGGCGCGTGCGCCCGGCCCTCGAGGTACGCGAAGGTCGTGTCATCCGGTGCGACCATGCCGGCGCGCGCGCCCGCCTCGATCGACATGTTGCAGATCGTCATGCGGCCGTCCATCGACAGCGAGCGGATGGCGCTGCCGCGGTACTCCAGGACGTAGCCCTGGCCGCCGCCGGTGCCGATCTTCGCGATCACGGCGAGGATGATGTCCTTCGCGGTGACGCCAGGGCGCAGCGTGCCCTCGACGTTGATCGCCATGGTCTTGAACGGCTTCAGCGGCAGCGTCTGCGTGGCGAGCACGTGCTCGACCTCGCTCGTGCCGATGCCGAACGCCATCGCGCCGAAGGCGCCGTGCGTCGACGTGTGGCTGTCGCCGCACACCACGGTGATGCCCGGCTGGGTGAGGCCCAGCTGCGGACCCACGACGTGCACGATGCCCTGCTCCTTGTCGCCGAGCGAGTGCAGGCGGATGCCGAACTCGGCGGCGTTGCGGCGCAGCGTCTCGATCTGGGTGCGGCTCGTCAGGTCGGCGATCGGCTTGTCGATGTCGAGCGTCGGGGTGTTGTGGTCCTCCGTCGCGATCGTCAGGTCGGGGCGACGGACGGGCCGGCCGGCCATCCGCAGGCCGTCGAAGGCCTGGGGGCTCGTGACCTCGTGCACCAGGTGCAGGTCGATGTAGATGAGGTCGGGGGTGCCGTCCTCACCCTTCTTCACCAGGTGGGCGTCCCAGACCTTCTCGGCCAGGGTGCGCGGACGACCCTCGGTGCGCGGACGACTCTGGGCAGTGGGTTCGTTCATTGACTTCGCTTCCTCAACATCTGCGGTCAGCCGACGACGGACTCCGCGACGGGGACCGGCTTCTAGAACGAAGCCCCGCCGCGGCACCGAAGCAGAAGTCGTGGCGCACGCACCTGTTCAGGGTACACCGCCGCTCGGACCGGTCGTCACCGCGCGACGGGTGCGGGCCCCTCCACCGCGAGCTCGAAGCGCCCGAGCTCGAGCACGGATCCGGGCTCGACGTGCGCCGAGGTGCCGGCCGCCAGGTCGAGCACGTCGCCGTTCGGGCGGCGGATCCGCACGCCGTTCGTCGAGTTCGCATCGGCGACGAGCAGCGCGCCGTCGACGGGCTCGACGATCGCGTGCACCTTCGACACGGTGCGGGCCGGATCGTGCAGCGGCACCACGACCGTGCCCGGTGCGTAGTCGTCGGCCGAGGGCGCCCGGCCGAGCACCACGCGCCCCGCCACGACGATCTCGCCGCCGACGGAGGTGCGCAGGCGCCAGGCGGGCACCGCGCGCGGCGCGGGCTGGGCGGGCGGATACCCCGCACCGGCGCCGAACGTCGGGATCGGCGTGGGCGCCGTCACCGGGGCCGGGGAGAGGTTCGGAGGCGCCGGCGCCGACGCGGCGGGAGCCGCGGGCGCGGGCGCGGGCGGCGCGGGAGGCGCAGCGGGCGGTGCGGGGGCGGCATGGGTCGGGTCGAGCTGCGGCGGCGCGGGCGGGCGGGTGAGCGCGGGCGGATGCCCCGGGCCGGGCGGCAGCGGGGCGGGCGGCAGCGGGGCGGCGGGCACCGCGATCGGCGCCCGCCCAAGGGTCTGGTTCAGCGCGGCGAGGCGCGTGGTCGACTCCGGCGCCGGCTCCTTGGGGCGCGGGGGCTCCGCGTCCGGGAGCAACCCGGGGGGAGGGACGATGAACTCCGGCTCTGCCACGCCACCACTCTACGAGCGACGGCGACGCCGCCGGAACCGGTATCGGGCGACGAGCCGTCGCGCCCGGCCGGCGGTCGACGCGATCGCCGCGGCGACGGCGTCGGCCTCGGTCCACCGCTGCGTCACGGTCGCGTCCGTCACCTCCAGCCCGTCGAACACCTCGCGGTCCACCGTCACCGCCAGCTGCGCGAGGCTCACCGGGCGGCCGTCGACGACGGGCGCGAGTCCCTGCTCGTCGAGCTGCCGTTCGAGCACCTGCGCCGCCTGCAGGCGCGAGGCGCGCTCGGGCGGCTCGAGGCCGAGCTCGGCGCTGCGGTCGAGCAACTCCTCCCAGGCGCCGGCCACGCTGCGGTCGTTCGCGTCGCCGCGCCGGCGGGAGCGGCGCCGGCGCTTCAGCAGCGACACGGCGAGCATCGGCAGGAACACGATGGCCAGCGGCACCAGGAGCGACCCGGCGGCGATCCAGACCCACTCCGGGATCCGGAAGGGGCGATCGCGGTCGTCGTCCTCGGTGTCGTCGATCTCGACCGTGGTCAGCAGGTCGTCCTCCGCGCGCTCCGCCCGGGGCGGCTGCCGCACCTGCGGCTGCGGCTCGCTCTTCGGCTTCGGGGTCTGCTCCTGCGGCACGTCGACCTGGTCGGGGGTCGGGCGGAACGAGATCCAGCCGACCCCCTCGAACGGCACCTCGACCCAGGCGGTGACCTGCGAGCCGAGCACCTCGACCTCGTCGGAGGCGGAGTCGACCTCGGGGGCGAAGCCCATGACGACGCGCGCCGGGTACCCGAGGTGGCGAGCCATGAGCGCCATCGCCGACGCGTACTGCTCCTCGTCGCCGATCATCTCGGACCGCGTGAACAGCTCGACGAGGCGGTCGGCGCCGTGCCCGGCGCGCGAGGCGATCGCGTCGGACGCGAGCCCGTGGCTGAGGAACCCGTTCGTCTTCAGTGCGGTCTCGATCGCCCGGAGCTGCTCGATCGCGCTCGTGGCATCCCCCGCGTACTCGTCGGCCTTCGCGTCGACGACGTCGGGCACGTTCTGCACCGGTCCGCCGTCGACGCGGGCGACGGGCACGTCGACGAGCTGCGAGGTGTCGGGCTCCCGCTGCACGCGGGCGCGCAACTCGTAGCGGGCGCCGTCCGCGACGCCGCTCGTGAGCACGGCGGTGCCCGCGTCGGCGTTGTAGCGCACGTCGCCGGCGCGTTCGCTGCTGCCGCGATCGACGAGCGTGAGCTGCTCGCCGTAGCCGACGGTCGGCAGCCACACGTCGTCGTAGCCCGTGACCTCCACGGTGACGTCGCGCTCGCTGCCGAGGTCGGCGAGGGAGGGCTGCGGCAGGGTCTCCCCCACGATCGCGTAGCCGCCGTCGGCGACGGCCGACTCCGGGCCGGCGACGTTCCAGAGCCGCCCCGAGTACGCGTCCATGGTGGCCAGCCGGATGGTGTCGCCCGGCTCGAGGCCGGAGACCGTGAACAGCGGCTCCTCGGCGAGGTCCTTCGTGTACTTCCGGAACCCGGCGAGCGGGCTCGAGAACTCGCGCGCGTCGAACGGCGGCACGATTTCGTCGCGCAGCACGTAGCGGTCGGTCGACACCGGCGCCCAGGCGAGGCCGGCGACGACGCCGAGCACGACCGCACCGCCGACGACCGCGGACGAGCCCGCGAGTCGGCGGCCGAGCGGACGCGGGGCGCCGCCGTGCTCGACGTCGACGGCCGCGCCCCGGCGCCAGGCCAGCCAGACCAGCGCGATCGCCGCGAACGCGACGCCGCGGAGCGCGGCGAGGTACGACTCGTCGGTGCCGAGCAGGATGCCCGACAGGTAGAGCACCACCGGGCCGACGAGCAGGACCGCGGCCCGCAGCACCGTGCGCCGCTTCGGCAGCCACCGGAGCACGAGCAGGCCGCCGACGAGCGACACCAGCCAGGTCGCCACGTACGGCACGGCGGCCACGTAGTACGGCGCCTCGACGGGCGTGCCGATCGTCACGATGTCGGCCCAGCCGAACACCGCGCCGGCCGCCAGCCCGGCGAGCGACGCGAGGCTCGGCAGCACGACCGCGATGCCCTGGGCCGGCATGGTGAACGGGGTGCCGAGCAGGAAGTAGGCGGCGAGCCCCAGCAGCACGGTCGGCAGCACCGGGAGGCGCAGGAGGGTGCCGGCCACCGCCGAGGCGGTGCCGACGAGCAGCCCGCCGACGGCGGCGAGCAGGAAGTTCAGGTCGCCGAAGCTCGTCTCGTAGCCGGCCACGGCCACGAGGCTCAGCACGTTGAGCACGACGAGGTCGACGACGCTCGTCAGGGGGATGCGCCTCACGGTCGGACCTTCCTCACGACGGCGGCGAGCTCGCCGAGGTCGCCGACGGTCGCGACCGGGCTGCCGCCCACCTTGCCGATCCGGGCGTCCGAGCCCGCGTGGGCACGGAACGCGAGGAACTGCACGTCCGACGACAACGACGCGGCGACCGCCCGCACCTCGGCGAGCGGCAGGCGCGAGCCGACCACGGCGATGACGACGCTCGCCGCCGGCAGCCGGCGCGACGCGTCGCGCGCGAACTCGCGCAGCGACGACGGCGCGGCGGATGCCTCGATCCGGCTCGCGTCGTCGAGGAGGCTCGTCGCCGTCGACGTGCGGAGCTGGCGGGACTCGGTCTGGGCGGCCATCTCGGTGCCGTCGCGCACGACCTGGACCCCGAGCGACGCGAAGATCGACACGCCGAGTTCGAACTCGTCCTCGTCTGCGTAGTGCGAGGCATCCGTCGACAGCAGCAGCAGGAGCTGCGAGCGCCGGGTCTCCTCGTACTGGCGCACCATGAGCTGCCCGGTGCGGGCGGAGCTGCGCCAGTGGACGTTGCGGAGCGGGTCGCCCGGCTCGTAGTTCCGCAGCGCGTGGAACGAGATGTCGTGGTCGGTGATCGTGGAGGTGACCTCGCCCTCGAGGTCGCGCACGAGGCCCGCCGCCGACGGCTTCAACCGTGCCGTGCGCGGGTGGACGAAGAGCTCCACCGGATCGCTCCAGCGCACCGTGCGCCGCAGCAGTCCCAGCTCGTCGCCGCGCACCGACACCGCCGGCCCCGCGACGATCACCGCGCGACGCTGCGTCGGCACGGCGAAGAGTTCCTCGTGCTGCGCCGACGGGGCGAGCTGCGGGATGCGGAACTCGGCGAGGCCCCTGCCGACCGGCAGCTCCATGCGTGCGGGGACCGACGCCGTCGTCCCGTCGTTCACGACGAGGAGCCGGCCGAGCGCACGCTCGCCCGCGACGACCCGACGCGGCTGGAGCTCGACCTCGACGCGGTAGCGCACCCGGCCGAACACGAACGGGATCGCCAGCAGCATCGCACCGAGCAGGGTCGCGCCGACGAACGCGAACTCGACCCAGCCGAGGGCGAGCGCGATCGCGCCGGCGACCACGGCCGCAGCCAAGACGAGGCATCCGATCGTGGAGACGACGCCCGTGACCGGCTCGACCGTCGCCGCGACCCGCCGCCCGGCGTGCGCGAGGCCCGCCCCGGCGGACTGCGCCGTGCGCGCCGCGGAGCGGGAGACGGTCCGGAGCGCGTACCAGCCCTGCGAGGGGCGCCGCGGCCGGAGCCGGTCGGCCGCCGTCATGCCGCCCGGTAGGCCGGCGGCGCGACGTCGGTCAGCGCGCGCTCGACGATGTCCTGCGCGGTCGTGCCCGTGAACTCCGCCTCGGGGTCGACGATGATGCGGTGCGCGAGCACCGGCACCGCCAGCTCGCGGACGTCGTCGGGCGTGGCGTACGTGCGGCCCTGGGAGATCGCCCACGTCTTCACCGCTCGGGCGAGTGCGAGCGCGCCGCGCATGCTGACGCCGAGCGCCGCGTCGGGGTGCTCGCGCGTCGCGGAGACGAGCTGGTTGAGGTACGACAGCACCGCCGGGTCGACGTAGACCTCGGAGGCGAGCTTGGCCATCGCGGTGATCGACGCCGACGCGATGATCGGCGTGACGCCGGCGGCGCGGGCGCGGTTCGCCGAGTCGATGAGGAGGGCGACGGCGGTGTCGTGATCGGGGTAGCCGAGCGACGTCTTGATGAGGAAGCGGTCGAGCTGCGCCTCGGGCAGCGAGTAGGTGCCGGCCTGCTCAACCGGGTTCTGCGTCGCGATCACCATGAAGGGCGGCTCGACCTCGTAGCCGACGCCGTCGACCGTGACGCGGCCCTCCTCCATGACCTCGAGCAGCGCCGACTGCGTCTTCGGGCTGGCGCGGTTGATCTCGTCGGCGAGCACGATCGACGCGAAGATCGGGCCGCGGTGGAACTCGAACCGGCCCTTGCCCTGGTCGTAGATCGTGACGCCCGTGACATCCGAGGGCAGCAGGTCCGGCGTGAACTGGATGCGCGAGTGCGTGCCGTCGAGGGTGTTCGCGAGCGCCTTCGCGAGCACCGTCTTGCCCGTGCCCGGGAAGTCCTCGAGCAGGACGTGCCCGTCGGAGAGGAACGCCGTGAGCACGAGCGCGATGACGTCGCGCTTGCCGAGGATCGCCTGGTCGATGTTGTCGACCAGCCGGCCGAAGGCGTCGTGGAACCACTGCGCCTGCTCTTGGGTCACGGGCATGGATGCTGCTCCTTGGTCGATCGGTCGAGGTGGTGGCGCACTCGGGTCACCACGTGTTGTAGGCCATGTTGTTCCACGTCGTCGCGCTGATCGCGCCGAGCGAGACCGAGGTGCCGCCGCTGACGTTCTCGAAGCGGACCGCGATGGTCTCGCTCGCGGAGCGACGGCCGAGGTGGTTCTGCAGCTGGATCTGGCCGGAGGCGCCGATCACGATGGTCTGCTGGTAGCTGCAGCACGACCCGCCGTTGACGGTCGCGAACACGCGGTAGGTGCCCGGGTCCATGTCCTGGAAGGTGATGCGGACCTCGGCGCAGCCGCCGCCGCCGCTGTCGCACGAGCGGCTCGGGCCCTTGCCGATCCGGCCGGAGGGGCTGGGCGGCGGCGGGTCGGAGACGGTGATGCGCGCCGTGGAGGTCGGGCCCTGCTTTCCGCCGCCGTTGACCGCGTAGACCTCGACGGTGTGGGTGCCGGCGCCGACGCCCGACCACGACTTCGCCGATGAGCTGCCGGTGTTCTCCCAACCGCCGCCGTCGATGCGGACGCGGTAGGTGATGCCGCCACCGCCGGTCTGCGACGGTGCGTTCCAGTCGGCGCGCACCGTCGTCGGCGCGTCGCCGCCCTTGGTGAGGCCGAGGCTCTGCACCGCGGTCGGCGTGCCCCACGGCGTGACGGCGTTCGACGCCTGCGACGCGCCGCTCGTGCCCTTCGCGTTCATCGCCTGCACGGTGAAGGTGTAGGCGGACCCGTTGTTCAGGCCGGTGATCGGCTGGGCGGTGCCCGCCGCCGAGGCGGCGAAGTTCTTGCTGCCGGTGCTGCCGCCACTCCAGGTGACGACGTAGCCGGTGATCGGCGAGTTGTTGTTCGCGGGCGCCGTCCAGGTCAGGCCGGCGCTCCCGTCGCCGGCGGTCGCGGTCGGCCGGGCCGGGGCATCCGGGATGTCGCGCACCACGACCGTCACGCGCCCCTGCACCTGGCGCAGCGGGTCCTTCGTGCCGTCCTCGATGCGGTAGATCACGCTGAGGGTGCCCGTGAACGCCGAGCCCGTGCGCACCGTGATGCCGGTCGCCGTGAACGAGACCGAGGCGTTCGACCCGACGCTCGACTGCTCGATGGCGGCCGCGACGACGCGCAGCGGCACGCCGTCCTGTGCGAACGGGTTGAAGTCGTTCGCGAGCACGTCGATCGCCCGCGACTGGGAACGGGTCATCTCGATCTCGCCGGTCGACGGGTCGGCGACCGCCCGAGGCAGCGCTCGGGTCGAGGACACGACCTTGATGTCGACGTACCCCGGCACCGTGAACTCGTTGAACGTGAGGTCGAAGGTGAGGCGCGTCGACGTGCCCGGCTGGACGCCGAGCGGCGCGGAGACCTGCAGCGTCGCGCCGTCGACGATGGTGGCCTGGATGTCGGCCGTCGTGCCCTTCAGGTTGCCGTAGGCGACCTTCTCGATGTTGTCCCGGTTGGGCTGGTCGGTCGACTGCCGCAGGTCGATCTCGATCGCCGCCTCGCCGGCCTCGATCGTCTCGGCCCGGGGGGTGAACGCCGGCGGCACGTCGTTGTAGCCGGGGTCGCCGACGGTGATGGGCAGCGTCAGCACGGCCTTGCGCCCGACGGGGTCGTCGGCGCTCGTGCCGTCGGTCACCTCGAACGTGAGGGTCGCCGGTCCGCGGTAGTCGGTCTCCGGCTGGAAGCGCAGCTCGGTGGAGCCGATGAACGGGTCGGAGCGTGCGTACGACGCCGAGGCCGACAGGATCGTCGCCGGCTGGCCCGACGGAACCTCCACCAGCTCGTCGACCTTCCACGACTTGCTGCCGTTCATCGGCACGATGATCTCGGGGAGGTCCTTCAGGTGCGGCGCGGGGAACTTCGCCCGCTCCTCGGCCTCGAGCTCCTCCTTGGTCTTCGGCCGCTGCGTCTCGGTGACGGGGACGTCGTCGGCGCCGGGCACCGGCGGCACGATCACGAACGCCATCGCCGAGAGGTCGTCGAGCTCGTTCGTGAGGCGGAACGCGACGGCGTACCGCTGGCGGCCCGGCTCGACGACGATGGTGCCGTCGGACGCCACCTCGGCGCGCCCGGCGTTCGGACCCTCGACCGTGACGGCGAGGTCCTCGACGAGGCCGCCCGGGTTGGTGGCGTCCTTCAGCGCGTCGACGACGATCGGCTCGCCGGCGACGACCTGCTCGGGCTCGATGACCTGGTCCTCCGCCGTCGGCGGGTCGATCACCGCGTCCTCGCTGACCGCGACCTGGAGGAAGGCGGAGTCGACGCCGCCGTGCCCGTTCGAGATCTCGTAGCGGATCGTGTACGCGCCCTCCTGCTCGGGCGCCGTGACGACGACGCGACGCAGGTCGCGGATCTCGGCCTCGATGCCCTCGTCGACCTCGGGCAGGTCGGACACGCGCAGCGAGTAGCCGCTCGGGTCGGTGTCGTTCAGCAGCACCTCGGCGCCGACCGTGCGGCCCGGCTTCATCTCGATCAGGTCGTCGACGGCGGTCGGCGGCAGCTGCACCGGCGGCCGCGGGATCACGCCGATGCGGATCGTGCCGGTCGCCGACGCGCCGAGCGCGTCCTGCACCTCGTAGGAGAAGGTGTCGGTGCCGCTCGTGCCGTCGAACGCCTCGTACGTGAACGACGTGCTCGTGCGGTCGATGATCCGCCCGAGGGTGGGCGCCGTGCCCATCTGGCGGATGATGACGGAGTCGCCGTCGGGGTCGATGCCGTCGAGCGGCACGTCGATCCGCACGGCCGACCCGGCGAAGGTGCGCGAGGTGAGCGGCGTCGGCACCGGCGGCCGGTTCTCGCCCTCGCGGCCGATGACCGTGATGGTGAGCGTCGCGCGCGCCTCCTGCTCGGCGTCGTCGGTGATCGCGTACGAGATCGTGCGCACGCCGGCCGCATCGGGCGCCTGGAAGCGCACCTTGTCGCCGTCGACGAACGCGAGGCCGTCGGATGCCCCGGTCTGGTCGAGGTCGGGGAGGAGGTGGAACGCGGCCGCGTCGGGGTGGTAGTCGTTCGCGAGCACGGGCACCGTCACGATGTCGCCGGCGCGCACGATCGCGGTGTCGTCCACGCCGACGGGCGGCTGGTGCTTGACGAGCGGCGGCACCGGTACGACGGTGACGGTCGCGGTCGCGGTGTTCATGCCGTCGGAGACGGTGTACTCGAACTGCAGCTGCTGGTCGATCGCGCCGGAGGCGCTGACCCGCACGACGGTGTTCGTGATGAGCTCGACGGAGACGAGTCCCTCGGTGGCGCGGTCGTCGACCGACTGCACGGCGAGCACCCGCCCCGAAGGCGAGACGTCGTTCGCGAGCACCGGCACGGTGACGGGTTCGCCCGGCCGCAGGTACGCCGTGTCCTTCACCGCGATCGGCGGTGGCGCGTCGGCGGGCGGCTCGACGACCTGCACGCGCACGAGCCCCTGGCTCACGTTCGCGCCGGCGCCCAGGTCGTAGAGGAAGATGTACTCCCCCGGCTCGATCGCCGAGAAGGTGAGCGTGCCGCGTTCGGCGTTCACGGCGAGGTTCGCGCCCGCGGGCGGCTCGGCCACGCCGAGGAGCTGGAGCGGCGCACCCGACGGGGTCAGGTCGTTCGCGAGCGGCTCGATGACGATCGGCTCGCCCGGGAACGCGCGGGCGTAGTCGGGTGTGCCGACCGGGTTCAGCGAGCCGGTGGTCTTCACGTCGACGGTGAACGTGCCGGTGGCGGTCGTGGTGCCGTCGGAGACCGTGTACGCGACCTCCTTCGTGCCGAGCTCGGCGGAGCGGTGCTCGAACGTGATGAACCCGTCGGGGCTGGTGCGCACCACGTCGCCGCTGCGCGGCGAGGCGTCGACGAGGAAGAGGTCGTCGCCGTCGGGGTCGCGCCAGTCGGCGAGCAGGTTGTACGAGATCTGCTGGCCCTGCTCGACGCTCACGGCGCCGTTCCGCTCGGCCTCGGGCGCCGAGTTCTCGGTGAGCGGCACGATGCGCAGGTTCACGGATGCCTCGGCGACGCCGCCGCGGCCGTCGTCGACGGCGTAGCGGAACGAGGTGGTCCCCACCGCGCCCTCGGCCGGCGTGAACTGCAGGGCACGCCCGCCGTCGATGACGTCGAGCACCCCGGCGGACTCCGACACCCCCGTGACGGTCGCGATGGTGAGCACGTCGCCGTCGGGATCGGTGTCGTTGGCGAGCACCTCGACGATCGTGGAGCGGCCCGGACGCACGCCGACGTCGTCGTCGCGCGCGGTCGGCGGGCGGTTCTGGTCGGTGCGCTCGGCGAGGGTGTCCTCGAACGTCTGCTGGGCGCTCTTCTCGTCGCCCTCGAGCTCGTCGGTCTCGTCGGGCGGCGTGACCTCCTCCCAGTTGTCGACCAGGCGGAGGTCGGAGTCGACCAGCCACGAGTCGCCGTTGGCGAGGTTGTTCAGCACGACGACGTCGCGGTTGACGCGGAACTCCAGGCGGCCGCCCGCCGTCGACTGGTCGAGGTCGACGCCCTTCGGCTCCTGGCCGTCGCACACCGCGAGGTAGCGGCCCGCGTCGGCCCACGCGGCGTGCGCGCAGCTGCCGACCCGTACCGGCGCGGCGACGCCCTGGGCCGACTCCGCGGCGAGGCCCTCGCTGGGGATCTCGCGCACGTCGCCGCCGCCAAGGGGCACGTCGAGCAGCGCGTCGGCGGTCGCGACGAGCGCCGAGCCGTGCTCGGGACCGGACTGCTGGAGCCGCAGTCCGTGCGCCGGGAGCTCGATCACCCGGTCGCCGACGAGGAGCCGGTCGCCGTCGGTGTCGAGCACGACGGCGCGCTCCCCGACCGCCGCGAGCTGGTGCGCCTCGAGCTTGCCGACCTCGGTCGTCGCGGTCGGCTCGTTCGCGCCGCGGCGGAACTCGAGCACCTCGCCCTCGGCCGGGTCGGTGACGAAGATCGTGCCCTCGGCGCTCACCGCGACCCGGGCGCCGTCGCCCACCTCGACGAGCGGATCGGTGCCGCGCCAGTCGAACGCGAGTTCACCGCCGGCCGGGATCGCCCACAGCTCGCCGTTCGGCGAGAGCACCGCGAGGGTCTCCCCGCCGTAGGCGACCGTCGACGCCGGCGGCACGTCGACCCGCTGGACGAGCGTCGTGAACGACGGGTCGATGCGCTCGATGGCGCCGCCGGCCGGGTCGTAGAGGAACGCGTCGTCGCCGTGCTGGAAGACGTCGACCTCGCTCGAGGAGGTCGCCACCGAGGCATCCAGCTCCTCGATCTGCCGGTTGAGCCGGCCGGCCAGCAGGTCCTCGGCGTTCGTCACCCAGACGTCGCGCACGCGCAGGTCGGGATCGGTCACCGGGAAGCCCTGGTGCAGCACCGCGATGGTCAGCGGAACGCCCGCGAGCACCGCGATCGCGACCGCCGAGGCGATCGACCGACGCGAACGAAGGCGAGAGGTGAAGGCCCCCATGCGTCTCCCCGGTCAGCGTCGTGTCGTCGTCTCGTCGTCTCGTCGTGTAGACGTGGACACGAGTCGGCTCTCGGCGTCGCCGGGCCGAGGTCGAACCTAACATGATGCGCAAGACCCCAGAAACGGGGAGTACTCCCCATGTCGGAATCAGGCGGGTGCTGCACCGGCCGCCGCGGCATCGAGCAGCGGCAGGTCCTCCGGCCCCACGAGCCGGGTCGCGACCGCGTACTCGACGAGCCGCGCGCGGCGGTTCGTCGCGAGCCTGCCGCGGCCGCCGCGGAGCCCGTGCACCCCGATCTTGTCGAGCTTCTCGCACACGTTGTCGAGCTTGCGGTTGAACGTCGTCATGCTCCAGCCGAGGCGCTCGGCGGCCTCCGCCGACGACGGCACGGTCCCGCGCCCGGCGGCGGGGTCGGCGAGCACCCGCTCGGAGAGGGCGAGCACCAGCAGCCGCTGGCTCGCGGTGAGCGCGACCGGCATCATCGTGGTGCCGCTCGTGGTCGTCTGCGCGGTGAGCGAGGTGTTGTAGACGTCGTCCTGCGCGTGGATCGTCAGGTCGTAGGTCGTCGGCCCCGCGCTGAACAGCACGTGCATCGTGCGGAACACGATCGGCAGTCGTGCGCCGGGCGCGAGCCAGGCCTGCACGCTGCCCGTGGCATCCGACACCGTGGCCGACAGGAGCTGGCCGACGTTCGCGATCCACCAGAGCCCGTGATCGGCCACCAGCGTGAGGAAGACGCGGTGCAGGTACGGGTTGTCGTCGACGACCAGGTCGGCCTCCCGACCGATCCGGAACGGCGTCTCGGGCGCGACGTCGAAGAACTCGCCGCAGAATTCGACGCGGAGGGGGTTCACGGCGTGCACCCGCGCGTCGGCTCCGACAACTTGCTGCCGCGCTGCACGCTGACGTCGATGCAGAGCACCTGGCCGGGCGCCAGGCCCTCGACGACGATCTCGGGACCGTCGGCGACCTGCACGTCGCCGACGCCGTCGGCCCGCTCCCAGCGGTAGCGGTCGCCGTCCTCGGCGCCCTCGTGCGAGACCGCGAACGTCGCCGTCGTGCCGTCGGCCGAGACGACGCCGGGTGCCACGACGGGCGCGGGCACGGTGGCGCCCACGACGGCGTCCTCCCCCGTCTCCGCGGTCGGCGAGGGCGCGGCGGGCTCGCCGAGTGAGGTGTTCATCGAGACCACGACCCCGACCGTCACCGCGGCGGCGACCAGGAGCCCCGCGACGACGCCGACCACGAGGCCCGTGCGCGAGCGCCGCGCGACCGGCTCGGGCGGCGCGGTCTTCGTGCGCACGACCGTCTCCTCGACGAACCTCGACGGCGCGTTCGCGACGGTGGCCGCCGGGGCGACGGGTGCGGCCGAGCCCGGCCGGCGCACGACCGTGCGGTCGTCGACGGCCGGCGAGGGCTGCGGGTCGATCACGGCGGGCGCGCGCATCCGCGTCGCCTCCGCGCCGGGCTGGGCCACGACCTGCTGCACGACGCGGGCGCGGGTCTCCTCGGCCGAGTCCTGGCCGTCGGACCCTCCGACGTCGTCCGGCCCGGCCGGCGCGCCGGACGCCGCCCGCGCGGCCTCCCGCTCGGCGACGACGCTCGGCACCTCGATCGACGTGGGCGAGTAGCCGAGCTCGAGCTCGATGCGCTGGAGCGCCCGCGCGAACTCGACCGCGCTCTGGTGCCGGTCCTCCCGCCGCACCGACATGCTGCGGCGGAGCACGTCCTCGAGGCTGCGCGGCACGTCGGTGCGGCCGATCGGCGTGATCGCGCCGCGCTCGATGCGACCCATGAGGTCGAGCGTGCCGTTCGACCGCCCCGGGATCTCGTACGGCGAGCGCCCCGCGAGCAGGCTGTGCACGGTGGCCGCCAGTGCGAACACGTCGCTGCGGGTGTCGGGCCGCAGTTCGTCGTCGAAGAGCTCGGGCGGCGACCACGGCACGCTCAGGCCGACCGCGGTCTGCCCCGTGCCGGTCCCGTCCGCGCCGCCGCGCGAGATCGTCATCGTGTGCACCGGCACCTCGCCCTCGAGCGTCGACGAGATGCCGAAGTCGGTGAGCGCGGGCCATCCGTAGTCGTTGGTGAGGACGTTCGCCGGCTTGATGTCCCGGTGCAGGATGCCGGCCGCATGCGCCGTCGCGACGGCGCTCGCGAGGCGCACGCCCGTGCGCAGCGCCTCCTCGACGCCGAACGGCGCGCGCTTCAGCCGGGTCGCGAGGCTCGGCCCCGAGCAGTACTCCATCACGAAGTAGGGGCGGCCGTCGGCGGCGACGTCGGCGTGGAAGATCGTGACGATGTACGGATGCGCCGACAGCTGCGCCATGAGGTTCGCCTCGGCGACGAACTGCGAGCGGGTGTCGCGCGCCAGGTCGTCGGCGTGCAGCACCTTCACCGCGACCCTGCGGCGCGGGAGGCGCTGCTCGTAGAGGAACACGTCGGCGAACCCGCCCGAACCGAGGTGCTCGACGTAGCGGTAGCCGGGGAGCTCGGGCGCGTCGGCGGCGACGGGCGGCGTCACGCCTTCACCACCGCGATCACGCAGCCGCCGCCGAGGTCGACGACCGTTCCGACGAGCACCGGGGTGGGCTCGCCGGCGCGCAGCTTCACCGGCGCGCGGCCGGGCTGCACGACCTGCGTGCCGTTCCGCGAGTGCAGGTCGGTCACCACGATGGTGCCGCCCTCGAGGCCGATGCGCACGTGGCTCCTGGAGATGTCGGGGTCGCCGCCGCCGACCGTCAGCAGGCGCGGCAGGCGGGTGCCGGCGGTCCGGCCGATGCTCGGCGACCGGCCGAGCACGAACTCACCGGCGAGGGCCTCCTCGGTGCCGTCGGGCAGCCGCAGGCGCACCTCGCGGGAGATGGCCGGGGTCGCGGGAGGCGCGGCCGGCGGCACGGGCGCCGACCCGGCTGCCCCCGCCACGGCGTGCGCCTCGCGGCGCAGCCGCTGCAGGTCCTCGACGACGATCGTGCGCCCGTCGTGGTCGCCGATGAGTCCGGCGCCGGCGGCCGCGGGCGACGTCGCCGCGCGCGGCGGCCGCTCGACGACGATGGTGCGGTCCTCGACGTCGTCGACGGCGGATGCCCCGCCGGCGACGGAGACGTGGCCGGATGCCCCCCGCTCGACGAGGATCGTGTCGTCGGGCACCATCGTCGACTCGGGGAGGATCGTCTGCTCGGCAACGACCGTCTGCTCGGCAACAATCGTCTGCTCGGCAACAATCGTCTGCTCGGCAACGACCGTCTGCTCGGCGGCGGTCGGCACCTCGGGGACGTCCGGCGCGGGCTCGGGATCGGGTTCGACCGGTCGCACCGGCTCGACCGGCTGCGCCGGCTCGACGTCGGCCGCAGGCGCCGCGACCGCGCCGGTCGCCTCCACGCCGCGGGCCTCGGCGTCGCCCCGACCCTCCGGTGCGCCGACGGCCACCACCGAAGCGGGCACGACGCCGTCGACGATCGGCCAGCCGCGGTCGCCCGCGACCGGGTTCGCGAACGGCGCGAGCACCTCGAACGCGTCCACTCCGGGGAACGACCGCTCGACCCAGGTCGAGACCTCCGCGCCGGTCACGGCCTCGCCGGCGACGCGTACGCGGAAGCCGCCGCGCACGACGACGCGGAGCGCGCCCCGGGCCGGCACCGCGAGGGCGAACGGCGACAGGTCGGCGAGCCCGCCCCTCGTCAGCGTGCCGAGCACCGCGCCGGTCGGCTCCGGGGCGCCGAGGGCGGCCCAGAGGTCGTCGGCCGTGTCGGCCTCGGGCGTCGGCAGCAGGAGCACCGCTCCCCCGCGCACGAGCGCGACCCAGCGGCGCTGCACGTCGATCGCGTACCTGGTCACCGTGCGTCCCCGCTCCGCGGCCGGGTGTCCTCGGCCGGATCGTCGTGGTCTCCTCGACCCGGGTCGCGGGTGGTGCCGTCGAGGTGCCCGGCGGCACCCGCCGCCGACTCCACGACGACCGCGGTCGCGTTGTCGCGGCCGCCGCCGTCGACCGCGAGGCGCACCAGCTCCCCGGCCACGCCCTCGACGTCGTCGACGTCGCCGCCGTGGGCGGCCAGCACGCCGGCGATCGACGCCACGTCGACCTCCTTGGTGATGCCGTCGCTGCAGATGAGGAAGGTCTGTCGGCCCGACGTGGGCAGCAGCCAGACGTCGGGGTCGACGAAGTCGTCGGCGCCCAGGGCGCGCGTGATCACGTTGCGGTCGGGGTGCGTCTCGGCGTCGGCGGCGTCGATCACGCCCGCGTCGACGAGCTCCTGCACGGCGGAGTGGTCGACGCTCACCTGCTCGAGGCGGCGGCCGTCCCAGTGGTAGACCCGCGAGTCGCCGACGTTGAAGGCCATCCAGTGCAGTGCGCCCTCGCCCGAGTCGACGAGCGCCACGCCGGCGAGCGTCGTGCCGGCGACCGCCGTGCCCTCCTCGCCCTCGGCGCTGAGCGCCCGGACCGCGGCGTTCGCGGTGTGGATCGCGTCGAGCACCTGCTCGGGCGTCGCCGGCCCGCCGGAGGAGAGGTGGCGCCGGAAGGTCTCGACGACCGTGCGGCTCGCGGCGTCGCCGCGCGCGTGCCCGCCCATGCCGTCGGCGACGAGGAACACCGGGAGCTCGGCGAGGTACGAGTCCTCGTTCACGCTCCGTACGCGGCCGACGTCGGTCGACGCGCTGTGGGTGATGACGATCGCCGCACCATCCGATGCAGCGACCTCGTCGTGGTCAATCGACACGTCCCACCTCATGCCTCCGTCTTCGGCCGATACGCACCGGCGCACCGGTCGGCCTCCACCCTACCGATTCGGTGGAGGCCGGCCCGCGCACGGGGCGCTCTGCGTCAGCCCTCGCGGTGCGGCGCGTCCTCGGTGAAGTGGGGCACCTCGTCCATCAGCTTGTGGCCGCGCTGCTTCGCGTCGTGGCGGGCCTTGATGAGGCTCGCGATCGTCGCGACGGCCATGGCGCCGAGGATGACGCCCAGCGACATCCAGGTCGAGATCTCGGGAGCCCACTCGATGTGCTCGCCGCCGTTGATGAACGGCAGCTCGTTGACGTGCATGGCGTGGAAGACGAGCTTCACGCCGATGAAGGCGAGGATGAACGCGATGCCGTACTTGAGGTACTCGAGGCGCTCGAGCAGGCCGCCGAGGAGGAAGTAGAGCTGGCGCAGGCCCATCAGCGCGAACACGTTCGCGGTGAACACGATGAACGGGCTCTGCGTGATCCCGAAGATCGCGGGGATCGAGTCGAGCGCGAAGAGCAGGTCGGTGGTGCCGATCGCCACGAACACGATGAGCATCGGCGTGAAGAACTTCTTGCCGTCGATCGTGGTGCGCACCTTGACGCCGTCGTACTCGTCGGTGAGGTTCACGCGCTTGCGGAGCATCCGCACCACGAACGTCTCGCTGTCGTCGTCCTCGTGGTCGCCGCGCACCTGCTGGATCGCCGTCCAGACGAGCCAGGCGCCGAAGATGTAGAAGATCCAGCTGAAGTTCTCGATGAGCGAGGCGCCGAGCAGGATGAACACGCCGCGGAGCACGAGCGCGATGATGATGCCCACCATCAGCACCTCCTGCTGCAGCTTCCTGGGCACCGCGAACCTCGCCATGATGATGACGAAGACGAAGAGGTTGTCGATCGACAGGCTGTACTCGGTCAGCCAGCCGGCGAGGAACTGCCCGGCATGCTCCGCATCGCCGAGCACGTACATGAGCCCCGCGAAGATGAGGGCGAGCACGACGTAGAAGACAACCCACAGGGTCGACTCCTTGAACGACGGCACGTGCGGGCGCTTCAGCACGAGGAGCAGGTCGCCGATGAGGATGAGCGTGAGGACGACGAGGGATCCGACTTCGAACCAGAGCGGCAGCTGGAGCACGGGCGACCTTTCGGGGATGTGTGTGGGTACGGCAAGGACCCGAAAGTCTCTCCCTGCCGCGCATTGCATGCGCCGCCACGCCCGGAGCGTCGACGTTGTCGCTCGTACTGACGATCGTGGCCGGAGCTGGCGCCCCGCGGGATACTCCCCTTCGCTTCGGAGGAGTCTATCGGATGGGCCGCCCTAGGCTGGAAGCCCGCACGAGAAGGAGAACCGTGAGCGCCCCTACGACGCCCCAGTCCCCCGTTTCCCCGTCCGCCCCGCCGTACCGCACCGCGCCCTGGGGGCGCGCGATCGGCGGCCTGATCTTCACGAGCCGGTGGCTGCAGGCGCCGCTCTACCTCGGCCTCATCGCCGCCCAGGCGATCTACGTCGTCGTGTTCATGATCGAGTTGTGGCACCTCGCGGAGGAGGTCCTGCACGATCCGACCCACCTCGACGAGGCGACGATCATGCTCGCCGTCCTCGGCCTCATCGACGTCGTCATGATCGCGAACCTGCTCATCATGGTCATCATCGGCGGCTACGAGACCTTCGTCTCGCGCATCGGCGTCGACGGGCATCCCGACCAGCCCGAGTGGCTGTCGCACGTGAACGCGAACGTGCTCAAGGTGAAGCTCGCGATGGCGATCATCGGCATCTCGTCGATCCACCTGCTGAAGACGTTCATCGAGGTCGGCGGCATGACCGACTCGGGCGTCATCGACGGCGACGAGAAGTACACGTCGACCGGCGTGATGTGGCAGGTCATCATCCACTCGGTGTTCATCGTGAGCGCGCTCGCGCTCGCGCTCATCGACCGGATGTCGTACCACCGCGTGCACCCGCACGAGATCCACGACGGCATCCCGGTGGCGTACCCCGACGCCCGACCGGGGCTCGACCACCACGAGCCGGCGGAGCCGGTGCTCACCGGGCCGCCACGGCACTGACCGTCCGGCACGGGCCCGGCGCGAGGCATCCGCCCGCGTCGGGCCCGTGCCGTCTCGGCGACACGTCGTCAGGGGGTGCCGCGATGGAGGCTCGGTTCGGATGCCGCGATCGCGATGCACACCCCCGGAAACGACGAATGCCCCTGCATTCGCAGGGGCATTCGCCGTGTTGCCAGTGGTGACCCCAGCGGGATTTGAACCCGCGCTACCGCCGTGAGAGGGCGGCGTCCTAGGCCGCTAAACGATGGGGCCGTGTGGGGGAACTCTGTGTCTTCGTTTCCGTTCCCGTTTCGGCAACTTGAAGAGTATGACACACGTTCCGGGACGATTCCAAATCGAGGCCGGATGGCTCGCTCAGGCCCAGATCCGGAGGGCTCCGGGGACCACCTCGACCTCCACCGGGAGCTCGCCGAGCCGCTCGCCGTCGGCGTACGCGACGGCCCGGTCGGACTCCAGCCGGACGCGCTTCGCGGTCGCGAACTCGACCGCGGGGTGGTCGACGTGCGTGCCGGCGAAGACCTTCGGGAAGACGGCCAGCAGCCGCGCCCGGCTGATCGGATGCACGATGAACACGTCGAGCAGCCCGTCGGCGAGGTCCGCGTGCGGCACGATCCGCATGCCGCCGCCGAGCGACGGGTTGTTCGCGACCGACACGAGCATCGCCTTCTGCTCCCGCCGCACCCCGTCGATCGTGATCACGTACGACCTCGGCCGGAACGTCATCAGCTCGCGCACCAGGGCCAGGGTGTACCGGCTCGGGCCCCGCGGCCGGGTCATCCGGTTCGCGCGCTCGTTCACCACCGCGTCGAAGCCGGCCGACAGGATGCACGCGAACCAGGTGGCGTGCTCGCCGTGACGCGCGAGCGCCGCGTCGATCGCGCGCGGTTCGCGCTCGAGCGCGGCGAGGAGCGCGTCGGTCGCCGCGGCGGGATCCTCGTACGGCAGGCCGAGCCCGCGGGCGAGGTCGTTGCCGGTGCCCGCGGCCACGATGCCGAGCGGCACCCCGGTGCCGGCGACGAGGTTCGCGCCGAGCGACACCATGCCGTCGCCGCCGACCACGACGACCCCGTCGCACCCCTGCGCGAACGCCGACTCCGCCTCGCGTCGCAGCAGCTCGAAGTTGGCCTCGCGCAGCATCACGACGTCGTGGCCGGCGCCGGCGAGCCGTTCGACGACGGCCGGACCGACGGCACGGTTGCGGCCGAACGAGGCCAGCGGGTTGACGGCGACGAGGAGCCGCCTCGGTGCAGGGATCACACGGAGATCATCGCAGCCCGACGCCGCCGATCCGGACGCCGCGGCGGTTGCGTGGCGCGTCGGCCCGGTGTTGGCTCGGACCATGCGCATCACCAAGCACGAGCACGCCGCCCTCGAGGTCGTCGACGACGACGCCACGCTGATCATCGACCCCGGCAAGTTCACGCCGCTGTTCGACGACGCGACCGGCGTGGCGGCCGTCGTCGTCACGCACGAGCACGACGACCACTGGACGCCCGAGCAGCTGGACGGCATCCGGGCGAAGAGCCCCCACGTACGCATCCTCGGGCCGGACGGCGTCGTGCGCGCCGCGGCCGCGGCCGGGATCGAGGTCGAGCGAGTGGCACCCGGCGACGCCGTGGAGGTCGGGCCGTTCCGGCTGCGGTTCTTCGGCGGGAAGCACGCCGTGATCCACGAGTCGCTGCCGGTGATCGACAACGTGGGCGTCCTCGTGAACGACGCCCTGTACTACGCGGGCGACTCCTTCGTCGAACCGGGCGTCCCGGTCGAGGTGCTCGCCGCGCCCGCGAACGCGCCGTGGATGAAGGTCAGCGAGGTCATGGACTACGTGGTCGCCGTCGCACCCCGCCAGGCGTTCGGCACGCACGAGATGCTGCTGTCGCCTCCCGGGAAGGCGCTGGCGAACGCCCGGCTCACGTGGGCGACCGAACAGGGCGGCGGGACCTACTCCGCCCTCGAGCCCGGGGACGCGATCGAGGCCTGAGGCCGAGGCGGATCAGCCGCCGCGACCGCCTGGGCCGCCACCGCCGCCGCCGCCGCGACCACCGCCGTCGCCCCCGCCATCGCCACGGCCCCCGCCGTCGCCGAAGCCGCCGCCCGGACCGCCGCCACCCCCGCCGTCGCCCGGCTCGCCGGAGAATCCGCCGTCGGTGTCCTCGGAGAACTCGGCCGGCGCGGCGGGAGTCTCCGTCGCGTCCGGCGCGGGCGCCGGCTGGCCGGGCTTGGCCACCACCGGGCCCGGGCCGAGCTCGCTGAATCCGCCGCCGCCGTACTTCGCGGCCGCGACCGACATCACGATCGGCCACATGCGGTGACGCGCCGTAGCGGCCTGGCCGCTCGCGAACGAGATGCCGCGCTGGTTCGCGTCACCCGTCACGCTGACCACGGCGGCGGCGGTCGCGACCCGCGTGCTGGCGCCCACCATCCAGGTGTCCTTGGCGCCGTCGGTCGTACCCGTCTTGCCGATCAACGGCACGTTGGGTTGGGTGCCCGAATTCGACAGCGAGCCGGTACCGCCCGTCATCACGCGCCGCAGCCCGTAGTACATGCCCTGCGCCACCTCCGGAGCGACCGCCTGCGTGCAGGTCGACTTCGGCGGCGGGATCTCCTCGCCGTCCCGGCCGACGATCCGGTCGATCGCGATCGGCGAGCACGACAGGCCCTGGTTGGCGATCCCGGCGAACGCGACCGCCATGCTGAGCGGCGCGACCTCGTTGATGCCGAGCACCGCCGACGGGAAGTGCACGAGCGGGTCGCCGTCGGCGCGGTGCACGCCGAACGCCTCCGCGGTGTTCGCGATCCCGCACTGGTCGAGCAGCTTCGCCATGCCGAGGAATCCGGTGTTGATGGAGCCGATGGTCGACTCGAGGGCGCTGTAGTTGGCGCCGGGCTCGTTCGCGTCGTTCTTCGGGTTCCAGCCCGGGTCGGCGATCTGGGTGCCGAGGCAGCTGTCGCGGAACGCGCCCCAGTTGCTCTTGCGCCGGGAGTCGACGCGCTCGCTGAGGCCGTGCCCCTCGGTGAGCCATTCGGCGAGGGTGAAGACCTTGTACGAGGAGCCGGGCTGGAAGCCCGTCGACCCGCCGTAGTCGTAGTCGGTGTTGTAGTTGATGCCGGTGTACTCGGGCCTGCCGGCCACGACCGCCGGATCCTGGCTGTAGTTCTTGTTCTGCGCCATCGCGAGGACCCGCCCGGTGCCGACCTCGACGCTCGAGATCACGCCGCCGACGTCCCAGCCCGGGTAGGTCTGCGGCACGTTCTCCGCGATCGCGCGTTCGGCGGCCGCCTGCAGGTCGGGGTCGAGCGTCGTGTAGATCTGGTAGCCGCCGCGCCGGAAGTTGAGGAACCGCTCGTCGGCGTCCTCGCCGAACGCCGGGTCGTTCTCGAGGATGTGCGTCACGTAGTCGCAGAAGTAGGCCGCGCCGTTGGCGGTCTGGCACCCGGTGCTGGGCTCGGTGATGGCCGGCTCGAGCGGCGAGGCGACCGCGGCGTCGTAGTCGGCCTGCGTCACCTTCCCCTCGTCGAGCATCTGCTTCAGGATGTAGTCGCGCCGGAGCTTCGAGTCGGCGTAGCCGTTCGCGACGCCGTTCGTCGCGCTGTCGGGCTGGTCGAGCCGGAACTTCTGCGGGTTGTTCACGATCGACATGAGTGCGGCGGCCTGCGCGAGCGTGAGGTTCGCGGCGCTCGTCGAGAAGTAGTAGTTCGCTGCGGCCTCGATGCCGTACACGGTGCCGCCGAACCCGGCGATGTTGAGGTAGCCGAGCAGGATCTCGTCCTTGCTGTAGCGCTTCTCCACCCCGATCGCGAGCCGCATCTCCTTGAGCTTGCGATCGATCGTGGTCTCGGTCGCCTGGTCGTAGCAGGCGTTCTTGGCTTCGTCGAGCTTCGCCCGGCGCTCCTCGGGCGTGAGCCCGTCGTCCTCCGACCCCCGCACGGACTGCTCGCCGGCCTCGCGCTCGCACTCCTGGACGCGCACGTTCTTGACGTACTGCTGGGCGATCGACGAGCCGCCCTGCGTGCCGCGCCCGGTCGCCGTCGTCAGGGCCGCGCGCACCGTGCCCTGGAGGTCGATGCCGCCGTGGCTGTAGAACCGCGGGTCCTCGCCGGCGACCGCGGCATCCTTCACGTACTGGCTGACCTGGTCCCAGCCGACCGGCACGCGGTTCTGGTCGTAGAACGACGCCAGGTGCACCGGGGTGCCGTCGCTGCGCATCGCGTAGATGTCGCTCTTCTCGGAGAGCTCCCCGATCCGGAGGTACCCCGGCAGGCTGTCGAACATGTCGATCGTGCCGGTCGCCGTCGCGCCGATCATCGCCAGCCCGGGCGTCGCACCGGTCACCACGAGCGCCGCCGCCGCGGCACTCGCGACGATCAGACCGAGGAATCCGCCGAGGACGCCCAGCGGCGTCCGTGTCTCGGCGAAGTCCCGGTTGCGCTTGTTGATCGGCGTCACCTTCACCCCCGTCGGTCGGCACCCGCCGGGTGCCCCTCGCGAGCCGGTAGGGCGACCCGCGTGCTCCAATCGAACCTCAGCGGCATCCGGATGTCCAGTAACGCCGCGCCGCGGGTCCGTTGAGGCGTCGCACGGCGCTGGTGTACCGTCCGAGCATGGTCGACGGCGAGGCATCCGAGCCCAACCGCGGCGAGCGCGCGCTCGCCGTTCCGAGCCGGTTCGTCGCCGAGCAGTGGCGCAGCGAGCACGCGGTCCACGGCGTCGTCCTGGTCAGCGCCCTGATCGCGGTCGGCTGGCAGTTCGACACGGACCTCGAGGTGCTCGGGTTCATCCTCGGCTCGGTCACCATCCTCTGGCTGACGCACGTGTACGCCGCCGTCGTCGCGAGCCGGCGCACGCCCGAGGGTCGGCGCATCCCGATCTGGCGGGCGATCGGCACCGCCGCGGCGCACACGTCGGGCCTGCTGCTCGCGATGTTGATCCCGTCGGCGTTCCTGCTGCTCGCGGTGTTCGGCTGGGTCGACGAGTACGTCGCGTACTACCTGGCGCTCTGGGTCGGCGTGGTGATCCTCGCGATCATCGGATGGATCAACTCGACGCGCAACGAGAGCCCGTGGTGGCTCCGGGTGCTGAGCTCGCTGATCACCGCGGCCTTCGGGCTCGGCGTGATCTGGCTGGGCACGCTCATCCACTGAGCCGGGCAGGGCCGCGGGCGCGGGGCCGGTCGCGGCTCTGCCCGGCTCAGGCGGCCGGGCCCCAGAACCCGTCGTGCACGGCGGATGCCCCGTCGGTGGTCGTGGGTCCGACGACCTCGACCGGGCGGCCCCCGCGCGCGAACACGTCGCGGCTCGGCAGGTCGAGCGTCGGCACGCCCTCCTGCTCGTCGACGATCGCCCGGAGGTCGGCTTCGGACAGCGCGAACACGACCCGCCCGATACCGCTCCAGTAGATCGCGCCCGCGCACATCGCGCAGGGCTCGGTGCTCGTGTAGAGCGTCGCCCCGGCGAGTTCGGCCGGGCTGAACGCGGCGGAGGCCGCGCGGACCACGTTGGTCTCGGCGTGGCCCGTCGGATCGCGGCGGGTGACGACCGAGTTGAGGCCCTCGGCCGAACGGCCGTCGGCGGTCACGACGACCGAGCCGAACGGGTGGTCGCCACGGGCGCGCGCGAGCCGGGCGAGCGCGATCGCACGCTCGAGGCCGTCCCGGTCGGCGGCGGCGAGGTCGTCGTGGTGCACGGTGGCGAGGTCGGTCATGAGGTCAGGCTACGGGCTGCGCGGATGCCCCGTCCCGCGCGGTGCCCGCGGCGGCGTTCGAGTCCTCGTCGAGGAGCGGGAGCAGCAGGTCGACGAGCCGGCGACGATCGTCGGGTCGGAGCGCACCGAAGATCGCATCGAGGAACGCCGGCACCGCGGCCTCGGCGACGGCGAGCCGGCGCCTGCCATCGTCGGTGAGGGTCACGGCGTAGGAACGGCGGTCGTTCGGGTTACGCACCCGCTCGACGGCGCCGAGGCCCTCCAACTCGTCGCAGACGCGGACCATGGCGCTCCGATCGATCCGCAACTCGCTGCCGAGCACCTGCTGCGAGCAGGGGCCCACGGCGTCGAGCATCTGCAGCACGAGGTGCGCGCCGACCCCGAGGCCCTGCTCGCGCGCCGCCGTCTCGGCCGAGCGGACGACGGCTGCCGCGGCGCGGCAGAGGGCGATGTCGGGTCGTTCGGCCGCGAGGCGCTCGAAGTACCCGTCGGCGGTGGGCGGATCCTTCGGCATCTCGGCTCCGTTCATGACGTTCCGTGGCATCCGTCGCGCTCGTGGTGCTTGACCGGCGGCGGCAGCGGCTGCTGAGATGCAATCGTCTCACGAGAGATCATCTCGTGCGTGATGATTTCGATGACGGAGCGACCATGACCCTGCCCCTCTCCCCCGACCAGCTCCTGTCGACGACGCGCGCCGTGCGCAAGCGACTCGACTTCAGCCGGCCCGTGCCGCGCGAGCTCATCGAGGAGTGCATCGACCTCGCCGTGCAGGCGCCGACCGGCCGGAATCGGCAGCGCTGGCACTTCCTCGTCGTCACCGAGCCCGAGCAGCGCGCGGCCGTCGCGACGCTGTTCCTGCGCGCGCTGGCTTCAGGCGGCGCCGGGCAGCCGCTCAGCGAGCGCGACCTCGAGCGGATGAACCACCACGCCGACTCCACCCGGCGGGTGTTCGACGGCGTGCAGCACCTCGCGGCGAACATCCACCGGGTGCCGGCGTTCGTCATCCCGGCGATCGAGGGACGCACCGACGAGGCACCCGTCACCGCCCAGGCCGGCACCTGGGGCTCGATCCTCCCAGCCACCTGGAGCTTCATGCTCGCCGCCCGCGCCCGCGGGCTCGGCACGGTCTGGACGACCGCGCAGGGCCCCGTCGAACGCGACCTCGCCGCCGTCCTCGGCGTGCCGCACGACGACGTCATGCTGGCCGCGTTCATCCCGCTCGCGTTCACCATCGGCACCGACTTCCGCCCCGCGCCGCGCATCCCGCGCGAGGAGGTGCTGCACTGGGATCGGTGGTGAGCGCGGAGTCGCGTCGTCGCCGACCTCAAGCGGTCACGGGGCCGATTCGAGGCCCGGTTCGAGGGGCGACTCAGGGAGCGTCTCGTCGAGCGTCGCAACGACGCGACGGAATGTCGCCTCCTGGTGCGCGACGCGACGGGCGCGCTCCGCGGGATCGGGCGTGAACAGCGCCTGCCGACCCGGATGGATCGTCGACAGGACCGACAGTTGCAGCTCGTCGGCGATGCCGGGCCGGAGCCGTTCCACCCGCCGCCACCCCGCCTCCGCGTCGCGGCCCTGCAGCAGTACGACGCGCAGGTCGGGCAGCAACCGCAGGAGTTCGACGAGCACCTCCGCCCCGGCCTGCGACTGCTCGGCGTTCGGTGCGGCGTTGATGTACCAGGGGTAGGCGTTCCATGGGAGTACCGAACGCGGATCGAGGCCGACCTCTGCGAACAGGATCGCCTGCCGCTCGGCGGTCGGGTCGTCGTTCTCGACGGCCACGAAACCGCTGCCCACATCGGACTGCGTAGCCGGCCCCGGGTCGCGCAGGATGCTGAGCACACGGGCGTCGACTCCGCCGTGCATCGGTGCGACGTACGGAACCCAGCCTCGCCCGTCGCGATCGCGGATCGCGTCCACGAACGCGTTGATCGGCGCGATGTGGGCGTCGGCGTGGACGCCGGCGAACTGATCGGCACGGAACCGTGGGTCCGTCATTCTGCGGGGCACGAGCGCGAGCGTAGCGGTCTGCACCGACACGTGCTGCCGCCGCCGGCCCGCGCGCGTATCCTTGCCCGCATGTGCCGGAACATCCGCGTCCTCCACAACTTCGAACCGCCCACCACCGACGACGAGGTGCGCGAGGCCGCACTGCAGTTCGTGCGGAAGGTCAGCGGATCGACGCATCCGTCACGAGCGAACAGCGAGGCGTTCGACCACGCGATCGACGAGATCGCCGTCGCCACCAGGCACCTGCTCGACGCGCTCGTCACCAACGCCCCGCCGCGGAATCGCGAACTCGAGGCGATCAAGGGCCGGCAGCGTCACGAGAAGCGGATGGAGCGCGAGGTGCGCATCCGGACCGCCTCGGCGTGAGCGCCGGCCGACCGGCGCAGGCCCCGCTCGGACCCCACGCCGGCCGCCCCGGCACGTCATCTCCTGCCGGCGATCACTGCCGCTGCCAGTGCGTCACCGCGGCGGATGCGAGCGCCGCAGCACGCTGGACGACGATCTTGGTGACGTTGCCTCCGACGCCGTAGACGCGGTCTCCCTGGTTGGCGGCGCTCCACACGAGACGGCCGGCATTGTCGTAGAACGACACGGAGTAGCGGTCGCTCGGCGCGGTCGGATGCGCCTTGGTCACCCAGATCCGCAGGTTGAAGTTGCCGTGCGGGTTCTTGTAGTAGAGCGTCGTCGACGTTGTGATGGAGTCCTGGCCGGAGGCCGACTCGGAGTAGGTGGCGGCCTGGGCCGTCGTGGGCGTCGCGAACAACAGCGCGAACGCCGCGAGGATGGCGACGACGAGGTTGCGCGTCTTGCTCGACCGCCGCTGCGACGGCTCGGTGGTCGCCGACGGCGACTGCTCGATCGTGGTGTTCATGGTGCTTCCTCCTTCAGGGCTGATACCGGTGGTGCTGGTGCGCCCCCACGGTATTGCTGAGAAAGCCTCGGAGAAATGGGTGTGTTCATCCATCCACGCGCGGCCGGAGGGGCCATGGACCGGTGCGTCCGCGCCCCATGCGGCGAGCGTCACGCGCCATCATGGACGCATGCGCGCGATCGTCCACGAACGGTACGGCCCGCCCGGCGTGCTGGAGCTGCGGGACGTGCCCACGCCGGTTCCGGGACCGGGCGAGGTGCTGGTCGAGGTGGTGGCGGCATCCGTCAACCTCTCCGACTGGGAGGCCCTGCGCGGTGACCCCGCATACGCTCGGATGGCGGGACCGATCCGCCCGAGCCGGGGGCGCCGCATTCTCGGCACCGATGTGGCGGGTCGTGTCGTGGCCGTCGGCCCGGGCGCGACTCGCTTCGCCGTCGGCGCCGCCGTGTTCGGCGACCTCATGCCGCGGTCTGGCGCCTTCGCGGAGTACGTCGCCACCCCCGAGACCCGACTCGCCCCGATGACGCCCGGGCTGTCCTTCGCCCAGGCGGCCGCGCTCCCGCAGGCGGCCGCGATCGCGGCGCACGCCGTCGCTCTCGCACACCCGGGCGAGCGGGTGTTGTTCAACGGCGCCGGCGGCGGCTCGGGCAGCCTCGCGGTGCAGCTCGCGGCAGCGAAGGGTGCGCGGGTGAGCGCGGTCGACAATGCCGGCAAGCTCGACTTCCTTCGACGGCTCGGGGCCGACGACGTCATCGACTACCGTCGCGACGACTTCACCCGGCGCGGCCCGTTCGACGTGGTCGTCGACATGATCGCGCACCGCTCGATCTTCGCGTACCGGCGCGCGCTCGCCCCGGGCGGGCGGTGCGTGGTCGTGGGCGGCACGACCCGTGCGGTGCTGCGGATGCTGACCGTCGGGCCGCTGCTCGGGCTCATGACGGGCGCGCGACTCGGCGTGCTGATCGTGCACCAGGGACCGGCGGCGTTCGCGCCCGTCGCCGAACAGGTCGCCCGCGGCGAGCTGACCGTCCCGATCGACGGCATCCATCCGCTCGATGCCCTGCCGGAGGCGCTCGCCCGGCACGGCGAGGGAAGAGCGCTGGGCAAGGTCGTGATCGCCGTGCGCGAGGACCCGGGCCGGGAGGGCTGATCGGGGTCGAACCGGAGTGAGCGGTTCGCCCTCGTAGCCCGGCAGCAAGGACGATCGGAATCGGATTCGATGACGCCGGGGCGACGGCTCGACCGGGTCTCCATACGGACGCGACATCGCCGCACGCTCACACCTGCGGGGTCTTTCGTCCCGATAGGGATTGCTTAGAGAATGCTTAGAAGCCGAATAAGGATCCCTCAGGTTCGTGATACGGTGCCCAGAGCGTCGCGCGCAGCGACGCACTGTTCAACGACGATCAGAAGGAAGAGATCCCCCATCGTGCGCAAGACCATCCTCGGGATCGCGGCGGCCGTCGCGATCACCGTCCCCCTCATCGCCGGAGGCGCCGCGAATGCGGCAGTCTCGTACGACACGGACTGCACGCCCGCCGCTGCCGGAGCCCCCTCCACGAAGACGCTGTACAAGTACTCGCCGGTCAAGCACAACGACGGCCCCACGCAGTGGGCCGACACGGATGCACCCGCCGGTACGCCCAAGACCTACGTGGTCAAGGGCAAGGACGTCGCGTACTTCCGCGACGGCACCAAGACGAGCACGGTGACCGTTCCCGGAACGGAAGCCGTCACGTGCGGCATCAAGCTCAGCAACTCCACCCCGGGCACGCGCATCCACCTGCCCGACACCTTCGACATCCCGCAGACCTGGGAGGGCACTCCCTGGTGGTCCACGCAGGTCCGGGTGACGGTGACCAACGACACCGCACAGGACTGGTACTTCGGCGTGCGGTACGCCGACGTCCAGGACGGCGACCGCGTCTGGGTCGAGCGGGCGATCATCACCGACGGACTCCCGGGCAACCTCGTCCCGGCCGGCGCCACCCAGACGCTGGTCTTCGACGTCTGGTACAACGTCATGTCGGAGTCGCCCGACGTTCCGGACGACCTGACGCTGGACTTCGGGTACGAGCTCCACTGACGTCGGCCACCCACTGCGGCAGCAGCCCGTCCCGCTCAGGCGGGACGGGCTGCGGTCGTCACGGGGTCCGGCCGCGATGCCGGGGCCGACATCGTGGCGCCGGGTATCGCTGGGAAGGCGTGGGGGGAATCGGCGTCCACGCTCGACTCAGGCGAGTGCGGCCTCGACGATCTCAGCGACGTCGGCGTCGCGCCCCACTCGTCGAGCCTCCTCGAACCGTGGCGCGTCGGGCCCGGCGAGCACGCGCTCGAGATACGGCTCGAAGAACGACAACGGAGATCGGCTGGGGAGGCCCTTGCGCTCGCGGATGTCCTCGGCGGCGCCGAGCATCCGCCCGGCGCGATCGACGTCGTCCGCGGCCGAGGCGATGGCGAACATGCCCTCGAGCGCGTCCGCGATCCCCTCGTCGTGCCCGATGGTGGAGGCGAGGAGCAGTTGCTCGCCGAAGCAGTCGCGGGCTTCGCGCCCCTCGCCCCCGACCAGCCGCGCCCAGCCGAGATGGCTCAGGCTGATCGCCTGTCCGAGCGCATCGCGGATACGGCGTGCCACCGAGAGCCCGCGTTCGAACTGCCGGATGGCGTCGTCAGTGCGGCCCTGCGCGAGCCAGAGACGACCGACCATGACCCCCACCACCGCGCTTCCGAAGTCCACGTCGAACCCCTCGGCCAACTCCAGCGCCCGTCGGGCATTCTGCTCGGAGGCCTCGATGTCGGACGGTGCCTGCGCGAACTGCGCGACGGCGAGCGACGCGCGGGCGAGCGCCTCGCCGCGGACATCCGCCGCACTGCTGAAGTAGGCGATGCAGCGTTCGATGCTGGGGATGAACGACTCGTCCGAGGTGCGCCAGTACCGGATCGCGTTGAGACAGTACTCGGCGGTCACCCGGGAGCGCTCGCTGAGCGCGACGCCGGGCTCGAGGAGCCGGGTCATCCAGATCCGGATCTCGCCGGCGCGACCGCCGCCCCACCAGAACGAGTAGAGCGGCCAGGCCAACTCGGCGACCGCGTCGAAGCGACCGGTCGCGAGCAGGTGGTCCGCGGCCGCGCGCAACTCGTCCTGCTCGTCGAGCAGCCGCGTCACGCGCTCGACCTGCCCCTGCCACGTCGAGGACGAGCCGGCCGCGACGGAGAGGCCGACGAAGAAGTCGGCGTGCCAGTCCTGCGACTCTGCGAGCAGTCCGCGCTCGGCGAGACGGTCGCGGCAGTACTCGCGCACGGTCGCGAGCATCGTGAACCAGGGGCGGGATCCTCGGTCCTGCTCGCGCACGAGGCTGCTCTCGACGAGCGCACTGAGCGCCGCCATGGCATCCGTGCCGTCGAGCCGCCCGGACATGAACTCGACGGCATCCAGCGCGAAACCCGAGCGGAAGACCCCCGAGCGAATCAGCAATTCGCGCTCGGCTTCCGACAATCGCTGGGCGCTCCACTCGATCGTCGCCTGCAGCGTTCGCTGACGCTCGGGGAGGTCGCGCGCCCCACCGACGAGCAACGGCAGCGCGTGGTCGAGCCGTTCGATGAGTGCGCCCGGCGTCAGCACACGCAGTCGCGCCGCCGCCAGCTCGAGCGCGAGCGGGACGTTGTCGAGCGCTTCGCAGATGGCGACGACCTGGGCGATGTTGTCGTCGGTGAGCTCGAAATCGGGCTTCACCGCTCGTGCACGTTCCGCGAAGAGCTCCGCGGCATCCGTCGAGGGCAGCGGGTCGAGCGCGACGCTCTGCTCGCCCCGCACGCGCAACAGGATCCGGCTGGTGCCGAGCACGGCGGTCGATGACGCGCCGAGTACCGCGACCAGCTCGGGAGCGGCATCGACCACCTGCTCGATGTTGTCGAGCACGAGCAGGAGGTCACGCCGGCCGAGCGCCGCGACGAGCTTCTCGGACAGCGGTCGGTCGCCGTGGTCGCGGATCCCGAGCGCGTCGGCGATCGCCGGGATCACGAGCCCGGAATCCAGCACGGGCGCGAGGTCGACGAAGACGACCCCGTCGGGGAACGCCGCCTCCACCTCCCGTGCCGCAGCGACCGCGAGTCGGCTCTTGCCGATCCCGCCCGGGCCGGTGATCGTCACGAGCCGCTGCCGCTCCTCGACCAGCATCCGCGTGACGGTGGCGAGTTCGCGCTCGCGGCCGACGAGCCTGGTCAGCGGCGCCGGCGGCCGCACCGCCTCGGTCGAGAACGCCTCTGCGGCGGGTTCGCCGAGCAGGGGCGCATGTCGACCGCCGGCTGCATCGAAGCGCTCGGCGAGCAGCGTCGCGAGGTCGGCGGTCACGAGGTCGGCGAGCGCCGCGGCGTCGGTGAACGCGACATAGGATGCCCCGTCCTCATCGCGGATGCGAGCCAGGAGCTCGTCGAGGCGCTCCTGCCGATGGTCGCTCGGCTTGATGTAGATGAGCTTGGGGATCTCGGGCGCGAGATTCCACTCGTCCTCCAGACCCGAGACCGCTTCGCCCGGGGCGATCCATCCGTACTGCTCCCAGTACAGTCCGACGAAGATGTCGCTCTGGTCGAGGTAGGCACGGTAGAGCTCGCGCGGGGGATGCGGCCTGGCGCCGAGTTCGAACATCACCGGAGCGAGGGCGAGCCGCTCGATCGCGGCGCGCGCCGCACGCCGTTCAGGCGCCAGTTCCTTCAGTGTCGAACTCACGAAGACGCGCAGGCGCTGGTCGGGCGTCCGGATGCCACCGGCGGCCACCGTGTGCATGGGTCACAGTCTGGCCGTGGCCCACCCGGGCGTCCAGCGCTCCCGTCGCCGCACTCCGGTCCGGATCGGAACGCGATATCGGCACGCCGACGTGTCGCAACATCCGCCGGAAACCAGAAAACCCCCGGCGAACCGGGGGTTTTTCAAAGCTGGGGTACCTGGACTCGAACCAAGAACAACTGAACCAGAATCAGCCGTGTTGCCAATTACACCATACCCCAATGGCCTGAAACCGCGTCCCGGGCCGAGAAGTAACTCTAGCCCACGTTTCGGCGGAGGCCAAACTGAGCGAGCCTCGGGCCGCGCGACCGCACGCGGTCGGGCGGCCCGAGCCGGCTACGCGGCCGATTCGGCGAGGAACGCCTGCAGCTTCGCGATGCGGTCGAGCGAGTCGAGCTTGCCGAGGATCTGCATCGACTCGAACAGCGGCGGCGAGACGCGCCGCCCCGAGATGGCGACGCGCACGGGCGTGAACGCGACGCGCGGCTTCAGGCCGAGCCCGTCGATGAGGGCGCCGCGCAGGGCCTCCTCGATCTCGGCCGTCGACCACGCCTCCGCCGGGACGCGGGTGAGCGCGTCGGCGGCCGCGTCGAGCACCTGGGGGGTGTCATCGGGCAGGGACCGCACGGCGTCGACGTCGTACGCCAGGCCCGGGGCATCCGTGAACAGGAAGCCGAGCATGCCGGGCGCCTCGCCCAGCAGGCCGATGCGCTCCTGCACGAGGGGCGCGGCCTCGGCGAGGATCGACTCCTCGGCCGGGGTGATCGGGGTCGACACGGCGTCGACGCGCTGCAGGTAGGGCACGACGCGGGCGGCGAAGTCGGCCGCGGTCAGCATGCGGATGTGGTCGCCGTTGATCGCCTCGGCCTTCTTCTGGTCGAAGCGGGCCGGGTTCGGGTTCACGTTCGCGATGTCGAACGCCGCGACGAACTCGTCGCGCGTGAACACGTCGCGGTCGGCCGAGAAGCCCCAGCCGAGGAGCGCGAGGTAGTTGAGCAGGCCCTCGGGGATGAAGCCGCGGTCGCGGTGGTGGAAGAGGTTCGACTCGGGGTCGCGCTTGGAGAGCTTCTTGTTGCCCTCCCCCATCACGTACGGGAGGTGGCCGAAGCGGGGCACGAACCCCGCGACGCCGATGTCGATGAGCGCGTGGTACAGCGCGATCTGCCGGGGCGTCGACGAGAGGATGTCCTCGCCGCGGAACACGTGCGTGATGCCCATGATCGCGTCGTCGACCGGGTTCACCAGCGTGTAGAGGGGCGCGCCGTTCGGCCGTACCACCACGAAGTCGATCGTCGAACCGACCGGGAAGTCGATGCGGCCGCGCACGAGGTCGTCGAAGCCGAGGTCGACCTCGGGCACGCGCAGGCGGAGCGCCGGCTGGCGGCCCTCGGCGCGGAACGCGGCCTTCTGGTCGTCGGTGAGGTCGCGGTCGAAGTTGTCGTAGCCGAGCTGCTTCGGGCGGCCGTTCGCCTCGTTGCGCGCGTCGATCTCCTCCGCCGTCGAGAAGCTCTCGTAGAGGTGACCCGACGCCTTCAGCCGCTCGATCACGTCGCGGTAGATGTCGGAGCGCTGCGACTGCCGGTAGGGCTCGTGCGGGCCGCCGACGCCGACGCCCTCGTCCCACTCGAGGCCGAGCCAGGTGAGTGCGTCGAGGATCTGCTCGTAGCTCTCCTCGCTGTCGCGCGCGGCGTCGGTGTCCTCGATGCGGAACACGAAGGTGCCGCCGGTGTGCCGGGCGTACGCCCAGTTGAAGAGGGCCGTGCGGATCAGGCCGACGTGCGGCGTGCCGGTCGGCGACGGGCAGAAGCGGACGCGGACGTCGCTGCCGGTGGCGGTGGTCGTGGGGTGCGCGATCTCAGACATCGCTCCCAATGGTACCGAGCGGGCCGGGCGCGCCGAGTGCCTCGAGCGTCGCGATCGCGGCGGCGATCGCGGGCACGCGCGCGCCGCCGCGCGCGGTGACGAGGTGGAGCGAGCGCACGTCGCCGCCCGCGGTCGGCATGGCCACGACGCCCGGATGCCTCGGCGAGGCCGCGAGCGCGAGCGCGGGCAGCAGTGCGACCCCGAGGCCGGCGGCCACCATGCCCTCGACGGCGACGAAGTTGTCGGTCTCGAACGCGATGCGCGGGGCGAAGCCGGCCCCGTGCGCGAGCTCGAGGAGGTGCCCGCGGCAGCGCGGACACCCGGCGATCCAGGGTTCGGCGGCGAGGTCGTCGAGCGCGACCACCTGCGACACGGCGGCCGTATGCCCCGCCGGCAGCACGACCCGCACGGGTTCGTCGCCGTACGGGCGCACGTCGAGTCCGCGGGCGCTCGCGTGGTGCGGGTCGTCACGGTCGCCGGGGTACGAGAAGGTGATCGCGAGGTCGGCGCGGTGCGCCCGCACGGCGGCGACCGCCTCGGGCGGCTCCGCCTCGACGTAGGTGACCTCGAGGCCGGGATGCGTGCGGCCGAGGCCGGCGATGAGCTTCGGCACGAGCGTCGCCGACGCCGACGGGAAGGCGACGAGCCGCACCCGCCCGGCCCGGAGGCCCCGCAGGTCGGCGAGTTCGCCGGCGGCGGCCTCGAGGGCGGTCGTCACCGCGTGCGCGTGGCGCACGAGCACGCGGCCCGACTCGGTGAGCCGGATGCCCCGCCCCACGCGTTCGACGAGCGCGACGCCGGTGCGCTCCTCGAACCGCGCGAGCCGGCGGCTGATCGCGGGCTGGCTGTAGCCGAGGGCGGCGGCCGCGGCCGTGAGGGTGCCGTGCTCGGCGATCGCGCGCACGGCGCGGGCGGTCTGCAGGTCGATCGCGTCGGCGAGGCGCTCGGCGGCGGGATCGGAGACGGCGGCCTCGGGCGGGGTGGGCGCGGAATCGGACGCAGGATCGGACACACTGCCGATCATAACGATCCGTCATGTATTCGATGCAATACCGCCCCTTGTCGTATCGATGACGCCCGCGGAGACTGGCCCCATGCACCCCGCACGCTCCGCCTTCGCCATCGGTCCCGGCTACCTCGCCGCCTGCACGATGGGCGTCCCCGCCGCCCCCACCCGGGAGGCCCTCGCGGGCGACCTCGCCCGCTGGTCGACCGGCCGGGCCACCTCCGCCGACTACACCGCCGTCGTTCGAGCGCGCCCGCGGCCACGCCGCCACGCTCCTCGGCGCGACCCCCGCCGAGGTCGCGATCGGCTCGCAGCTCTCCGCGTTCACCGCGCTCGTGGCCGGCTCGCTCCCCGCGGGCGCCCGGGTCACGTGCGTCGACGGCGACTTCTCGAGCGTCGTCGCGCCGTTCCTCGCCCGCGGCGACCTGCACGTGCGCCAGGTGCCGCTCGAGGACCTCGCCGACGCGGTCGCCGCCGGCACCGACCTCGTCGCCTACGCGCTCGTGCAGTCGGCCACCGGCGAGGTCGCCGACCACGCCGCCGTCACCGCAGCCGCGACCGGCGTCGGCGCCTTCACCTTCGTCGACACGACGCAGGCCACCGGATGGCTCCCCACCGACGACCTGCACGCCGACGTGGTCGCCTGCCATGCCTACAAGTGGCTGAACTCCCCGCGCGGCGCGGCGTTCGCGTCGTTCAGCGATCGGGCCCTGGCCGAGCTCACCCCGCACGCCGCGGGATGGTACTCCGGCGCCGACCCGTGGACGAGCTGCTACGGTCCCGAGCTGCACCTCGCGGCCGACGCCCATCGATTCGACGTCTCCCCCGCCTGGCCGGCCTGGGTCGGCACGGAGGCCGCGCTGGCGTTCGCCCTGGAGCACGGCATCGACGCCGCGTACCGGCACGACGTGGGGTTGGCCAACGCGTTCCGGGAACGGCTCGGGCTCGAGGCATCCGACAGCGCCATCGTCACCTGGCCCGACGCCGACGGCGACGCGCTCGCGGCCCTCACGGCCGCGGGGATCGTCGCGTCGGGCCGTGCCGGACGCGCGCGGGTCGCGTTCCACCTCTGGAACGACGAGGACGACGTCGACCTCGCCGCCGGCGCGGTCACCGCGGTGCGCGCGGTCGACGCCCGGTAGGCGGCATCCGGCTCGCGCGATCGGCCGCGCCCGGGTCAGCCGGCGCGGCGCACCGGATTCACGAGCGACCCGAGGCCCTCGATGCGGACCTCGACGCTGTCGCCGTCGGCCATCGGGCCGACGCCGGCGGGCGTGCCCGTGAGGATGACGTCGCCGGGCAGCAGCGTGAACACGCTTGACGCGTACGCGATCACCGACGCCACGGAGTGGACGAGATCGCCGAATGAGGCCGACTGGCGCACCTCGCCGTTCAGCAGGGTCTCGATCGTGCCGTGCTCGAGGTCGACGTCGGTGTCGATGACCGGGCCCAGCGGGCAGAACGTGTCGAAGCCCTTGGCCCTGGTCCACTGCCCATCGCTGCGCTGCAGGTCACGGGCCGTGACGTCGTTCGCGACCGTCCAGCCGAACACGGCGTCGAGCGCGTCGGCCTCGGAGACGTTGCGCGCGACCCGCCCGATGACCGCTGCGAGCTCGCCCTCGAAGTCGACCTGCGCGCTCTGCGGGGGCAGCACGATCGCGTCGCCCGGGCCGATCACCGACGTGTTCGGCTTCAGGAACAGCAGCGGCTCGGCGGGCACCTCGTTACCGAACTCGGCCGCGTGGTCGCGGTAGTTGCGGCCCACGGCGACGACCTTCGAGCGCGGGATGACCGGCGCGAGGAGCTTCGCCTCGGCGAGCGGCACGCGCTCCCCCGTCGGGTCGAACCCGGCGAACATCGGGTCGCCCTTCAGGACGACGAGTTCGTGCTCCTCCTCGTCGACGACCCCGAACGAGATGGACTCACCATGGCTGAACCGCGCGACCTTCATGCGCTCCACGGTACCCGGGGTTCGGTCGGCCGCTCACGAATCGCTCGACTGCACCCGCTCAGAGGTAATTCGATTGATGAGGTTATCGCAGCGAATGAGCCCGCGCTTCTTGAGGGTCTCCGCACCCTCAAGATAGACGACTTCCATGAGATGCGACGCGATCTCCTTGTTTCGATCTCCGTCGGCGTAAGCCAGCAGGCTGCGCTTGGCCGCGATGATCGAATGTCCGCGAAATGAGTAGGCGAGCAGGGCTTCGATGGCGCGCTCCCTTTTTCGCTCGATACCAGCCGGATCCTGTGCCTGGAGCAGGTCCCACCCCGCGCGGAGCTCATCGTAAAGGAAGTAGTTATGGACGTTGGTTTCCCTGAGCACGTTTTCGATCTGGCGCATTCGGTCGGGCACCGTCAACGCTTCAAGCCGGAGACGGCCGCGATAGACCTTCGCCTCGGGCGGTTCATAGCTGGTCAACTCGCTCACCGCACCGACGACATCCTCGGGCGCTTCACCGCCGAACTGAAACGGTAGGGAACCGTTGTCGAAGTCTCGCTCGAGCATCAGATGCGTGAACTCGTGGGCGATGATCGGCGCAACTAGTTCCGCCTCTCGTTCGAGCCGTTCCAGCTTCGACATCCAAGAAGTCAGGCTCTTCGTCTCCTCCATCAACCCTGCCCAGGTCTCTTCTCCCACATCGATCGATATCTCTACGTAGCCCCGGGTCGCGCGGCCACGTGGTTCCCCACCGATCAGGTGCTTGACTGCCATCGTGAACCCGTGACCCCCCGTGCGCTCCGCCGGTCCGCTTCGGTTCAGGCTGAATGCAGCCTCACGAACCACGCGGATCGCACTCTCGATGTTCGCTCGAACCCGGTCGAGGGCGTTCGAGAACACGAACAGGAGGAGTTGATCGGTCTGCTCACC
Source organism: Agromyces sp. MMS24-K17 (assembly GCF_043950245.1). GTDB lineage: Bacteria > Actinomycetota > Actinomycetes > Actinomycetales > Microbacteriaceae > Agromyces. The sequence goes on along the minus strand of NZ_CP171640.1, from coordinate 2,565,984 downwards.
CTTGCCCGTCGTCACATCTGCGTACAACGGTCCCAGCAACTGCCTTGCATCACCGACGAACCGCTTTCGAGCCTCGGCCAGACGTGCTTTCTCGGCGCGAAGATCGTGGGAGTCTGCCCCTTCGTGGCCGTTCCTTGCGGCGTCGAGGGCGGCCCGCTCCTGCGTCGGTCGCGGAGCGGCCGGATCCGCTGAGACCTGAGCCGACTCGGTGAGCGGCGCGGTCGCCGCACCGGTCCCCTCGCGCTCCCGACGCCCCTCGGCACGCGCGGCCCGCCGTTCCTCGATGGCGATCTCGACGAGCCGATCTCGGAGGGCCGCTTCCACTCGATCACGGCCGTCCGCATTCGGCGCCGCCTCGAGGATCTCGAGCAGCGCGGTCGCCTGCTCGCGGTCCATCGTGCCGATCAATCCGTTGAGCGCCCGACGGTCCCGTGCGCTCAGCGTGTCGAATTCCCGGCCGCCGACGTTCACCTTCACACGTTGGAGCGCGACCGTTCCCAGGCCGAGTCCGCCGATCAACGCCGCGACCGCCGAGTTCCCCGCCGTTCCCTGGAGTCCGAATAGGCTCGGCACCCTGCCCTGTCGCTCGGGTGCTGCCTGCCCGCCGCGGTGCTCCCGTGCGACGTCCGCGTTCCTCATGGCCGAGCGAGCTCCGTGCGTCGACATGCCACCTCCCCGCGTCTCGGGCCGTCGACATCGACGAGCGGACTCGGCGCCTTCAGGCTAGCCGAGCAAGAATCCGCCGGTCGGGCAGAGGATCGTGCCCGACCGGGCAGGGTCGGCGGCCGGTCTCGTCAGCCCGCCGGCACATCCGGAATCAGCCGCTTCCCGAGGCTGACCGCGGCATCCGGCTCGTAGCCGAGGCGATGGTAGAACTCGATCACCGCGGTGTTCGTCGAGCGCACCTGCAGGTTCAGCTTGGGGCAGCCGCGCTCGAGGAGGAGGTGCTCGGCCTCGGCCATCAGCCGACGCCCCAGGCCGCCGCCGCGCAGTGCGCCCGACACGGCGAGATAGTTCACCCAGCCGCGGTGGCCGTCGTAGCCGACCATGGCCGTGCCGACCAGCTCCGCGTCGCCGTCCGGGGCATCCGGCACCTGCTCCGCGACCAGGAACAGCTCCGGCTGCACCTGCAGCTTCCGCTCGATGTCGCGATACGGGTCGTTCCACGGCACGACAAGGCCGCACTCGCGCCACAGGGCGACGACCGCCTCGGTGTCGGGCACGGCGAAGGGGCGGATGCGCACGGCTGCAGCCGTGGCATCCGCCCCGCCGTTCGAAGCGACCGAGGTCACGCGTCGAGCCGGACCATCCAGCCGTGGCGGTCCTCGACGCGGCCGTACTGGATGCCGGTGAGCTCCTCGCGCAGCGAGAGGGCGAGGGCCTCGGCCTCGGCGCCCTGGTGCACGATCTCGAAGTCCTCGGCGAGCAGGCGCCCGATCGGCACGACCACCGCGGCGGTGCCGCAGGCGAATGCGCCGACGATGTCGCCGGATGCCGCGCCCTCGCGCCACTCGTCGATGGTGACCCGGCGCTGCTCGACCTGGTGCCCGCGGTCGGCCGCGAGGCGCAGGATCGAGTCGCGCGTGATGCCCTCGAGGATCGAGTTCGACTCCGGCGTGATGAGCGTGCCGTCCTTGCGGACGAGCACCACGTTCATGCCGCCGAGCTCCTCGAGGTACTTCCCCTCGTCGAGGAACAGCACCTGCTGGCAGCCCTTCTCGTACGCCTCGGCCTGCGGCAGCAGGCTCGACGCGTAGTTGCCGCCGGTCTTCGCGGCGCCGGTGCCGCCCTTGCCCGCACGGGCGTAGTCGGTCGACAGCCAGATGTTCACGGGCTGCACGCCGCCGGGGAAGTACGCGGCGGCCGGGCTCGCGATGAGGTAGTACGCGACCTTCTTCGCCGGGCGGACGCCGAGGAACGCCTCCTTCGCGAACATGAACGGGCGCAGGTAGAGGCTGGTCTCCGGGGCGGTCGGCACCCAGGCGCCGTCGACGGCCACGAGCTGGCGCAGCGAGTCGATGAACGCCTCGCTCGGCAGCTCGGGCAGCGCCAGGCGGCGGGCCGAGCGCTGCAGGCGGGCCGCGTTCTCGTAGGGGCGGAAGGTGTGGATCGAGCCGTCCGCATGACGGTAGGCCTTCAGGCCCTCGAAGATCTCCTGCGCGTAGTGCAGGACGGCCGCGGCGGGGTCGAGCTGGATCGGCCCGTAGGGCGAGACGCGCGGCCGGTGCCAGCCGCCCTTCTCGCTCCAGCACAGGTCGACCATGTGGTCGGTGAAGTGGTTGCCGAACCCGGGGTCGGCGAGGATCGCGGCGCGCTCCTCCTCGCTCCTGGCCTCGAGGTTCGGGGTGACGGACCAGGTGAGCCCTGCAGCGCTGGGTGCCTGGAGCGGGAGGTCGATCGTCATGACGGCTTCTTTCGTGCGGTCTGGTGAGTCTAGTTTGCGGCGAGCCGGGCGGCGATGGCGTCGCCCACCTGCGACGTTCGAGCGACGGGCCTCGCCCCGATCGGCGAGGTCGGCGGCCACGGCCTGCTCGACGCGGGTCGCGGCATCCGCCTCGCCGAGGTGGCGGAGCAGCAGCGCGACCGAGAGGATCGCGGCGGTCGGGTCCGCGATGCCCTTCCCCGCGATGTCGGGAGCGGAACCGTGGACCGGCTCGAACATGCTCGGGGAGGTGCCGTCGGGGTTGATGTTGCCCGAGGCTGCGAGTCCGATGCCGCCGCTGATCGCGCCGGCCAGATCGGTCAGGATGTCGCCGAAGAGGTTGTCCGTGACGATGACGTCGAATCTAGCAGGATCCGTCACGAGGAAGATGGTCGCCGCGTCGACGTGCAGGTAGTCGACGGCCACGCCGGGGTACTCGGATGCCACGGCGTCGACCGTGCGCTTCCACAGCGAGCCGGCGAACACGAGCACGTTGGTCTTGTGCACCAGGGTCAGCTTGCTGCGGCGCTCGGCCGCCTGGGCGAACGCGAACCGCACGACGCGCTCGACGCCGTAGGCGGTGTTCACCGACACCTCGTTGGCCACCTCGTGCGGCGTGCCCTGGCGGATCGCGCCGCCGTTGCCGACGTACGGGCCCTCGGTGCCCTCGCGCACGACGACGAAGTCGACGTCGCCGGGGTTCGCGAGCGGGCTCGTCACGTTCGGGTGCAGCACGGTCGGGCGGAGGTTGACGTAGTGGTCGAGCTCGAATCGGAGGCGCAGCAGCAGGCCGCGCTCGATGTTCGCGTTCGCGAGGCGCGGGTCGCCCGGCACGCCGCCGACGGCCCCGAGCAGGATCGCGTCGTGCGCGCGGATGGCACCGAGGTCGCCGTCGGTCAGCACGTCGCCCGTCTCGAGGTAGCGAGCGGCGCCGAGCGAGAACTCGGTGCGGTCGAACTCCAGCCCCGCTCCGGCGGCCACGGCGTCGAGGACCTTCGTCGCCTCCGCGACGACCTCCGGGCCGATCCCGTCACCGGGGATGACTGCGAGCTTGACCGTCCGTACCATGGAGTTCCCTTCGTGCGCCAGCCCTCCCAGCGTATCGGCTGGCAGGCCTAGCCTGAGCCCACGGCCGGGCCCTCCGGCCGGTACCGGTACGGGCACCCGACCCGCCGGAGAAGGGAGAGTCCGCCATGAGCATCGGGCTCGGCATCGTCCTGTTCGTGATCGGGGCGATCCTCGCATTCGCGCTGAACCTCACCGTCGACTGGATCGACCTCCACCTCGTCGGCTACATCCTGATGGCCGCCGGAGCGGTGGTCGTCGTCATCGGCATCGTCCTGCTGGCGCGCCGTCGCCGCACGATCTCGACGTCCCAGACCAGCATCGACCCCGCGACCGGCAGCGCGGTCCGTCGCGACGAGTCGAGCGCTCCCGACACGACCGCCTACTGAGGTTCCGGCCGCGCCGTGCGCGCGGCCCGCGGCGGCCGCCCGAGGGTGGCCGCCGCGATCGTCGCGGCGGCGGCCATGAGCGCGACCCCGATGAGCGACGTCACCACGACGCCGCCGTCGAACGCATGGGCGGCGGATGCCTCGAGCGCGGCGCCGATCGACCCGGGAAGCCCGTCGGCCACGGCCATCGCCCCGGCGAGCGTCTCGCGGGCGGCCGACGCATCGGCTGCGCCGACGCCGGCCGGGACGACCAGCGACGCCCGGTAGTGCGCGGCGAGGATCGACCCCAGCACCGCGGTGCCGAGCACGGCCCCGAGTTCGTACGCGGTCTCCGACACCGCCGACGCCGCCCCCGCCTTCTCGGCGGGCGCGCTCGAGAGGATCAGTTCGTTCGACACCGTCTCGGCCGCGCCGATGCCGGTGCCGAGCAGCACGAACGCGATCACCACGGGGAGCACGGCACCCGATCCGGCGGTCGTCGCGATCACGACGTACCCGCCCGCCGACAGCGCGAGGCCGACCGGTACGACGACGCGCGCCGGCACGCGCCGGGCGATGGGCACGACCACCAGCCCCGCGAGGATCATCGCGAGCAGGCCCGGGGCGAGCGCGAGACCCGCATCGACCGGCCCGAGGCCCGCGATGAGCTGCAGGTGCTGCGAGACGAAGTAGAGGAACCCGACGAGCGAGACGACGCTGAGCAGGTTCACGAGCACCGCTCCGCCGAACGTGCCCTGGCGGAACAGCCGCACGTCGAGCATCGGCGTCGGCCGGCGCAGCTGCCGGGCGACGAACCACCAGCCGAACGCGAGGCCCACGGCGATGAGCGGCAGGCCGATGCCTGCGAAGCCGTCGATGGCGAGCGACTTGATGCCGTACACGACGGGCACCATCGCGGCCAGCGAGAGCAGGATGCTCGGCACGTCGATCGGGCCGGGCGCCGGGTCGCGGCTCTCGGGCACGAGGATGGGTACGAGCACGACGAGCGGCACGAGCACCGGCACGGCGAGCAGGAACACCGCGCCCCAGGCGAACTGCTCGAGCAGCACGCCGCCGACGAGCGGGCCGAGGGCGCTGCCCGCGGCGAACCCGGTCGCCCAGATCGCGATCGCGAGCCGTCGCTGCTCGCGGTCGAGGAAGATCGAGCGCAGCAGCGACAGCGTCGACGGCATGAGCATGGCGCCGAAGAACCCGAGCGCGGCACGGGCGCCGATGAGCGCCGCCGCCGTGGGCGCGAACGCAGCCCCGATCGAGACGAGCGCGAACCCGATCGAGCCGACGAGCAGGAGCCGGCGCCGACCGATGCGATCGCCCAGCGAGCCCATCGAGACGAGGAGGCCCGCGAGCACGAGCGGGTAGGCGTCGATGATCCAGAGCTGCTCGGCGGCGCTCGGCTCGAGGTCGGCCGAGATGGCCGGCAGGGCGAAGCTCAGCACCGTGTTGTCGATCGAGACCAGCAGCACGGGGAGCATGAGCACGGCGAGGGCGAGCCAGGCGCGGCGCGAGGCGCGCGGCGCGCGGTCCTCGGCGGGCGCCGACGCGGTGGCGGGGGCGGGGTCGGGCATCGCGGTCGCCGTCGTGGTCATGGTCGTGGTCGTGGTCGTGGTCGTGCGATTGGTCTGGTCGGGCGTGGTCACGTCGAAGCTCATTTCTATACCGTCCGGTTGGTATAGTAACAGGCATGCGCCTTCGGATGTCCGCCATGATGGGCGCATGAGCCGACCACCCGCCGCCCGCGACGCCGTCCTCGACGCCTTCGAGCGGCTGATCGTCACCGAGGGCGAACGCACCGCCACGCTCGAGGCCACCGCCCGCGAGGCCGGCGTATCCAAGGGCGGCCTGCTCTACCACTTCGGCTCGCGGCAGGCGCTCATCGCCGGGCTCCTCGAACGGCTGCAGCGGCTCATCGACGAGGACGTCGAGCGCATCCGCACCGCGCCCGACGGCGCCGTGGCCTACTTCGTGCGCTCCTCCACCGAGGTCGAGACCCCACTCGACCGCACCTTCGTCGCGGCGGTGCGCCTCGCCCAGGGCGGCGAGCAGCGTGCCGCCGTCGCGATCGACGAGGTGCGCGACCGCTGGCTGGAGGAACTCCGCCGGCACGTCGCCGACCCCACCACCGCCCTCGCCATCATGCTCATCGGCGACGGGCTCTACTCGAACGCGGCGCTCCGCGCCGAGACGACGGAGGCCGGCGGCGGCATCGCGACCGTCGAGCCATCCGACCTCGACGCGCTCGTCGCCCTCCTCGAACGCCTCGCCCGCGCCGACCCGGCCGCCGGCTGACGCGACGCAGGGTCGAACGCACCACCGGCGGAAATGCGACGGCGGCCGGCACCACGAGGGTGCCGGCCGCCGTCGTGCGGATCGGGGACTACTCCGTGATGTCGACCTCGACGAGCACGTCGGCCGCGATCGCCTCGCGCACCTCGTCGAGCACGTCGGCCGGAACCGGCGAGTCGACGGTCAGCACGCTGAGCGCCTGGCCGCCGGCCGTTCGACGGGCGATCGCCATGCCGGCGATGTTGATGCCGGCGTCGCCGAAGCGGCTGCCGTAGATCGCCACGATGCCGGGGCGGTCGGTGTACTGCATGACGATGTGGTGCTCGGCGATCGGCACCTCGATCTCGTAGCCGTTGATGCCGACGAGCTTCTCGATCTGCTTGGTACCGGTCAGCGTGCCCGACACCGACAGCTGCGTGCCGTCGGCCAGCGCGCCGCGCAGGGTGATCACGTTGCGGTACTCGGGCGACTCGGCCTCGGTGATCAGGCGCACCTCGATGCCGCGCTGCTCCGCCAGGAGCGGGGCGTTGACGTACGACACCGACTCGCTGACGACGTTCGTGAAGACGCCCTTCAGCGCAGCGAGCTTCAGCACCTTGACGTCGTAGTCGACGAGCTCGCCGCGCACCTCGACGTCGAGGCTCGTGATCGGGCCGCGGGCGAGACCCGAGAACAGCTGGCCGAGCTTCTCGACGAGCGGGATGCCGGGGCGCACGTACGGGTCGATGACGCCGCCGGCGACGTTCACCGCGTCGGGGACGAGCTCGCCCGAGAGCGCGAGGCGCACCGACTTGGCGACCGAGACGCCCGCCTTCTCCTGCGCCTCGTCGGTCGACGCGCCGAGGTGCGGCGTGACGACCACGTTCGGGAGCGCCACGAGCGGCGACTCCTTCGGCGGCTCGCTCACGAACACGTCGAGGCCGGCGCCGGCGATCGTGCCCGCGACGAGGGCGTCGTGCAGGGCGTCCTCGTCGATCAGGCCACCGCGCGCGACGTTCACGATGTACGCGGTCGGCTTCATCTTCGCGAACTGCTCGGTCGAGATCATGCCGACCGTCTCGGGCGTCTTCGGCATGTGGATCGTGATGAAGTCGCTGCGCTCGAGGAGCTCGTCGAGGCTCACGGTCTGCACGCCGAGCTGCTGCGCGCGGGCGGCGGTGATGTACGGGTCGTACGCGATGACCTCGACGCCGAACGCCTGGAGGCGAGCGGTGATCAGCGCGCCGATGCGGCCGAGGCCGATGATGCCGACCGTCTTCTCGTACAGCTCGGTGCCGGTGTACGCCGAGCGCTTCCACTGCCCGCCCGCGAGCGAGGCGTGCGCGACCGGGATGTGCCGGGCGAGGCTCAGGATGTGCCCGATCGTGAGCTCGGCCGCCGAGATGATGTTCGACGTCGGCGCGTTCACGACCATCACGCCCGCGGTGGTCGCGGCCTTGATGTCGACGTTGTCGAGGCCGACGCCGGCGCGGGCGATGACCTGCAGATTGGGTGCCGCGGCGATCGCCTCGGCGTCGACCTTCGTGGCCGAGCGGACCAGGATGGCGTTGGCGTCGGACAGCGCCGACAGGAGCGCCGGACGGTCGGTGCCGTCCACGTTCCGGATCTCGAAGTCGGGCCCGAGGGCGTCGACGGTGGCGGGCGAGAGTTCTTCGGCGATCAGCACGACCGGCTTTGACACGAACGATTCCTTCGGGACATGCGCACACAGGGCGACTTCGATGGGAGCTGCGCCTCACGCCGTCGGGGGCGCCACCCGGCCATGGTAGCCGAGGCGGGGACCCGCCTCGTGCAGTGTGACGCCGGGGAGCGCTCGGCGACTCAGGGCACGATGACCGCGCCGCTCACGCCGAGCAGCACCGTCGTCGAGGTGAACACCACCGCCGACACGGCCAGTCCCCCGACGTAGCAGGCGATCGCGAGCAGCGCGCCGCGCCGCCGGGCGAGCAGGAACGCCGCCGCGAACAGCCCGATCGGCGCGACCAGCGCGAGCACCATCAGCGCCCAGCCGAGCGGGGTGAACCCGAGGCCGAAGGCGAGGATCTGCACCAGGCTCTCGACGACCTCCCACAGGTCGTACGCGTAGAACGCGCCGAACACGGCGGCCAGCACGACCCGGAGCCAGAGCGGCGAGCCGGCCTGCCGCTCCCCTTCGGCGGGCGGCGCGGTGCGGGCGACCTCGCGGTCGTCGGGCACGGATGCTCCGGCGCTCATGCGGCCACCCCCAGGACGAACGGCAGCGGCGCGAGCACGACGGCGCCGACGGCCAGCCAGACGAGCCGGACCGCGGCCTTCGACGTGGACGCGAAGACGAGCCCGAACCACAGCGCCGGGGCGAGCACGGCGAGCCAGAGCCCGAGGACGTACATGAAGTCCCCGACGATGCTCGTGCCCGGGGCATCCGTGCGCACGACCGTGAGCAGCCAGCCGACCGTGTAGAGCAGGTACACCCCGCCGAGGATGCCGAGGACGACGAGTTCGACGGAGCCCGCCTGGCGACGCTCGTCGCGGTCGGATGCCTCGTCGGCGCCGGCCTCGGCCTGCGCACCGTCGGCGGACGTGCCGGGCGCGGCGTCCGACACGGCCGGTGCGCCGACGACCTTCCATCCCGGAGCGAGCGTCGGGTCGTCGTCGCCGTCCCAGCGCAGGGCGTCGTCGTCGGGTTCTGGGGCCATGCGCTCCACCCTACTGAGCGGCGGCGATCCCTTCCGCCGGGACGCCGGGACGCGGGAACGCCGGAGGCGGCCCGTCCTGTCGGACGGACCGCCTCCGGACTCAGGTGCTGCGGGAGTTCGGAGCGTCAGTACGCGCCGAGGTCCTGCCACGGGCCCCAGATGTCACCCGGCTTCTGGTTCTGGGTCCACCACTTGGCCTTCCACAGGTGGCCGTTGTACGCGACGGTCTCGCCGCCGGTGTACGTCCACGAGTTCGTCCAGGTCAGGAACGTGCCCTGCGAGGTGACGACCGGCGTGCCGACCTCGCCCCATGCACCCCACGGCGAGGCGCCGGGCGTCTCGTTCTTCGTCCACCACTTGGCGACGAACACGCGACCCTGGTAGGTCACCTTGTCACCCGTGTTGTAGACCTTCGTGCGGTCCCACGCGGGCACCGGCGGGACGTACGCCCCGACCTGGAGCGGCAGGGTGACGGTCGTGCCCGACGGGCCCGCGACGAGCGTGAGCACGTGCGCACCGGCGGGCGTCGACTGCGGCACCGTCGCGCTGACCGTGGCCGCGCCGCCCGAGACCGTCGCCGTGCCGATCGACGCGCCGTCGAGGCGCACGTCGAGCGACGTGTTCTCCGGCGAGCCGAGGCTCGTCAGGTTCAGCCCGGCGACCCCGAACGAGAGCGCCTGCCCGGCCGTGATCGTCGTCGGCACCTGCGGCACCTGGACGGCCTGGCGGGCGAAGTCGGGCGCGAGGTTCGGGTGGCCCTGCAGGTACGCGATCCACGCGTCGCGGTCGATCAGGCCCGAGTCGGCGGTGCCCGAGCCCTGGGTGAAGGCCCAGAAGTTGTCGCCGCCCTGCGCGAGGAACGAGAACGTGCCCACCCGGTACTCGCGCGCGAGGTCGAGCGGCTGGCCGTCGATCGTCACGGACGTGATGTGGTGGTCCATCGCGGCGTTCGGGTCGAACGTGTACGTGACGTTGCTCGACAGGCCGAGCTGGAGGTACGGACGCGAGCCCGCCCCGCCGATCGGCACGCCGGCCTGCGTGCGCTGCCACTGCTGCTCGAGGAGCGCCTTGAACTCGGCGCCCGAGAGCGACGTGGTCCACAGGTTGTTCACGAACGGCAGGACGTTGTTCGCCTCCGCGTAGGTGATCACCCCGTCGGGCGAGTAGAACAGCTCGGCGCGCATGCCGCCCGGGTTGACGACGCCGATCTCGGCACCGCCGCGCTCGGGCGCCGCGAGGGTGTCGCGCAGCGAGTTCGCGACCAGGCCGCCGAGCGTGGACTCGCTCGCCCGGTCGTCGCGGGTCGTCGCGACCCACTTGCCGTTCACGTACGAGCCGGCGGTGTACGCCGTCGTGATGTCGGCGGTCACCGAGCCCACCGGCTGGTTGCCGATGACGGCGGCCCGCGCCAGCGCGGCGTCGACGATGCCCTTGACCTCGGCCACCCGCGGCAGCGAGAGGTCGACGGTGGCGGCACGCGCCACGATCTTCGAGCTCGAGTCGGTCACCTCGCCCGCGTCGCGGTCGAAGGTGAGCGTCGCCGAGCCGATGCGCTCGCCGTAGTTGCCCGCCTGCACGACGGGACGGTCGGCGATGTCGCCGCCCGTCACCGGCGCCTGCCAGGCGTACGGCTGGTGCGTGTGGCCGTTGAAGATCACGTCGACCTCGGGCGAGGTGCCGTTCACGATCTTCGCGAACGTCGGGCTCTCGGCGATCTCGGACTCGAGCGTGGAGCTCGCGGTCACCGTGTCGGCGCCCTCGTGGTACTCGGCCACGAGGACGTCGGCCTCGCCGTTGGCGGGGTCTCCGTCGCTCAGCTGAGCGGCCACGCGGTTCACCGCGTCGACCGGGTCGCCGAACTCGATGGTCGAGATGCCGCCCGGCGAGACGAGCGACGCCGTCTGCTGCGTGACCGCGCCGATGACGCCGACGCGCACGCCGTCGAGCTCGAAGATCGCGTACTCGGGCAGCACCGGCGTGGTCGTGCCCTTGGCGTAGACGTTCGCACCGAGGTACGGGAAGTCCACGTCGGGGATGACCCGGTCGGTCAGGTCGGCGAGACCGCGGTCGAACTCGTGGTTGCCGACGGCGGAGGCCCGCACGTCGAGGGCGTCGAGCACGTCGAGCGTGGGCACGTCGTCCTGGCTCGCCGACGCGAACAGCGAGGCGCCGATGCTGTCACCCGCGGAGAGCACGGCGACCGCACCGCCCGCGGCCTCGGCGGCCGCGCGCTGCTGCTCGATCGTGGTCGCGAACGCCGTGGTGTTGGCGTCGATGCGGCCGTGGAAGTCGTTGAAGTTCAGGAACGTCAGGTCGACCGAGCCCAGCAGCCCGTCGTCGAGGCCGACGACCACCGGGTCGTGGTCGCTCGAGCGGTAGGCGTCGGGTGCGTAGAGGAGCGTGCCGTGGTAGTTGTACCGGCTGTACTCCAGCGCGATCGACTCCTCGGCGTTGATCTCCCAGATGTCGGCGCCGGTGGCCCGCTCGAGGGCGGGACCGTTCAGCAGCACGTGGTCGAGCGAGCCGACGAGGCCGCTGAACAGGTACGACCACTGGTTCGGCGCCAGCTGCGAGACGGCGTCGGCGTAGCCCGCCGCGTAGAGCACCTGCAGCGGGTCCTCCTGCGTGTACGAGTTGAAGTCGCCGACGAGCGCGACCGCGTCGTCGTCGTCGGTGATCGCGTCGACCCAGTCGCGGAGGGCGGTCGTCTGGCGCACGCGCGACTCGTTCGAGGCGCCCTGGCCGTCGCCGGTGTCGGCGTCGCCCGGCCACGGACCGACCGAGCCCTTCGACTTCAGGTGGTTCACGACCACGAAGAACGGCTTCCCGCCGTCGACGGGGGCGAACTCCTGGCCGATCGGCTCGCGGGCGTTCGCGAACGCCTTGCCCGATGCGCTCTCGGTGCCGAGCGCGCGTGCGTCGCCCACGGTCTCGACGGCGGCCGGGCGGTAGATGATCGCGTTGGTGATCACGTCCTGGAGCGACGTAGCCGGCAGCTCGTCGGAGCTCGGCACGTACGCCCAGGTGTCGGCACCCGCGTCGGCGTTCAGCGCGTCGACGAGCGTCGCGAGCGCCTCATCGGGGTCGCCGTCGACGACCGCCGAGTTCTCGATCTCGAGGAGGCCGACGACGTCGGCGTCCAGCGCGTTGATCGCCTCGACGACCTTCACCTGCTGGCGGGCGAGGTCGGCCGCGTCCCACGCGCCGCGAGGGCCGGTGCCGGGGCACTCGTCGACCGTGACCGGGTCGCCGGCGCGGTCCTTGTACGAGGTGCAGCCCGCCGCCGAGCTGCCGAGGGTGGTGAAGTAGTTCAGCACGTTGAACGTGGCGACCTTCAGGTCGCCGCCGACCTCGACCGGGGTCGCGGTGCGGTCGTTCTCGAACGTGGCGGGGGCGGTGCCGCCGGCCACGTACGCACGGGTCGGGTTGAGCTTCCAGGCCGAGTTCCGGTAGTCGACGATCACCGGCTCGGTGAAGGCGACGGCCGCGCCGACGCGCACGGGGGCGGTCGTCGAGACGTACGGCGGGGTGAGGCCGGAGTTCGCCGACGAGAGGAAGTTGGTCGTGGCGCCGTCGTCGAGGACCACGCCGCGGGCGGCGTTGTCGGCCTTGACCTGGGCGGCCTCGGGCGTGTTCGGCTTCGCGACCTCGGTCCACTGCAGCAGCGGCGTGGTGCCGGCCGCGAGGCCGACCTCGCCGTACTGGTTCGTGGTGTACGTGTTCGCGACGGTGAAGTCGCCGGTCGGGGCGACGAGCATCGACTCGAGGCTCTCGCGCTGGGCGTCGGTGGTCGGCCAGGCGACCTGGGCCGGCGTGACCGGGGCTGCGGCGGGGAGCTTCTGGAGCCCGGCGGCGCTGGTCACCGAGATCTCGGTGAGGCCCGCGAACTCCACGACGGAACCGGTCACCTTGACGGTGTCGCCGATGGCGACCGAGCCGACCGTGGACGACGAGAACACGAAGATCGCGTCGGAGGCGGTGTGCGTCGCCAGGTCGATCGGACCGCCCGTGCCGGGGGTCTGGATGACGTAGCCGTTGAAGCCGCCGGTCGGGTAGGCGGCCGTCACGATGCCGGTGGTGGTCACCGTGGCGCCCACCTTCGGCGACGTCGCGCCCGTGCCCTGGATCGCCGCGATGGCGAGCTCACCCGTACCGGGGTCGGTCGGGTCCGTCGGGTCCGTGGGGTCGGTCGGGTCCGTGGGGTCGGTCGGGCCGTCGACCGTCGACGAGTTCGCCGGGGTCGGTGCGCCGGCGGTGAAGTCGGCCGCGTTGTTCGCGGTGTTCGCGTGCGTGGCACTGCGCGAGATCGAGGTGCCGTTCGTGGTGGCGGGGGCGGCGCCGGTGCCCGCGTACGCGGTGCCCGTCGTGCCCCAGCCCACGAGGTCGACCACTGCGGCATCGGCCGCGCACGCGGTGCCGGTCGCGGCGCAGGAGAGGCGGGTCGTCGAGTTCACGAGCGCGACCTTCGCGCCGGTCCCCGACATGGCGATGGTGCCGGTGGCGTCGGGCGTCGGGAGCGCGGCCTGGTTGGTGTCGCCTCCGACGGCCTGCTGGATGAGGAAGTGCCCCTTCGCCGGGATGCTCCCGGTCAGGTTCGTCTGCGAGCCGTTCGCCCAGGTGCCCGCGGCCGACGCGTACTGCACCGACCAGCCGGCGAGGGAGACGGGCGCGGCACCGGGGTTGTAGAGCTCGATGAAGTCGTTCCGGAACGCTCCCCCGCCGTTGCCACCCCCTCCGTACACCTCGTTGATGACGACCGGCGAGGTGGGCGACACCGCGGCTGACGCCGGAGCGCCGACCGCGGTCACACCTCCGATCGCCAGTGCGGTGGCGGCCAGGCCGCCGAGGACGGTACTCGCGATACGTCGCACGAAGTCTCCTCAATCCAGGCAGTGGATTGCACGGGTGCACGGGTCACCTGGCGCAATGCTCGTCATCCTGTCGCCCTGCCCCCGCCCGGGGCAACGTGTCCGTATGAAGATCGTGTGAACATTCCGCAATCCGCATACGTTTCCGGCGCAGGCCTGCTCAGATGAGCAGAAAGCGTCCGCGACCTGCTCATCTGGCTGATATTCCGGCGGTCGTCATCAGCTTCTCGAATCGCCACGACACCCCGTCCACCAGGAACTCGTCGTCGGCCGCGGTGTACCGGCCCTGCACCCCCGCCGCGACCACCTGCCACGGCCGCATCGAGCTGGGCGCCGTCGGATCGCCCGTCTCCGGGACGAACTGCACGTAGTCGTACGGGTGGCTCTCGTGCACGCCGAGGACGCCCGAATAGGTGTCGACGGCGATCGCGCCGCCGGCGAGGTCCACCTGCAGCAGGCGCTCGAACGCCGTCGCCCGCTCCCCCGTGTGCGTGCGGAACTCCTGGTAGTCGGCGACCATCTCCACCACCGTGTGCCCGGCGATGCCGCCCGCGTCCTCGGTGACGAGCGTGCCGATGCCGTGGAAGTGCCCCGACAACACGAGCACCACGTTCGGGTTCGGCGCGATCACCCGGTCCCACAGCTCGCCGCCGCGCGAGACCCAGCGCGAGTCGACCGACCGGCGTGCGGCCGTCTCGACCTCCTTCGGCCGGACGTGCTCGTGCGTCGCGATCACCACGTTCGCGTCGGGATGCTCCGCGACCACGCCCTCGGCCCAGGCGAGTTCCCGCTCGCCGTACGCGTACGGCAGCGAGAGCACGAGGAACGGCGCCCCGGCCGCCGAGAACCCGCTCCAGCTCGCGCTGTTGTCGCCCGGAGCGATCGAGTCGCCGTACCATCCGTGCTGCTCGTAGCGCGACGGCGGGAACGCCTCGTTGAAGAGGTCGACGGTCATGCCCCGCTTGGAATCGTGGTTGCCGGGCAGCACGCTGTTCGGCACGCCGGCGTCGTCGAGCACGGCCTGCATGCGCGACGCGGTCGCGAACTCCCGGCGGGCGAGCGCCTCGGACTGGTCGGGGTCGACCCAGTTCTGCACGAGGTCGCCGGTGTGGGCGGCGAACGCGATCTTCCGGGCGTCGCGGTTGGCGACGATCCAGCTCACCGCCTCCGCGTACGCCTCGGGGTGCGCCTCGGTGAGGTACTGCGTGTCGGTGAGGTGGGCGATCGACAGGTCGTACGCACCCGGGTCCTCGAAGCCGTGGCCCACCCGGGCGGACACGATGGTCCCCCGCGGCACCACCTGCACGAGCAGGTCGACGGCGGGGCCGGATGCCTCGACCCCCGTCGGCGCGCCGACGAGCTCCACCGGCACCGCCGGGGGCGCGCCGCCGGAGGCGGCCGGTGCGAGCACGCGGTCGAGCTCCTGCCAGCGCCCGGCCGAGGCATCCCACGCCGAGAGCACGACCTCGACGCGTGGCGTGACGGTCCCGCGCCAGACGACGCTCCGGCCGGCGATCGCGTCGGCGGGCACCGCGAGCCGGAGGTACGGCCACTCGGTGCCGCTCGCCGTCGCGGTGAGCGCGCCCGGGTCGGCGGGATCGACCGCGACCTCGACCGGTCCGTCGCGCGTGACGAGCGGCCCGGCGGCGACCCCCCGGACGGCCGTGGTCGGGCTGAGCACTGTATCCGACACGTCCGCCGCGCGCACGGCACCGGCCGGCGCTCCCCCGTCGCGCTGCACGACGGCGGCACCGGCCACGGCACCGCCACCGGCGCCGGACGCCGCCGCCGCGCGGGTCGACGACGACGAGGCCCGGGCCGTCGCCGACGCGCGCTGCGACGCCTCCGCGAGGGCCGACACCACCACGTCGGCGCGGTCGCCGGCAGCGTCGACCCGCCCGGGCGTGGCCCGCCCGGCCGCGAAGTCATCGGAGTCGACGCCCGTGAACGCGACGCGCCGGTACGTCTCGCCGCGCAGCCGGTCGGGCGCGAACGTCGTCAACGAGACGCCCTTCGTGCAGAGGCTCGGCCGTTCGACGCTGAAGTCCATCTCGTTCGCGAGGTAGACGCCGACGCTGTCGACGCGCCGGCCCGAGGCATCCTCGACCCACACGCCGGAACCGCGGAAGTTGAGGCCGGTCGCGAACTCGGCGTCGGCGGCGCCGGCCGCCGCGCTCCCCCGCCGCGCGGCCGTCCACGTCGCACCCGCGGCGAGCGTCGTGCCGTCGGGCACGGTCGCGAGCGGGCGGATGCCCCGGGCCCCACTGGGCCCGCAGGCGACGAGTCGCCAGCCCGAGAGGTCGACGGCCTCGTCGCCGAAGTTGCCGAGCTCGACGAAGGCGTGCGCGGCGAGCCCCTCGGGCAGTTCCGCCGGATCGGGGTCGGTGCCGAGCTCGCTCACGGCGACGGTGGGGCGCCGCGGGTCGCCGTAGTCGAAGGCCTCCGTGCGCACGCTCCGTTCCGCGCGCGCGTTCGGCGCACCCGGCGTGCGCGGCGCGATGACCCACGACGACTCACCGTCGCCGTCGTCCGCCACCCGCTGCCACGACTCGCCCGTGCGGTGGTCGGCGAGCGGCGGCAGCTTCGCGGTGCCCGGTTGGCAGGCCGAGTCGGCGTACCCCGAGACGGCGACGCCGTCGACCCGCGCGCCGTCCCCGTCGACGAGGAGCACGCCGCCCGCAGCCACGGGCAGGCGGAGGTCGACCCGCGCGACGACCTCGGTGTCGCCGGGCACCTCGGCGTCAGGACCTGCGATCGCCCACCGGCTTCCGGCCGGCAGGGCCCGGTCCGGCAGCGCGACGGCCGGCCGCTCGCTCGAGAGTCGCCCGGCCGCGTCGCACGTGAACAGGCGCCAGCCGCCGAGGTCGGCATCGTCGGCGCCGAGGTTGGCGAGCTCGACGAACTCGTCGCCCCAGCCGGTCCGCCCCGCGACGGCGAGCTCCGACACCCGAACGCCGCTCGACCGATCGTCGAGCGCCCGGGTTGCGTTCACCGCGCCGGGCGTCGCCGGCGCACGCACCCAGTCGGCCGAGACCTCCCCGGTGTCGTCGACCCGCTGCCAGCTCTCGCCGAGCGCCCACGCCAGGGACGACGGCAGGTTGCCGCCCGCGGTGCACTCGCTCGTGGTCGGCCACGGCTCGGTCGGGTACACGCCGATCGCGTCGACGGCGCGGCCCGCGGCATCCTGCAGCACGAGCCCGAAGCCGGTGGCGGCGTACGGCTGGGTGAACACCGCGTCGGGCTGTGCGCCGCCCGCGAGGTGCGCGCCCGCCTTCGCCACCGTGACGCGCTGCCCGGGTGCGAGGACGACCCCGTCGAAGGCTGCCTCCGACCGGGTGCGGTTCGCGCGCAGCCCCTGCGCGCTGCAGCGGAACACGCCCCAGCCGGTCAGGTCGGCCGGCGCGTCACCGGCGTTCTCGAGTTCGAAGAACGCGTCGGCGGGCGAGTGCGGGCCGCCGTTCGCGACCTCGCTGATCCTGACGCCGGCTCCGGGCACCAGGCGCGGCAGCGCGGCCGGACCTCCGGTCTCGGACGGCGGCGGCGCCGGCGCGGCCACGGCGTGCGCGGTCACGGCCGGCGCGGCCACGGCCTGCGCGGTCACGGCCGGCGCGGCCACGGCCTGCGCGGCCACGGCCTGCGCGGTCGTCGCCTGCGCACTCGGAGCCGCTGGAACGGCGGCGACCGCACCCGCAGCATCCGCCGGGCCGGCGAGCAGCGTTCCGAGCAGGCCGGCGACGACCAGTGCGGCCGGCAGCGCCCTGCGGCGCGCGCTCGATGGACGGGGAACGATGGGAGGGCGCCGCGGCGTGCTCGTCACGCACAGCACGTTGCCGATCCGCGATGAACGGCCGCTGACGCCCGCGGGCGGGTCCCGTGAACAGGTCGGAACGGCCGCGCGGACCCGAGGCCTGCGTCCGACGCCGACCGGCGACCCCGACGATCAGCGCTCGGCGACGACCGCCGCGGCGGCGACCGCGGCCCGCACGAGGCCCGGGTCGGTCACGTCGAACCCGACGACCCCGCCCCCGGGGCCGCTCGCACCGCCCCGCGTCGTCGTGCCGCGCGCCGACAGGTGCACCGCGTCGACGCCCGCGGCCGCGAGCACCGGGATGTCGGCGATGCGCACCCCGCCGCCGGCCATGACCTCGAGGGCCCCGCCGACGGCTCGGGACATCCGCTCGAGCTCGGCGGCGCCGCTGCGGCAGTCGGATGCCCCGCCCGACGTGAGCACGCGCGCCACGCCGCGGCCCGCGAGCGCGGCGACCGCCGCGACCGGGTCGGCGGACGCGTCGACCGCGCGGTGCACGGTGACCTGCGCGGCACCGGCCGCGTCGACGAAGCGGGCGAGCGCGTCGAGGTCGAGCTCCCCCTCCGCCGTCAGCGCGCCCACCACGACGCCGTCGGCGCCGTGCGCGACGGCGATGCGGATGTCCCGCTCGATGAGCCGGAGCTCGTCGGCGTCGTACGCGAAGCCGCCGCCCCGCGGGCGGACGAGGACGTGCACGAATCCGGTGCGGCCCGCGGCGGCCGCCGCGTCGACGGCCTCCGCGACCAGGCCCGCCGACGGCGTCAGTCCGCCGAGGCCGAGCGCCTGGCAGAGTTCGACGCGCGCCGCGCCCGCGTCGAGCGCGATACGGGCGCCGGCGACGTCCTGCACGGCGATCTCGACGGGGACGGGGGCGGGCGCGTACTCGGGCATCAGGTCAGGCTACCCGCCCGAAGCGCGCCTGCTCATCCGGCCAGGCACCGCCCGATCACGCGCGGCTGCGCGACGCCCCAGTCGAACGCCAGCCGGGCGCTGTCGACGGCGTCGAACCCCGCGCTGCCGCCGAAGAGGTCCTCTCCGTGGATCCGTTCCGGACCGCCGAGCCCGGCCGCCTCCCACGCGGCGGCGATGCGCGCCTGCGCCGCGACGTTGGCGTCGACGACGGCCCGGTCGGACTCATCGCTGCTCGTGTCGCTGATCTCGCCCATCGCGAACTCGGCGTCGATGGCCAGCATCGTGCCGCCGTCGCACGGCGTCTCGACGACGGTCATCGGCGGGTCGTCGCGCCACCGCGCGTCGGACCCGACCGCCTGGACGGCGAGGTCGGCGAGCAGGGCGAACTGGCGACGGCCCTCCTCGAGGCCCGGGGCGGACAGCGCCGGCTCGGCGACGGCGCCCGTGTCGGCCCCATCCTCGCCGGCGGCGCCCCCGGCGCCGCTGCCGCCGGACTCCCGGCCGGCCGAACCCCCGTCGCCCTCGACTGCGGACACTCCTGCTCCCGCGCGGGCCCCAGCGGGATGGGGCAGGGGAATCCACGCGGATGCCACGACCGCGGCCACCGCGCCGATGAAGCAGGCCGCCACCACCGACCGCAGCACGACCGGCCGACGCCCGTCCAGGGCTGCGATCACGAGGCCGACCACGATGAGCGCAGCACCGCCGGCCAGCAGCGCCACCTGCAGGGGCACCGCCCAGTCGGGCAGGAACGCGGTGCCCGTGTCGCCATGCCAGCACGCCGCCTGCGTCGGCAGGAAGGTCGACGCGTAGTGCCCTTCCTGGCACCGGTCGTCCGGGTCGAACCACGGCAGCGCGAAGCTCGCCGCGACCGCGACCCACGCCCCGACCGCGACGAGGGCACCGCCGACCACGCCCACGGCCGCCCCGACGGCCTCACCGGCCCGCTCCGACGCCGTCGCGCGCCGCGACCAGACGTCGCCGATCCCCGCGGAGACCGCGGCGATCGCCGCACCGGCCCCGGCCCATAAGAGGACGGTCGCCCCGGCCGCCGGGTCCGACGGAACCCGGCCCGCGACCGCCGCCGAGAACGACGTCGTCACGACCCAACCGCAGAGCGCCGCGAGCGCGCCCGCGATCGCCGCGCCGACGAGGATGTCGCGCCGACGGCGTGCCGATCCACGGCGCATCCCGACGACCAGGCCGACCGCTCCGCCGAGGGAGCCCGCGACGCCGAAGCCCGCGAAGCCGAGGAACAGCCCCGCGGCCAGGACGACCAGGAGCGGCGAGAGCACCGCCGTTCCGAGCATGACGAGCACGCACGGCGCGACGACCGCCACGCAGGCGCGCCAGACGAACCGCGCGACCACCACGCGGGGCGACCCGTCCGGCCCCGCCACGAGCGCAGGCGGGGCCGTCGCGTCGGCCGCGCCCGCAGCGACCCCATCCGTGGACGGCGACGGGCCCGTCGCCCCGATCATCGGTTCCGGCATCCCCGCAGGCTAGCGAGCCGCAGCCCTCCCGCCATCAGCCCGGAGGATGACGAATGCCCCGGTCCGCACGGGACCGGGGCATCCGGAGGTTACGACGCGAAGGTCAGGACCCGGAGGTCATGGCCTGAAGGTCAGCGAGCGACCTCGCCGTCGACGTAGTCGTCGTCCTCCGACGAGTTCCACGCGAACAGCGAGCGCAGCTCGCGGCCGGTGACCTCGATGGGGTGCTGCTCGCCCTTGGCGCGGAGCGCGAGGAACTCGGGAGCACCCGCGTCCTGGTCGGCGATGAAGCGCTTGGCGAAGGTGCCGTCCTGGATGTCGGCGAGCACCGCCTTCATGTTCTCCTTGACGCTCGGGTCGATGACGCGCGGGCCCGACACGTAGTCGCCGTACTCGGCCGTGTCGGAGACCGACCAGCGCTGCTTGGCGATGCCGCCCTCCCACATGAGGTCGACGATGAGCTTCAGCTCGTGGAGCACCTCGAAGTAGGCGATCTGCGGCTGGTAGCCGGCCTCGGTGAGGGTCTCGAAGCCGTACTGCACGAGCTGCGAGACGCCGCCGCACAGCACCGACTGCTCGCCGAACAGGTCGGTCTCGGTCTCCTCGGTGAAGGTCGTCTTGATGACGCCGGCGCGGGTGCCGCCGATGGCCTTCGCGTACGACTTCGCGAGGTCCCAGGCCGTGCCCGAGGCATCCTGCTCGACCGCGATGATGTCGGGGATGCCGCGGCCCGCGACGAACTCGCGACGCACGGTGTGGCCCGGCGCCTTCGGCGCGACGAGGATCACGTCGACGCCCTCGGGGGCCTCGATGTAGCCGAAGCGGATGTTGAAGCCGTGGCCGAAGACGAGCGTGTCGCCCGCGTTCAGGTTGTCCTTCACCGACTCGGCGTAGATGTGGCGCTGGAACTGGTCGGGCGCGAGGATGACGACCACGTCGGCCCACGCGGCCGCCTCGGCGACGCTGAGCACGCGGAAGCCCGCCTCCTCGGCCTTCGGCTTCGACTTCGAGCCGTCCTTGAGGCCGATGACGACCTCGACGCCCGAGTCGCGGAGGTTCTGCGCGTGCGCGTGACCCTGCGAGCCGTAGCCGATCACGGCGACCTTCTTGCCCTGGATGAGCGAGAGGTCGGCGTCCTTGTCGTAGTAGATCTCAGCCATTGCTGTTCATTTCTCCTTGGTGGTGGAACCGGGTTGCTGGCGCGCCTGCGGCGCACGGGGTCAGGCGCGGAAGACGCGCTCGGTGATGCTCTTGCCGCCGCGGCCGATGGCCAGGAGGCCCGACTGGGCGATCTCCTTGATGCCGTAGGGCTCGAGCACCTTGAGCAGTGCCTGGGTCTTGCCCGAATCGCCCGTGACCTCGATCACGAGCGCGTCGGTCGACACGTCGACCACGCGGGCGCGGAACAGGTTCACGGCCTCGAGCACCTGCGAGCGGGTGGCGTTGTCGACGCGCACCTTGATGAGCAGGTGCTCGCGCTGCACCGACTGGGCCGGGTCGAGCTCGACGATCTTGATGACGTTCACGAGCTTGTTCAGCTGCTTGGTCACCTGCTCGAGCGGGAGCTCCTCGACGTCGACGACGACGGTGATGCGCGACAGGCCCTCGATCTCCGAGTGGCCCACGGCGAGCGACTCGATGTTGAAGCCGCGACGGGCGAACAGGCCGGCGACGCGCGTCAGCAGGCCGGGCTTGTCCTCGACGAGGAGGGACAGCACGTGGGTCGACATGGTCAGTCCTCCTCGCTGAAGGCCGGCGAGTGGTCGCGGGCGTACTGGATGTAGCTGTTCGAGACGCCCTGCGGGACCATCGGCCACACCATGGCGTCGGCGGAGACGACGAAGTCGATCACCACGGGGCGGTCGTTCGTCTCGAGCGCGAGCTTGATCGCCGCGTCGACCTCCTCCTCCTTCGTCACGCGGATGCCGAGGGCGCCGTACGCCTCGGCCAGCTTGACGAAGTCGGGGACGCGCACGGAGTCGTGCCCGGTGTTGAGCTCGGTGTTCGAGTAGCGGCCGTCGTAGAACAGCGTCTGCCACTGGCGCACCATGCCGAGCGAGGAGTTGTTGATCACCGCGACCTTGATCGGGATGTCGTTGAGCGTGCAGGTGGCCAACTCCTGGTTGGTCATCTGGAAGCAGCCGTCGCCGTCGATCGCCCACACCGTGCGTTCGGGCTCGGCGACCTTCGCGCCCATGGCGGCGGGCACCGCGTAGCCCATGGTGCCGGCGCCGCCGGAGTTGAGCCAGGAGTTCGGCCGCTCGTACTTGATGAACTGCGCCGCCCACATCTGGTGCTGGCCGACGCCGGCGGCGTAGACGCCCTCCGGGCCGGTCAGCTCGCCGATGCGCTGGATCACGTACTGCGGGGCGAGGAGCCCGTCGGACGTGGGCGCGTACCCGAGCGGGAACTCGCCGCGGAGCCCGTCGAGCGTGGTCCACCACTCGTCGAGGTCGGGCTGCTGCTCGGCGGTGGCCGTCGCGTAGGCCTGCGCCAGGTCGACGAGCACCTCCTTCAGGTCGCCCACGATCGGCACGTCGGCGACGCGGATCTTCGAGATCTCGGCCGGGTCGATGTCGACGTGCACGACCTTCGCCTCGGGCGCGAACAGCGCGGCCTTGCCGGTCACGCGGTCGTCGAAGCGGGCGCCGAGCGCGACGAGCAGGTCGGCCTCCTGCAGCGCGAGCACCGCCGGGACGGTGCCGTGCATGCCGGGCATGCCGAGGTGCTGCGCGTGCGAGTCGGGGAACGCGCCGCGCGCCATCAGCGTCGTCACCACGGGCGCGTTGGTCGCCTCGGCGAACGCGAGCAGCTCCTCCGAGGCGTGGGCGCGGATGATCCCGCCGCCGACGTACAGCACCGGCCGCTTCGCGGCCGCGATGAGCTGCGCCGCAGCGGTCACCTGCTTGCCGTGCGCCTTGGTGATGGGGCGGTAGCCGGGCAGGTCGACGCGCGGCGGCCACTGGAAGGCGAACAGCTCCTGCTGGGCGTCCTTCGTGATGTCGACGAGCACCGGACCGGGCCGGCCCGTGGTGGCGATGTGCACCGCGGCCGCGATGGTCGCGGGGATCTCGGCCGCGTGCTTCACGAGGAACGAGTGCTTGGTGACGGGCATCGTGATGCCGACGATGTCGGCCTCCTGGAACGCGTCGGTGCCCATGAGCGTCGAGAACACCTGGCCGGTGATCGCGAGCATCGGGACCGAGTCCATGTGCGCGTCGGCGATGGCGGTGACGAGGTTCGTCGCGCCGGGGCCGCTCGTCGCGATCGCGACGCCGAGCTTCCCGCTCGAGGACGCATAGCCCTCGGCGGCGTGGCCGGCGCCCTGTTCGTGGCGGACGAGGATGTGCCGGAGTGCCTTGCTGTCGAGCAGCGGGTCGTAGACCGGCAGGATCGCGCCGCCGGGCAGGCCGAACACGTCGGTGATGCCCAGCAGTTCGAGCGAGCGGACGACCGCCTGCGCACCCGTGAGCTGCTCGGGTGCGCGCGACGGCACGGCGTTCGATGGCACGGGTGTCGATTCCGTGGTCATTCGTGTCCTTCTGGTGAGGGAATGTGCGGGAGGGAGCGCAGTGCTCAGCCCGTCGTCGCGCCTTCGGCGGCAGAGCGCACGAGCTTCGAGTACTTCGCGAGGACGCCTCGGGTGTAGCGCGGAGGAAGCGGTGCCCAGCCTTCACGGCGGGCCGCGAGCTCGGCTTCGTCGACCAGTAGGTCGATGGAACGAGCCGCGATATCGACCCGAATCAGATCACCATCGCGCACGAGGGCGATCGGACCTGCGTCCACCGCCTCGGGTGCCAGATGGCCGATGCACAGGCCGGTTGTGCCGCCTGAGAATCGACCGTCCGTCAAGAGTAGTACATCTTTGCCGAGCCCAGCGCCCTTGATGGCGGCGGTGATCGCCAGCATCTCGCGCATGCCGGGACCGCCCTTGGGGCCCTCGTAGCGGATGACGACCACGTCGCCGTGCTTGATCTCGCCCTCGGTCAGCGCGTCCATCGCCGCGCGCTCGCGCTCGAAGACGCGGGCCGGGCCCTCGAAGACCGCGGCGTCGAAGCCGGCGGTCTTCACGACCGCGCCCTCCGGCGCGAGCGAGCCGTGCAGGATCGTCAGGCCGCCGGTCTCGTGGATCGGGTCGTCGAGCGTGTGCAGCACCTCGCCGTCGAGCGGCGGGAGGTTCAGCTCCTCGAGGTTCTCGCGCATCGTCTTGCCGGTGACCGTGAGCACGTCGCCGTGCAGCAGGCCGGCGTCGAGCAGCGCCTTCATGAGCACCGGCACCCCGCCGCGGCGGTCGACGTCGTTCATGACGTACTTGCCGAACGGCTTCAGGTCGCCGATGTGCGGCACCTTCGAGCCGATGCGGTTGAAGTCGTCGAGGGTGAGCTCGACCTCGGCCTCGCGCGCGATGGCGAGGAGGTGGAGCACGATGTTCGTCGAGCCGCCGAGCGCCATGCCGACGGCGATGGCGTTCTCGAACGCCTCCTTGGTGAGGATCTGGCGGGCGGTGATGCCCTGCTTCAGCAGGTTCACGACGGCCTCGCCGGAGCGGTGCGCGTAGTAGTCGCGGCGGCGGTCGGCCGAGGCCGGCGACGCCGAGCCCGGCAGCGAGAGGCCGAGCGCCTCGGCGACCGAGGCCATGGTGTTGGCCGTGTACATGCCGCCGCAGGCGCCCTCGCCCGGGGCGAACGCGCACTCGATGCGGTGCGCGTCCTCCAGGCTCATCGTGCCGGCCTTGACCGCGCCGACCGCCTCGAAGGAGTCGATGATCGTGATGTCCTTCTCGGTGCCGTCGGAGAGGCGCACCCAGCCGGGGGCGATCGAGCCGGCGTAGAGGAAGACGCTCGAGAGGTCGAGCCGCGCGGCGGCCATGAGCATGCCGGGGATCGACTTGTCGCAGCCGGCGAGCAGCACCGAGCCGTCGAGGCGCTCGGCCTGCATGACGACCTCGACCGAGTCGGCGATCACCTCACGGGAGACGAGGGAGAAGTGCATGCCCTCGTGGCCCATCGAGATGCCGTCGGAGACGGAGACGGTGCCGAACTGCAGCGGGTATCCGCCGCCGGAGTGCACGCCCTCCTTCGCGGCCTGCGCGAGGCGGCCGAGCGAGAGGTTGCACGGGGTGATCTCGTTCCACGAGCTCGCGATGCCGACCTGCGGCTTGTCCCAGTCCGCGTCCCCCATGCCGACGGCGCGGAGCATTCCGCGGCTGGTGGTGGCTTCGATTCCATCGGTGACGACGCGGCTACGCGGCTTCCAATCAGGCTGGGACATGCAGACGAGTCTATGTCCAGCGCGAGGGTCCCCGGCGCGCGGCGGAGCGCAGCTCGACCAGCCGCTCGAGCAGCTCCGCGACCTCCGCGGGGCTGCGCACGCGGTGCGCGGCGAGCGACTTGCCCGAGCCCACCTTCACGCCGACGTCGGTGCCCTCGAGCACCGCGAACGCGTCCTCGTCGGTGACGTCGTCGCCGAGGTAGATCACCGACGAGGCGCCCACGTGCTGGCGGAGCCGGATCAGCGACTCCCCCTTGTCGCTCGAGCGCACGGCGAACTCGATCACCGACTTCCCGGAGCGCACGGTGATGCCGGGGATGGCCTCCACGACGCGCTCGCGCGCCGACTGCTGCAGCGCGACGCCGGCGTTCGGGGTGAGCCGGCGGGTGTGCAGGGCGACCCCGGCCGGCTTGTGCTCGACCCAGGCACCCGGGGCCTCCGCCGCGACCTGCTCGACCAGGTCGGTGAGCCGCGAGAGCGCCGCCAGCTCCGCATCGCGGAGGTCGATGGTGACCACGCCCGCATCGAGCTGGAGCTCGACGCCGTGCGACCCCGACAGGAGCATGCCGTCGTGGGGAGCGGCCACCTCGCCGAGGCTCTCGAGCGCGCGTCCCGACACGATCGCGACGCGGGTGTCGGGCAGCGCCGCGAGCTGCTCCATGGCGGCGCGCGCCCGGTCGGTGGCGCGGGCGTCCTCCGGGCGGTCGACGAGCGGCGCGAGCGTGCCGTCGAAGTCGAGGGCGATGAGCAGCCGTTCGGCGTCGGCGACCTCCCCGAGCTCTTGGTCGAGGCCCTCGGGGATGCCCGCCGCGATCGTGCCGGTGCCGGTGAGCGTCTCGAGGAAGGTGGCCGACCAGTTCGCCACGTCGTTCTCGATCACGCGCTTGCGCAGTGATCGCATGCGCCGGGCCCGCTCGCGCGGCGGCATCTCGATCGCCTCCACGATCGCGTCCTTCAGTCCCTCGATGTCGTGCGGGTTCACGAGCACGGCCTGGCGGAGCTCGTCGGACGCGCCGGTGAACTCGCTGAGCAGCAGCACCCCGTCGAGGTCGAACCGGCAGGCCACGTACTCCTTCGCGACGAGGTTCATGCCGTCGCGGAGCGCGGTGACGAGCATGATGTCGGCGGCGAGGTACAGCGCCACCATCTCCTCGCGCGGGTAGCCGTGGTGCAGGTAGGCGATGGCCTGGTGGCCGAGGGTCGAGTGGTCGCCGTTCAGGCGCCCCACCGTCAGCTCGATCTCGTCGCGCAGCTGCCGGTACGTCTCGACGCGCTCCCGCGACGGGCTCGCGACCTGCACGAGCGTGGCATCCTCGATCGCGATGCGGCCGTCGCGGAGCAGCTCGCCGAACGCCTTCATGCGATGCCGGATGCCCTTGGTGTAGTCGAGGCGGTCGACGCCGAGCATCACCGTGCGCGGATTGCCGAGGCTCTCGCGGATCTCGCGGGCGCGCGCCTGGATCTCCGGGCGGCGGGCGAGCTCCTCGAAGCCGGCCGCGTCGATCGAGATCGGGAAGTGGCGGGCGACGACGCGGCGGACGCCGCCGAGGCCGTCGGGCACCTCGATGATGCTGCCGCGCGTCGTGTAGCCGAACAGGCGTCGCACGGCCCGGCCGAAGTTGCCGGCGTCGGCGGCGCGCTGGAACCCGATGACGTCGGCGCCGAGCAGGCCGTCGATGACCTGGCGCCGCCAGGGCAGCTGCGAGTAGATGCCGTACGCGGGGAACGGGATGTGGTTGAAGAACCCGATGACGAGGTCGGGCCGCTGCTCGCGGAGCATCCGGGGCACGAGCTGGAGCTGGTAGTCCTGCACCCAGACGACGGCGCCCTCGGCGGCGGCCCGCGCCGCGGCCTCGGCGAAGCGGCGGTTGACACGCACGTACGCGTCCCACCATTCGCGGTGGAACGACGGCGGCGCGATGACGTCGTGGTACAGCGGCCAGAGCGTGTCGTTCGAGAAGCCCTCGTAGTAGTCCTCGAGCTCCTGCGCCGACAGCGGCACCGGGATGATCTCGATGCCGTCGTTCTCGAACGGCTCGAACTCGCGGTCGGCGACGCCGGCCCAGCCCACCCAGGCGCCGTCGGCGGCGCGCATCACGGGCTCGAGCGCGGTGACCAGTCCGCCCGGGGAGGACTTCCACCTGGTCTCGCCGCCCTCGCCCTCCTCGTAGTCGACCGGGAGCCGGTTCGACACGACGACCATGTCGTACGCGGCGGCGCGATCGGGCTGATGGGATCCGGGGGCCTTCGTCATGCGGCGTCTTCCTCCTGCGGTTCCCCCTCAGGGTATCGTCACCGCTCCGCCGGCGTCCGGGGTGGACGCCGGCGGCCGGTACCGCTACGCGCGCCCGGCGGTCGTGTCGCTCAGCCGAGCGCGGCCGCGGCGAACCCGATCGAGCGGATGCCCCGCCTCCGGCCGACCACGAGGCCGGTCAGGAGCACGCCGGCGAGCCCGAACACCGCGAGCACGCCCGCCGCCCCGGCGATGGACGCCGCGCCCGAGCCGGCGACGATGCCCTGCATGCCCTGCACTGCCCACGTCAGCGGCAGCAGTCGACTGAGCACCTGGAACGGACCGCTCAGCACCTCGACGGGGACCAGGCCGCCGGTGACGGTGATCTGCAGCGCGACGAGCACGATCGACACGATCGCGCCGGCGCGGCCCAGCCAGACGGTGAGGAACGCGTGCACGGCCGTGAACACGAGCGCGAGCAGTGCCGAGAACGCGAGCGTCTGCGGCAGGAGCGACCCCGACGCGCCCATGGCCGCGTGCAGCAGCGCCACGATCGCGACCGCCTGGGCGAGGGCGATGAGGCCCGCGCGGGCGAGCGTGCGCCACACGAGCCCGCCGGTCGAGGCGGTGCTGCGCAGCGCCTCCCGTCCGAACGGGCGGAACGCGAGGAACATCGCGAGGGCGCCGATCCACAGCCCGATCGGGGCGAACAGCATGCCGATGACCTCGCCGAGGGAGCCGATCTCGTGGTCGCGCGCGGTGTCGACGACGACCGGTTCGGCGACGACCTCGGCGGTCCTCGCGGCGTCGAGGTCGGTGAGGGCCGACGCCTGCTCGGCGCCCGAGCCGAGGCCCGCCGCCAGCTCGCCCGCGCCGCCCGCGAGCTGCGTCGCGCCGGTCGAGGCATCCGATGCGCCGGACGCGAGCTGCCCGAGGCCGCCCGCCAGCTCGCCGACGCCGCCGGCCAGGCCGTCGGCGCCCGTCGCGAGGTCGGCCGCGCCGCTACGGAGCCCGGCCGAGCCGGCCGCGAGCTGCGCCGCGCCGCCCGCGAGGCCGTCGATGCCGCCCTGGGTCTGGTCGATGGCCGAGCGGGATGCCGCGGCGAGCGCCTGCCCGCCCGTGGAGAGCTGTCCGA
Organism: Agromyces sp. MMS24-K17; assembly: GCF_043950245.1. Classification (GTDB taxonomy): domain Bacteria; phylum Actinomycetota; class Actinomycetes; order Actinomycetales; family Microbacteriaceae; genus Agromyces. The sequence continues at coordinate 2,537,430 of NZ_CP171640.1, read as the reverse complement.
GCTGCGACCGGACCTCGGCGACCTGGGCGGCCGCGTCGGAGATCTCGGGGAACTGCGCGACGAGGTCGGGGTTCGCGGCGATCCACGCGTCGAGCGTGTCGGCTGCGGGACCGACGTACTGCTCCACCTGGTCGACGCCCGCGGTGATGCCGTCGGTGTACTGGTCCCAGGCGTCCGAGATGCCGTCGAGCCCGGCGGCGCCGGTACTCAGCTGCCCGAGGCCCGACGCGATGCCGTCGACGCCGCTCGTGTAGGAATCGACGCCGGCGGCGTACTGGTGGACGCCGGCCGCGTAGGCGCCGGCGCCGGTCGCGGCATCCGACGCGCCGGAGGCCGCCTGCCCGACGCCGCCGGACAGCTCGCCGAGGCCGCTCGCGAGCTGCCCGACGCCGCTGGAGAGCTGGGCCGCGCCGTCGGCGGCATCGCCGAGCGAGCCGCCGAGTCCGGCGAGGTTCGCGTAGAAGCCCTCGAGGTACTGCGCCGTGATCTCGCGGCCGAACGCCGAGGTCATCGCGTCGCCGACGGACTGCGCGACCGACCCCGCGAGGTAGCCGTGCGCGTCGTCGGTACGGATCGACAGCTGCGCCTGGGTGGGGGCCTCCCCGAGATCGACGTGATCGACGACGAGAAGTCCGACGGGATCGTCAGCACCGCGTACGCCTCGCCGGAGGCGAGCTTCGCGGCCGCCTCCTCGTCGTTCGAGATGGTCCAGTCGAACCCGGTCGCGCCGTCGCCGGTGAGCTCGGTCACGAGCAGGCGGCCGGCGAGCACGGGCTGCTCGGTGCCGTCGGGCAGGGTCGAGGTCACCATCTCGTCGTCGTTGACGACGATCGCCGGGATGGATTCGAGCCGGTCGTCGGCGCCGCCGAGCGCGCCCGAGACGAGCCCGGCGACCGCGAGCGGCACGGCGATGACGGCGGCGAGCAGCGCGCCGGCACGGACGCGGCGTTGCTTCGCGGTCGCCCCGAGCAGGGCTTGGAGTCGGGTGCTCATCGGGTGGCCTCCTCGAGGGCGTGGGCGTCGGTGCGGGCGTGGGCGTGCGCACGGCCGTGCGCGTGGTCGGATGGTGCGGGCAGCGCGGCCGGGTCGGCTGCGGCGGGGCGGATGCGGCGGACGCCCAGCTCCTCGAAGCCGGCGGCGGATGCCCCGGGCTCGACGCCGGCGATCACGGTGACGCCCTGCGGCACGAGCCGGCCCGCGCCAACCCAGAAGCGGTCGGCGTCGGCGCCGGTGTCGTCGAGGTCGACGACGACGGCGTCGGGCCGCTCGGCGAGGGCCGCCGCGAGGGCGACCAGGGCCCGGTCGACGGCGCCGAGTGCGGTGATCGGGGTGTCCGCGACGAACGCGGGGGCCGCAGCGGCGGGGGCGTCGGCGTCGGCCGCCGCGGCGAGCGCGGCGCGCGAGACCCAGCCCTCGACGGCACGACGGGAGCCGGCGAGGCGGTACCAGGGCCGCGTCGCGTCGACGTGACCCGTCACCAGCTCGCCGACGCTGCCGGCGACGCCGGAGCCGCCGTTCACCTCGGCGATCGCGACGCGGCGGAGGATCCGGTCGGCGGCGGTCGGCAGCGGCTCGCCGACGACGGCCAGCCGGCCGGCGACGGGCTGCAGGCGCCCGGCGAGCGTGGCGGCGACGATGCGCCGGTCGACCTGGTCGCCCTCGACGAGCAGCACGCCGCCGCGGGGCACCTCGACGTCGATCGGGCCGAGCGGCCGCTCGGGCAGGCCGAACACGGCGCCCTCGGCGCGCACGCCGGCAGGGCGGACGGCCGCCCACTCGGCCTGCGCGAGGTGGGCGCGCAGGCCCTCGCCCTCGATGTCGACGTCGGGCAGGATGCGCGCGAGCCATCGCGGCAGCCACCACGCCGCCTTCCCGGCGAGCGCCATCGCGGCCGGCACGAGCGTCATGCGCACGAGGAACGCGTCGAACGCGACGCCCACGGCGAGCGCGAACGCGATGCCCTTGATCGGGCCGGAGCCCTCGGGCACGAAGGCGAAGAAAACGAAGAACATGATGAGCGCGGCGGCCGTCACCACGCGGGCCGCGTGCTGGAACCCGTGCACGACGGAGCGCCGCGGCTCCCTCGTCTTCACGAACTCCTCGCGCATGCCCGAGACGAGGAACACCTCGTAGTCCATGGCGAGGCCGAACAGCACCGCCATCAGCAGGATCGGCAGGAAGCTCAGGATCGGCCCGGGCTCGAGGTGCAGCAGGTCGGCGAACCAGCCCCACTGGAACACGGCGACGGTGACGCCGATCGCGCCGAACGCGGAGAGCAGGAACCCGAGCGCGGCCTTCACCGGCACGAAGACCGAGCGGAACACGATGAGCAGCAGCACCACCGAGAGCCCGACGACGATGAGCGCGAACGGGATGAGCGCGTCGTTCAGCCGGTTCGAGATGTCGATCGAGACGGCGGTGTAGCCCGTCACGGCGATGGGCGTGCCGAGGTCGTCGGCGATCGAGGGCTCGAGCGCCCGGATCTCCTCGACGATGCGCTTCGTCTCCGGGTCGTTCGGGCCGCTCTCGGGGATCACCTGGATGATCGCGGTGTCGGCGGTCTCGTTCGGCAGGCCCTGCCCGACGTAGGCGACCCCGTCGAGCTTCGCGAGGCGGGCGCCGATCGCGTCGAGGTCGGTGAAGATGTCGGTCGTCTGCGTGATGTCGACGGTGACGATGAGCGGGCCGTTCGCGCCGGGGCCGAAGCCCTCGGCGATGAGGTCGTACGCCTCGCGCTCCTCGGAGCCCGGCGTCGCGGTCGCGCCGCTCGGCAGGTTGAGGTCGAGGCTCGCGGCCGGGATGGCGGCGGCGCCGAGCAGGCCCACGACGACCACGAGGAAGACGGCCGGGGCCTTCAGCACGAGGTCGACCCAGCGACGGCCGAGCGTGCGCCGGCCGCCGTCGTCGTCGGCGTTCGCGCGGCGGTGCGCGCGGGACCCGGGCTTCGGCACGAGTCGTCGCCCGAGCACCCCGAGGAGGGCCGGCAGGAGCGTGACGGCGCCGAGCACGGCGACGAGCACGGCGAACGCCGCGGCGACGCCCATGACGCTGAGGAACGGGATGCCGACGACGAGCAGGCCGAGGAGGGCGATGATGACGGTGACGCCGGCGAAGACGACCGCGCCGCCGGCGGTCGCGACCGCCTCGGCCGCGCTGTCGCCTGGGTCGGCGCCGCGGGCGAGCTGGGTGCGGTGCCTCGAGAGGATGAACAGCGCGTAGTCGATGCCGACCGCGAGGCCGATCATGACGGCGAGCATCGGCGCCGTGCTCGAGACGGGCGCGGCGGCCGCGACGATCATGATGCCGCCGTACGTCAGGCCGACGCCGACGAGGGCGGTGAGCAGGGGCATCCCGGCCGCGAGCAGCGATCCGAACGTGATGACCAGCACGACGCCCGCGAACGCGACGCCGAGGAGTTCGGTGACGGTGAGGCCGAACGCCGTCTCCTGGAACACCTCGCCGCCGAAGGCGACGTCGAGCCCCGCGTCCTCGGCGATGGCGCCCGTGGCGATCACCGCGTCCTTCGACGCCTGCGACACGTCGGAGGTCTGCCCGTCGAACTGCACCTGGATGTACGCGGTGCGGGCGTCGTCGGAGACCTGGTCGCCCGCGTACTCGTCGAAGGGCCCGAGCACGGAGACCACGCCGTCGACCTGCTCGAGCTCGGCCTCGATCGCGTCGATGGCGGTGCGCGCCGCCCCGGTCTCGACGGATGCCCCGTCGGGGGCCTGCACCACGGCCTTCGCCGAGGCGCCGGCGGTCTGCGGGAACACCGCGGCGAGCTGGTCGATGGCCTGCTGCGATTCGGTGCCGGGGATCGCGAACGAGTCCTGGAGCTGGCCGCCGAGGCCGATGCCGGCGCCGAGGAAGGCGCCGAGCGCCACGGCCCAGGCGCCGATGACGAGCCAGGCGCGGCGGAAGGCGAAGCGGCCGATGCGGTGGAGGAGGAGTGCCACGGATGCCTCTCAGTGGGTGGTGGTGCGGCCCGTGCCGGGGCGGCGGTCGGCGGGGAGGAGGAGGTCGGCCATGGCCGACAGGAGCGCGCTGCGCAGCTGGGCGTCGTCGGGCACCCGGTCGGGGTCGACGTACGACCGCCCGGCGGTGAGCAGGAAGGCGGCGCCGCCGAGGGCCATGCCGAACCGGATCTCGTCGTCGAGGCGCTCGCGTCCATCGGCGGCGGACTCCCGTTCGTCGCAGATCGCGGCGGCGAGCCGCCGGACGGCGGCGTCGGCGCGGGCGATGATCGGCAGGTCGTGGAGGGCCTGCCCTTGGATCAGGAACACGTGCACGGCCAGCCGGTGGGCGAGCAGCAGGTCGACGACCTGCTCGACGAGCTCGAACCGGCGGGCGTCGTCGGTGCGCGCGAGGTAGCCGTCGACGAGGGCTTCGAAGTCGGCCACGCCCGGGGTGATCGCCGCCTCGAGCAGCGCCTCCTTCGAGCCGTAGTGGTACAGCACGCTCGACTTCGCGTACCCGGCGCGGTCGGCGACGTGCTGGAGCGACGTCGCCCCGAAGCCGACGGCGGCGAACTCCTCGAGGGCGGCGAGGCGGAGCTCCTCCCCGGCGCGCAGGCGTGCGGTGGTGGTCTGGGGGTCGGAGGGCATGCCTCGACGGTAATTGACCGATCGGTCAGGTCCTGACCGATCGGTCGGATTCACGGCGCCCTCCCAGCGCGCACGCACCGCCTTGCCAGTCCCGGCGCCGCCGCGCAAGTCCTTGCCCGCCGCCCTGCCCCTCGCGATAGCGTGGCGGCATGCGCAAGTACCTCTTCAGCGGTGCCGTCCTCGGAGCCCTCTTCAGCGGCATCGGCGTGGTGCGGGCGACCGCGGCCGGCCCGCGCGACTGGCGCCTCGCGCTCATGTGGGTGTCGTGGCTCGCCAGCCTCGCCATCGCGATCGGCACCGTCGCCGAGGAGACGCGCGAACAGCTCGAGAAGTAGCGCCTCGACCCGCCCGCGCGCCCACTCGGGCCGGCGCGGCGTGTCGATTGGCGGACCGCGCGACGGTCGCGACAGACTGGGGGCACCCTACCCCGCGACCGAGAGGAGCGACGATGTTCCGCCGCTGGCGCCGCGCCCGACTCGCCGCACAGGCTGCGGCGCACGTCGCCGCCCCCGCGCCCCGCAAGACCGCCGCCGACCTGCGCGGCGAGCAGCTCTTCGAGCTCGTGAACGCCCGCCTGGCCCAGTTCATCGGCCCGGGCGGCGGTTGGTCCGTCGTACGCCGCTCCGACGGCGACACCGACCGCATCTTCCACGCGATGCTCACCCACCAGATCGCCGCCGAGCTCACCCGGGCGATCCTCGACGAACGCGACAACGTCGCCGTCGTCGTCGACGCCGCCGAGGAGCCGCTGGCCCTCACCTGGGAGCCGGCACCGCTGGTCGTCTGGGCCGACCCGATGTCGCCCGTCACGGCCGAGGCCGACGAGCAGGTCGCCGCCGAGGCATCCGACGCAGCCGCATCCGACGCCGAGCACGCCGACGCCGTCGAGGTCCGCGCCGCCGCCTGAGCCCCGCCGTTCCAAATTCGGCACCGGTTTCTTGTACGGGTTCGGCCTCCGAGCCGGTCCCGCGATTCCTAGCGTGATGGATCGGGGCGCATCGCCCCGACATCGTCCACGAGGGGAACCGCCATGTCCGTCGCCAGCACCACCGCCGTGCCCCGGTCTCGCACCCGCACCACCGCCCGCGACCTCGCCCAGATCGCCGTCTTCGCCGCGCTGATCGCGGCGCTCGGACTGCCGGGCGCGCTCTACCCCCTCGGCAACACCGTGCCGATCACACTGCAGACGCTCGGCGTCATGCTCGCGGGCGCGATCCTCGGCGCTCGGAAGGGCGCGCTCTCGGTGCTGCTGCTCCTCGCCCTCGTCGCCGCCGGCCTGCCGCTGCTGTCGGGTGGCCGGGGCGGCCTTGCCGTGTTCGTCGGCCCGTCGGTCGGGTACCTCATCGGCTGGGTCGCCGGCGCCGCCGTCATCGGCTGGGCGACCGCACGCCTGCTCCCCCGCTACCGAGTCCTGCCCGCGCTCGGCTGGACGGCGATCGGCGGCATCGGGGTCGTGTACCTGTTCGGCATCCCGTTCGTCGCCGCCATCGCGGGCATTCCGCTCGAGGCCGCGGCCGTCGGCGCGCTCCTGTACCTGCCCGGCGACGCGATCAAGGTCGTCATCACCGTGTTCGTCGCGAAGGGCGTGCACCGCGCCTGGCCCGGCCTCATCGAGCCGAAGACGTGGCCGTGGACGAAGCGCTCCGTCGCGGCGGCCGAGTCCGCGTGAGCGACTGGCTGCGGGGTCCGCGCGACGCCGTCGCGCTCGCGTTCGGCGGTGACGTCGTGCGCACGCGCGACCTCGCCCGCGCGGTCTCCGCGGCCCGGCTGCCAGCCGGCGACGGGGCCGTACCGGTCGCGGTGCCGGCCGGCACCGATCCGGTCACCGCGATCACCGTGGTGCTCACCTGCCTCGAACGCGGTCGTCCGGTGCTCGTCGGCGGCACCGATGCGCAGGCACGGCACCTCGCGCCCGCGCTGCCGGAGGGCACCGCACTCGCGCTGCTGACCTCGGGATCGACCGACGCCTCCGCGACGCCGCGCGCGGTCGCCCGCACCGAGGCCTCCTGGCTCGCCTCGGCCGAGCCGCTCGCCGAGCTCGCGGGCGTCGGCGCCGGCGACCGGGTCGCGGTCACCGGCCCGCTGCACGTCTCGATGCACCTGTACGCCGCGCTGCACGCCCTCTGGGCCGGGGCGACGGTCGTCGACCGGCTCGACGACGCCACCGTCGTCCACGCCACGCCGACCCGCCTCGCCCGCCTCCTCGACGGCGCGTCGGTCCCGGCGACCGCCGTCGTCGCCGGCGCGGTGCTGGGCGACGTCGAGCGCCGCACGGCCGAAGCCCGGGGCATCCGCCTCGTGGAGTACTACGGCGCCGCCGAGCTCTCGTTCGTCGCGGTCGGCGACGGCGACGACCTCGTGCCCTTCCCCGGCGTCGAGCTCGACCTGCGGCCCGCTCCGACCGGGCTCGAGGTGTGGGCTCGGTCGCCGTACCTCGCGCTGGGCGTCATCGGCGGCGGGATGCTCCGCCGCGATGCCGACGGCTTCGCCACGGTCGGCGACCTCGCCGAGATCCGGCCGTCCGGCGCGATCCGCATCCTCGGCCGGGGCGACGCGGCGATCACGACCGCGGGCTGCACGGTCATCGCCGAGGACCTGGAGGCGCGCCTGCGCGGGCTGCCCGGCGTCGCGGCCGCCGCGGTGCTCGGCGAGCCGCACGACCTGCTCGGCGAGCGCATCGTGGCGGTCGTGGAGCTGGACGGCACCGTAGACGGCCTCGCGGCCGTGATCACGGCCGCGCGCGCCTCGCTCGAACCGGCCCTGGTCCCGCGCCGCTGGTTCGCCGCGGCGCTCCCCCGCACCGACGCGGGCAAGGTCGCGCGCGGCGTGCTCCGGGCGGCGATCGCCGACGGGTCTTTGGGAGCGGGGCATCCGATCGCGGGCCCGCCTGCCGGGGTGCGCGCATGACGGGGCCGGCGGTGCTCGTCGCCGCGCGCCGCACGCCGATCGCGACCGCGGGCCGCGGCTTCGCCGCCCATCCCGTCGACGCGCTCGCGGCACCGGTGCTCGCCGCGGTCGCGCGCGAGGTCGCCGGCGCCGGGCTCCCGGTGGACGACGTCGTGCTCGGCAACTGCATGGGGCCGGGCGGCGACCTCGCCCGGGTCGCCGCGCTCCGCGCCGGCCTCGGCCCGGAGGTGCCGGGCGTCACGGTCGACCGGCAGTGCGGCTCGGGCCTCGACGCGGTGCTCCAGGCCGCCGCCCGCGTGCGCGCGGGCGATGCCCGGCTGGTGCTCGCCGGCGGCGCGGAGTCGGCGTCGACCGCTCCGCACCGCACCTGGCGCGACAGCGGCCTCGCCTACGCCCGCGCGCCGTTCGCACCCGACGGGTTCCCCGACCCCGACATGGGCCCGGCCGCCGAGCGGCTCGCCGTCGTCCGCGGCATCACGCGCGACCGGCAGGACGACTGGGCAGCGCGCTCGCACCGCCTGGCGGCGGCCGCGCAGGCCGCGGGCACCTTCGACCGCGAGCTCGTCGCCGTCGACGGCGTGGTCCGCGACGACCGGCCGCGCGCGGCCATGGACCTCGCGCGCCTCGCACGGTTCGCCCCGGTGTTCGGGAACGGCGACGAGCCGGATCGCCCGGGCAGAGCGGGAGCCTCGGGCACCCCGACGGTGACCGCCGGCAACTCCTGCGGGTTCTCCGACGGCGCGGCCGCGATGGCCGTGACCACGCTCGAGGCGGCCGAGGGGCTCGGCCTGCCTGCATTGCGGGTGCGCGCGGCCGCCGTCGCGGCGGGCGATCCCGCGCTGCCCGGCCTCGGCGCCGCCTGGGCCGCCCGGCGCGCCCTCGACCGCGCCGGCATGACCGCCGCCGACCTCGGCGCCGTCGAGATCACCGAGGCGTTCGCCGCGCAGGTGCTCGCCGTCAGCGACGAGCTCGGCCTCGACGAGGCACTCATCAGCGCCGACGGCGGCGCGATCGCGCTGGGGCACCCGTGGGGTGCGTCGGGCGCGGTGCTGCTGGTGCGGCTCCTCGCACGGATGTCCCGGGCCGATGACGCCCGCCCGGGACTCGCCGCCTGTTCGATCGGCGGCGGACAGGGCGTCGCGATGATCGTGGAGCGGGTGGCATGAGCAAGATCGTCTTCGACCGGGTGAGCCAGGACTTCGGCGCGGGGCGCGTGGTCGACGAGGTGTCGCTCGTGCTCGCCGAGCACCGCGTCGGCATCGTCGGCGCGAACGGCTCGGGCAAGTCGACCCTCGCGCGGATGATCAACGGGCTCGTGACGCCGACCTCCGGCCGCGTCACCGTCGACGGCGTCGACGTCGCGCGCGACGGCCGCCGCGCGCGACGCAGCGTCGGGTTCGTGTTCACGAACGCCGACACGCAGATCGTCATGCCCACGGTCCGCGAGGACGTCGCGTTCACCCTGCGCCGGCACCGGCTGCCCGCGGCGGATGCCTCGGCCCGCGTCGACGCCGCGCTCGACCGATTCGGACTGACCGACCTCGCCGACCGGCCCGCGCACCGCCTGTCGGGCGGGCAGAAGCAGCTCCTGGCGCTCGCGGCGGTCCTCGTCGCCGAGCCGTCGATCGTCGTCGCCGACGAGCCGACGACCCTCCTCGACGCCCGCAACGCGCGGCTCGTGGCCGAGCACTTCGCGTCGCTGTCGCAGCAACTCGTGCTCGTGACCCACCACCTCGACCTCGTCGAGGACTTCGACCGGGTGATCGTCATGGAGGCCGGCCGCGTGGTCGCCGACGATGTGCCCGATCGGGCGCTCGGCGCCTACCGGGCCCTGATCGGATGACCCCGGCATGATCGGCGTCCACCACCCCGGCACCTCGCTGCTGCACCGCGCGCCCGCGCTGGTGAAGCTCGGCGTGCTCGCGGTGCTCGTGACGACGGTCTCGCTGTGGTCGTCGCCGTGGGCGCTGGGCGGGGCATCCGCGCTGACGCTCCTGCTGTTCGCCGTCGCCCGCGTGCCGTTCCGGCTCGTCTGGAGTCAGGTGTCGCCCATCCTCTGGGTGCTCGCCTTCGCCGTACCGGTGCAGGTGTTCGTGAACGGATGGGAGCCGGCGGCGACGATGGCGGTGCGGCTCGTGCTCGCCGTCGCGCTCGCGGCGCTCTACACGCTGACCACGCCCGTCACCGAGACGCTCGACGCGATGCAGGTGCTGCTCCGGCCGTTCCGGCGGTGGATCGACGCCGACCGGGTCGGGCTCGCGCTCGCGCTCGCGATCCGGTGCGTGCCGCTCCTCGCGGAGATCGTGCACGAGGTGCTCGAGGCGCGCCGCGCGCGCGGCGCCGAGGGGTCGGTGCGCGCGCTCGCGGTGCCGGTGATCGTCCGCGCGCTGCGCACGGCGGAGCACCTCGGCGACGCGCTCGTCGCGCGCGGGTTCGACGACTGACCCGGCCGCGCGGGATGCCTCGGGCGGATGCCCCGGGCCGCCGAGCCATGTCGTCGGGCTCCGGCAGACTGGCCTCCTCCCCTACGAGAGGCTCCCCACCGCCATGATGGGCATCACCCATGCCACCAGCGGCGCCGCCGCCTGGTTCGCCGTCACCAGCGCGATGCCCGTCGTCGCGGTCGGCGCCTACCCGCTCGACCCGGTCGGCGTGCTCGCCGGCGCGGCCGTGTGCGCCGGCGCGGCGCTCCTGCCGGACGCCGACCACCACAGCGCGACGATCGCGCAGTCGGTGCCCGTGCTCGGCAAGCTCGCCACCGGCGCGATCGGCGAGCTCAGCGGCGGCCACCGCCACGGCGCGCACTCCCCCGTCGCGGTCGCGATCGTCGCGGCGGCCGCGTGGGGGCTCACGTTCATCCGGATGCCCGTCGAGGGACTCGACACCATCGCGATCGGCGCCGGGGTCGGCACGGCGGCGCTCACCGCCTTCGGGGTGAAGGCCCGCGACTTCGTCCGCACCTGGCCCATGGCGTGGCTGGTCGGCGCGCTGCTCGGCGCGTTCATCGTGCTCGCCGCCCCCGAGCAGATCGCCTGGTTCCCGCTCGCCGTCACCGTCGGGTTCCTCGCGCACCTCGCCGGCGACTTCCTCACGACCGGCGGCCTGCCGGGCCTGCTCTGGCCGTGGGTGCCACGCCCGCCCGACCTCGTCGACGAACTGCCCGTGCTGCGCCACCTGTGGATGCGCAACGGCTACGTCGCGCTGCCCCTCGTCGGCGACACCGGCTCGTACCGCGAGACGATGCTCGGCACGATGCTCGCGCTCTACACGTTCGTCGGCTTCGGCTACGAAGGGCTGCTGCTGGTCGGGATCGACCCGTTCGCCCTCTGGTGAGGCGCGGAGCGGGGCATCCTCACGCCTTGGTGGCGTCGAGTGCCGCGACGAGCTCGTCGAGCTGCGGCTTCTGCGAGTCGTCGACGGTCAGCGACATGAACGCCGACATCGCGAGCAGCACCTCGTACGTGTCGGGCTTGCCGCGCTTGCCCGGCTTGTGCGACACGCGGATCTCGCGGTAGGTCGACACGGGGTTCCGTGAGACCTCCTGCATGCCGTCGTGCCGGAACTTCGCCACCGTGGCGCCGTCGAAGAGCAGCCGCTCGCCGTTCGCGCCCTTGACCTCGATGCTCGTCATCGTCATCCCCCTCAGAACCGCCGGCCCTGGCGGCTGTCGAACGCGTTCTCGATGCCCTGGAAGATCGCGGATGCGTCGCCGCCGGCGAGCAGGCCGATCACGACGACCAGCGTCGCGAGCAGGACGACTCCCCAGACGACGTACGTCGAGGTCTTCACCCGGCGCCGTGCCGGCGCAGACGTTTCGATGTTCATGGTGGCGAAGCTACCGATGCGGCCGCGCCGTGACCTGAGTAGGGATTGCTCATCATCGGCGGCGGCGGATACCCACCCGTGCTCGTCGCCATCGCGTCGTCGGAGATGCGAAACGGCCCCGGCGCATCGCGCCGGGGCCGTTCTGTGGTGCACCCCCAGGGACTTGAACCCTGAACCCACTGATTAAGAGTCAGTTGCTCTGCCGATTGAGCTAGAGGTGCGTGTTTCCGGCTGTTTCTCACAACCCGAACCGAGAGACGAGACTATCAGGGGAATCGGATCCGCGCCAATCGAGGGTCGGGTTCGGCGAGTCGGGCCATCCGATGGGCCTTCCCGCCCAACGGAGGGAGCGTCGCGCGCCCGCCGGAAGGCCAGACGGCGGCTCGCCGGCGGGCCCGCCGATACCCTGAAGTCGTGACCACGGATGCCGCTCCCGACGCCTTCGCCGACGACCTCGCCTTCGCGCTCGAGCTCGCCGACCTCGCCGACTCGATCTCGCTGGCGCGGTTCCGCGCCGTCGACCTCGACGTGCGCACGAAGCCCGACCGCACGCCCGTGACCGAGGCCGACCTCGCCGTGGAGCGGGCGCTGCGCGACCGACTGGCGGCCGAGCGCCCCGACGACGGGGTGATCGGCGAGGAGTTCGGCACCGAGGGCGATTCGACCCGGCAGTGGATCATCGACCCGATCGACGGCACCGCGAACTTCCTGCGCGGCGTGCCCGTGTGGGCGACGCTCATCGCGCTCGCGATCGACGGCGTGCCGGTGGTCGGCGTGGTCGCGATGCCGGCGCTCGGCCGCCGCTGGTGGGCGTCCCGCGGTGCGGGCGCCTGGACGACGGATGCCCCGGGCACGACGAGCGAGGCATCCATCGCGCCGCGCCGTATCGCGGTGTCGCAGGTGGGCGACCTGGCCGACGCCTCGCTCAGCTTCCAGAGCCTCGCCCAGTGGCGCGACGCGGGCTACCGCGATCGCCTGCTCGCCATGGCCGACCAGGTGTGGCGCGACCGCGCCTACGGCGACGCGTGGTCGTACATGCTGCTCGCCGAGGGGCTGCTCGAGATCGTCGGCGAGTTCGACGTGAAGGTCTACGACCTCGCCGCGCTCATCCCCGTGATCGAGGAGGCGGGCGGCCGCTTCACGTCGATCACCGGCGAGCCCGGGCCGGGCCACGGCAGCTCGCTCGCGACGAACGGGCTGCTGCACGACCGCGTGCTCGACGTGCTGCGCTGATCCGCCCCGGCGCCGCGACCCGGCGCAGCCCTCAGCGCCGCCGGCTCCACGCCACGCCGACGAGGCAGAGCGCCCCGCCGACGAGGGCGGCGATCGTCGGCAGCTCGCCGAGCAGCAGCCACGACAGCAGCACCGCGATCGCGGGCACGGCGAGCGTGGCCGACGCGGTCGCGCCGGCGGTGCTGCGCTGGAGCACCCACGCCCAGAGCAGGAACGCCACCGCGGTCGGGAAGAGGCCGAGGTAGACCGTCGCCGCGACCGCGGCCGTCGGGGCGGTGCCGACCTCGGTGACGAGCTGCGGCAGGAACGGGAGGAGCGCGACCGCCCCGACGACGCAACCGACCCAGGTGGCGCTCAGCGCGTCGGTCGTCTTCAGCGCGACCTTCTGCACGAGCAGCCCGCTCGCGTAGAGCACGGCCGCGACGAGGCCGAGCACGATGCCGAACAGGTCGCCGTGGGCGCCGGCCCCGCCGAGCGCGATGATCACGACGCCGGTGAAGCCGACGCCGAGGCCGATCATGAGCGGGCGCGGGAAGCCCTCCTTGAACGCGATGCCGGCGACGAGGGCGACGATGAGCGGCGCGACGTTCACGAGCATGGCCGTGGTGCCGGCGTCGAGGTGCCGCTCGGCGACGTTGAGCACGAGGGTGTAACCGGCGAACCAGATGACGCCGTACACGATGACGAGGACGAGCCCGCGGCCTCGCGGCAGCGGGGGTCGCCGCCAGGCCGCGATCGCGATGAGCGCGATCGATCCGACGAGCTGCCGGCCGAGGGCGATCGACCCCGGTGAGAGGTGGTCGCCGATGCCGCGGATCGCGATGAACGCCGACGCCCACAGCACGAGCACGACGGCGGTCGCGGCGAGCACCCGCCAGTCGGGCGCGACCCGCTCACCCGCGAGCGTCGGCGTCGGCGCGGGCGCGGCGGATGCGTCGAGGGCGGTGGGTGCGGGGGCGGCCTGCGGCTGGGCGGTGCGACGTGGCATGGTCCCAGCCTCGCGGCGCGATGGATTCAAGACAAGCGAATGATCCTTTCGGATCATTCAGTCTCGCTGTACAGTCGCCCCATGGTCGATCCCCAGCGCCTCCGGGTGTTCCGCGCGGTCGTGCACGCCGGCTCCATCAACGGCGCCGCCGAGCACCTCGGATACACCCCCTCGGCGGTCAGCCAGCACGTGAGCGCCCTCCAGCGCGAGACCGGACTCGTGCTCATGGAGCGCGCGGGGCGGGGCATCCGCCCGACCGCGGCCGGCCTCGTCGTCGCCGACCGCGCGACCCGCGTGCTCGACCAGCTCGCCGACTTCGACGGGCTCGCCGGCGACCTGCGCGCCGGCCGCAGCGGCACCATCCGCGTCGGCTGCTTCTCGTCGGCCAATCGCGCCTGGATGCCCGGCGTGTTCGGCGCCCTCGCCGACGACTTCCCCGACCTGCGCGTCGAGGTGGACCTCATCGAGCTGCGCGGCCGGTACGCCGTCGACCCCGACCTCGAGCTCTACATCGCCGAGTCGATCCCCGGCGACCGCGACCCCGCCGTCGCCGAGGGCGCCGTCGACGGCTACGACCTCGAGCACCTCCGCACCGAGGACTACGTCGCGGTCGTGGCCGCCGACCATCCCCTCGCGGGGCGGTCGGCGGTCGCCCTGGCCGGGCTCCGCGACGAGCCGTGGATCGACAACGACCACGCGCGCGGCCCCTGCCGCGAGATCGTGATGAGCGGATGCCTCGCCGCGGGCTACTCCCCGCGCTTCCGCCTCGCCGCACCCGACTACGCGACCGCGTTCGACTTCGTCGCGCAGGGGCTGGGGGTGACGGTGCTCCCCCGGCTCGGGGCGTTCCGCCTGCCCGGCGAGGTACGGGCGATCACGGTGTCGGATGCCGCGGTTCGCCGCCGCATCATGCTGCGCACCAAGCGCTCGATGCGGACCCACCCGGCCGTCGCACGCGCGGCGGAGCTCGTCAGAGCAGCCGCGGTCGAGGGCGACGCCCGGACGTGACGGAGACCGCAGCCGCCGACCGACGGTCGCCGACCTACGGCTTCAGCTCGGGCAGCCCGCCGCCGCGCCGGGCCTCGCCCCAGAGGTCGACCCCGCCGTCGACGGCGTGCCCGTCGATCGCGTCGAGCTCGTCGTCGTCGAGGTCGAGCCGGGCGAGGGCGTCGAGGTTCTCGTCGAGCTGTTCGGCCCGGCTCGCGCCGATCACGAGGCTCGTCACCCGCTCGTCGCGGAGCGCCCACGCGAGGGCGAGCTGCGCGAGCGACTGACCCCGCTCGCGCGCGATCGCGTCGAGGGCGCGCAGGTGCTCGCGCGTGGCATCCGACACCGAGTCCGCATCGAGCGACTTCCCGGCCGCGGCGCGGGAGTCTCCCGGCACGCCGCCGAGGTACTTGCCCGTGAGCAGGCCCTGCGCGAGCGCGGTGAAGCCGATCACGCCGAACCCGAGCTCGCCGGCCGCGTCGAGGAGGCCGTCGGTCTCGATCCATCGGTTCAGCATCGAGTACGACGGCTGGTGGATGGTCAGCGGCGTGCCGAGCTCCCGCAGCAGACGCGCCATCTCGCGGGCGTCCTCGGCGCCGTACGAGGAGATGCCGACGTAGAGGGCCTTGCCCGAGCGGACGGCATGGTCGAGCGCCGCGGCGGTCTCCTCCAACGGGGTGTCGGGGTCGGGCCGGTGCGAGTAGAACAGGTCGACGTAGTCGAGCCCGAGGCGGTCGAGCGACCGGTCGAGGCTCGCGAGCAGGTACTTGCGGCTGCCGCCGACGCCGTACGGGCCGGGCCACATGTCCCAGCCGGCCTTCGTCGAGACGATGAGCTCGTCGCGGTACGGCGCCAGGTCGTCGGCGAGGAGGCGCCCGAAGTTCGCCTCGGCGGCGCCGTACGGCGGACCGTAGTTGTTCGCGAGGTCGAAGTGCGTGACCCCGCGGTCGAAGGCGCGGCGCACGATCGCGCGTTGCGACTCGAGCGTGCGGTCGTCGCCGAAGTTGTGCCAGAGGCCGAGCGAGAGCAGCGGAAGCTGCAGCCCGGATCTCCCGGAACGGCGGTAGGCCATGCGGTCGTAGCGGTCGGATGCGGCGGTGTATCCCACGCGTCGATCGTAGCGAGCGCCTCCGGAGATGACCGAACAGTGGACAAGGTGCAAATTCCATGCGTGGGATTGGATGATTCACCCAGACGCGGTCACGCGCGGATCGTGCCATCCTGCTCGGAGGTGAGTGACCTCACTCACCGGCCGGCGCACCCACCCCGCGCCAGGCGGCAGCGAGGCCGCACCCCTGGACCCGTCACCCGGGCACGCGACATCGGAGCACCCCTCCACCCTCGCCTCCCCCAGTGACGACGGCGCGAGCCGTCGCCATGCGAACTCCGACGCGCGAGGAACACGACCATGGACGAGTACGACGCCAGCGGCTGGTACTGCGACGAGCCCGACTGCGACTACTGCCAGACCTCGTCCACCGACTGACGAACGGTCCGAGCCCACGAGCCGGTCGGGCGTCAGCGTCGATGCCCGGCCTCACACGTGCCCGACGCCGAAGTTCCACGGCGCGTACAGCCACGACCCGTCGCCGTCGTCCACCGGCCACGTGTTCACCGCCACCGAGTAGGCGTTCTCGTACTCGGCGATCAACTGCTGCCCGATCGGCGCCCCGGTCTCGGCGCGAACCTGGTCCCATCCGCTGCCGGTCCAGGGTTCGCCGAGGTCGGCGGCGAGCGCCTCGGCGTCGTCGCCCGGCTGGAAGCCCGTCACCGTGCGCACCGCCAGTCCGTCGCCGACGACGGGCGTCGTCACCCGCACGGCGAGGTTCAGGTCGATCGGCCCGGCGCCCTCGTGATCGTCGGCGACCTGCAGGCCCTCCCACGCGTACACCGTCGTCGGCCATGTCTCGAGGCTGCCGTCGTGCTCCTCGATGGTCGGCGCGGCGGCGAGCGCGGTCGTGAGCGCCGCGATGAACGCGGCGACGTCGGCGTCGTACGACAGGTCGGCGACGACGGCGCCCTCGGCGTCGAGCAGTTCGAGCCGCTCGGGCCGGAGCACCAGTTCGACGGCGGCCTCGAGCGGGTCGGCGGGCTCGGGTTCGGGGGTCGGCGTCGGCGTGCTCGTGGCGACCGAGGGGCGGGGCAGGTCGGTCGGCCGGGCCTCGGGCGTTGCGGGTGCGGTGCAGGAGGCGAGCAGCGCGGCGGCGGCGATCGCGCCGCCGAACCGGGCGGCGACGGCGGGGGCACGTCGACCGTCGTGGGGGTCACGGGTCATGGTCGGAACCTATCGTTCCGCGACGGCGCGCGGTTGCAACGAATCGGCAACGGCCGGGTCGAGGCATCCGCCGTTCGACGGGGCCGCCCGAACAGGGAGATTCCGCAGTGTGCGACGACGACCGATGGTGGAGATGGGGGGAATTGAACCCCCGTCCATCGCTGGGATTCCACGCCTTCTCCGGGCGCATCCTGTGGAGCGCTCTACTCGGCCCCGACTCTTGACACAGGCATCTGAGTCGACGGGCCCAGCCCGATGAAGTCCCGCGCGCCGCTCAGGCGGAGACGCGCAGCAAGTTCCCTAGATGACGCCGGCGACCGAGGCGGGAACAGACTCGGGCCGACGGACTATCGGACTCGCTTAGGCAGCGAGGGCGAAGTCGGACTGCTTGTTATTGGCAGTTATTGGTTCGCAGGGGGCGTTCACGAGATAACCCTGCATCCTCGGCCCGCTTCTCGCGGTCTCGCAGGCGATGTCGAAACCGATCATCCCCATGGGTCGCCGGGATCTGTTCGGATCCGTCGGCGGGCCGTCGTCGCACACTGTGGAGTTTCCAACGCCGCGCGGCTCTCGCCGGCGCGGCCTCTCAGACTACAACAGGCGGATGCCACGCGCCATTCCCGCTAGCGTGTCGATCATGAGCGAGCCAGTGCACATCACCGTCGTCGGCACGAGCGAGATCCACCACCCCGCGGAGCGGGCGACGCTGCGACTGTCCGTCGCCGCCCAGGGCCCCCAGCGGCAGGCCGCGTTCGAGCCCGCTTCGCGGGTGCACGGGCGACTGGTCGATGCGCTCCGCGCCATGGCGGCGGCCGAGCCGGCGCCGATCACCTGGTGGGCGAGCGGCCAGCTGCGCACCTCGACGCACCGTCCGTGGAACAAGGACGGCAAGGTGCTGCCTCCCGTGTTCACCACGGCGACCGACCTCCAGGCGAAGTTCCAGGACTTCAGCGCCCTCGCCGACTGGGCCGGTGAGCTCGCGGTCGCCGACCTCGTCTCCATCCGGGGCATCGAGTGGGCGCTCACCGAGCGCACGCGCGACGAGGTCCGCACCCGGGTGCAGCGCGACGCCGTCGAGTCCGCACGGCGAAAGGCCGAGGCGTACGCCGCCTCGCTCGGCCTCGGCCGGGTCGTGCCGCTCGCCATCGCCGACCCGGGCCTGCTCGAGGCCGGCATGACCTCGACGTTCGTGCAGCCGGTCGCGGGGATGCGCCTGGCCGCCGCGGCCGGCGGGGCGGAGAACGGCCTGTCGTTCGCGCCGGAGGACATCACGCTCGAGGCGACCGTGCACGCCCGCTTCGCGGCGACGCCGGCCTGAGTCCGCGCGCCGGCGCGGCGGCGGCGCGGCGCGCCTCAGTCGGCGATGAGCAGCCGTTCGAGCGCGGCGAGTTCCGAGAGGCCGAGCCCGGATGCGACGAGGTACTCGCGCGCGGTGCCGTTCCGACGCTCGACCTCCTCGATGACCGCCTCGATCGCCTCGCGTGGGCTCCCGCCGACCAGCATGCGCAACTGCGGGCTGTCGGCGACGCCGTATCGGCCGATCAGCTCGACCATGCCCTCGAGCCATTCGCCCGCGAGGTTCGCCTGCGTGCGCTCGTAGTCGGCGATGACCGCCTCGCGGTCGACGCCGACCGCCAGCAACGTGAGGGCGATGACGACGCCGGTGCGATCCTTGCCGGCCGTGCAGTGCACCACCACCGACCGGTCGCCGGCCGACGAGATCTCGCGGATCGCCTCGACGACGACGTGCGAGTGCTGCGAGACGATGCGCTCGTAGAGCTCGGCGAGGCTGATGCCCGGCCGCTGCGACGCCGCCGATCCCTCGAACACCGGCAGCCGGAGCACCTCGAGGTCGAGCCCGGCGACGTCGTCGGGCATCGACTGGGCCTCGCGGTCGTCTCGCAGGTCGATGACGATGCCGATCCCGAGCTCGACGAGCTCCGCGCGCCCCGCCTCCCCGAGGCGGTGCAGCCCGTCGGAACGGTAGAGCACGCCCGGTCGCACCACGCCGGTCGCGGCGGGCAGGCCGCCCACGTCGCGGAAGTTGTAGGTGCCGGGGACGGGGATGCGCGTCGAGGTCTCCACGGCGGAAGCCTAACCCGGCCCGCCGACGGATGCCCGGGCGATCGGGACTACTCCCCCAGCCGACGGTGCGTCGACATGGCGCGGTCGGCCTCGCGCTTGTCCTGCTTCTCGCGCAGCGCCTGGCGCTTGTCGTACTCCTTCTTGCCCTTGGCGATCGCGAGTTCGACCTTCGCGCGCCCGTCGGAGAAGTAGATCGACAGCGGGATCAGCGTGTACCCGCCCTGCGAGATGCGGTGGCTGATCTTGATGATCTCCTGCTTGTGCAGGAGCAGCTTGCGCTTGCGCCTGGGCGCGTGGTTGTTCCACGTTCCCTCGGTGTACTCGGGGATGTGCACCGCGTCGAGCCACATCTCGCCCCCGTCGATGAAGGCGTAGCCGTCGACCAGCGACGCCCGCCCTTCGCGCAGCGACTTCACCTCGGTGCCCAGCAGCACCAGGCCCGCCTCGTAGGTGTCCTCGATGAGGTAGTCGTGCCGCGCCTTGCGGTTGGTCGCGACGACCTTCTGACCGCGTTCCCTGGGCACGGCGCACTCCTTCGTTCGTGTTTCGTTCGTGACGGATGCCCCGGCCGAACGCCGGAGCAGCCCATCAGTCTACCCACCGGAGGCCGGGTCGGCGCGCAGCGCCCCACTCCCGCTGGTCGAGTCGGGCGCGCAGCGCCCGTGTCGAGGCCCCCGCCCTACGCCCGCAGGTACCGCCGGATGGCGATGCCGGCCGACGCGGCCGCGAGCAGCACGCCCACGATGACCAGCAGCGGCACCACCAGCCACGCGTCGTTGAGGTCGACGAACGTGAACGACAGCGTGTCGGCGAGGTATCCCTGCACGAAGATCGCGACGATCGCGACCACGGCACCGCCCGCGAGCAGCGAGCCGATGAGCCCCGCGAAGATGCCCTCCAGCACGAACGGCGTCTGGATGAACCGGTTGGATGCCCCGACGAGCCGCATGATCGCGAGCTCCCGTCGGCGTGAGAACGCCGACAGGCGGATCGTCGTCGCGATGAGCAGCGCGGCGGCGACGAGCATGATCACGGCGATCGCGATGGCGGTGTAGCTGGCCGCGTTCAGCACGTCGAAGATCTGGTCGAGGTACTGGCGTTGGTCGACGACCTGCTCGACGCCGGCCATGCCGGCGAGGCTCTCGGCGATGACGTCCGACTGCGACGGGTCGACGAGGTTCACCCAGAAGGTCTCGTTGAGCACCTCGGGGGTGACGTACTCCGCAGCCGGCGTGCCGGCGAACTGCTCCTGGAAGTTCGCGTACGCCTGGTCGTGGTCCTCGAACGTGACCTCGTCGATGAACGGGGCGAGCGTGTCGGACTCCAGTTGGTCCTGTACGGCCGTCTTCTGCTCGTCGGTCGCCTCGCCGTCGGTGCATCCCGCCGCAGTGGAGACCGACGTGCACAGGTAGACCGCGACCTGCGCGCGGTCGTACCAGTAGCCCTTCATCTGCGCGATCTGCAGCTGCAGCAGCGCGGCGGTGCCGACGAACGTGAGCGACACGAACGTGACGAGCACGACCGAGACGACCATCGAGAGGTTGCGGCGGAGGCCGTTGCCGGCCTCGGCCAGCACGAGTCCGGCCCTCACGAGGTCGGCCCCACTTCCTGGTCGTCGTCGCCGCTGCGCGGGCCGCCGGGCGCGCGCAGGCCGAGCCGCTCCGCGAGGGTCTGCGGCTTGGATGCCTCGGGCGGCGGCGCCTTCCCCTCCTTCGGCTCGAGTTGCTCGGGGTCGAGCAGGATCTGCCCGGTCGCCGCGGCGGTGATCTCCGCGGCGGCGTCGGTGACCTCGTCGGTGGCCTCGGGCTCGACGTAGAGGGGGGCGGCGTCTCGCATGTTCTCCGGGGTGACCTTCGGGGCGGCCGCGGTGACCGGAGCCCCGAGGTCGCCGGGTTCGAACTCGCGCACGGTCTCGCCGTCGTAGCCGGCGCCGCGCTCGTCGCGCACGACCTCGCCGGCCGACAGCTCGATGACGCGACGCTGCATCTGGTCGACGATGCCGGCCTCGTGCGTGGCCATGACGACCGTCGTGCCGCTCGCGTTGATGCGCTCGAGGAGGGTCATGATGCCGGCGCTGGTGACCGGGTCGAGGTTGCCGGTTGGCTCGTCGGCGAGCAGGATCTGCGGCTTGTTCACGATGGCCCTGGCGATGGCGACGCGTTGCTGCTCGCCGCCCGACAGCTCGTGGGGCATCCGCTTGCCCTTGCCGTCGAGGCCGACGAGCTTGAGCGTCTCGGGGACGGCCGACTGGATGAAGCCGCGCGACTTGCCGATCACGCGCAGCGTGAAGGCGACGTTCTCGTAGACGTTCTTGTTGGGCAGCAGGCGGAAGTCCTGGAAGACGACGCCGAGGCTGCGCCGGAAGTACGGGATCTTGCGGCTCGAGATCGAGCCGAGGTCCTGGCCGAGCACGTGGATGGTGCCCTTCGTCGGCTTCTCCTCCTTGAGGATCAGCCGCAGGAAGCTGGACTTGCCCGACCCCGACGCGCCGACGAGGAACACGAACTCGCCACGGGCGATCTCGACCCCGAGGTCGTCGAGTGCTGGCCTGGCCTGGCCGGGGTAGGTCTTGGTGACGGAGTCGAAGCGGATCATCGCGTTCGAGCCTAGGCAGGCTTCCCGCGATTCGCAGCAGCGACTCGCCCCGGCGCCGAGCCGACGTCCCGGTCGGACGTCGGCTCGGCGGACGGCTGGTCGGCTGGCTCGGCGAGAGGCTCGGCGGATGACTCGCCCGGGACGCTCCGGCCGCCAAGCTCGGGCCGCTACGCGTCCGCCGCGACCGAGGATCTGGTGCGCGCGTGCGCGAGCGCCCACTCGAGGGCGTGGTCGGCGACCTCCTCCCAGCCGGGCTCGGCGCAGATCCAGTGCGAGCGGCCGGGGAACTCGACGTACTCGGTGAGCGCCGGCGACTTGGCGTAGTGCTTCGCGTTCGACTTGTTGACGCTCGGCGGCATGATGTGGTCCTGCTCGCCGCCGATGAAGAGCAGCGGCGCGCGGTCCTGCTTGTAGTCGACCCAGGTCTCCTGGTGGCCGGGCTTGAAGTTCGCGATGAGCCCGTACGCCCAGATCCAGTTGCCCGGGGCGGGGATGGCGAACTCGTTCCAGACCGCGTCGGAGTCCTCGCGCGAGAGCGTGTTCGCGAACGCGTAGTGGAACTCCTCGGGCGTGAACGCGACGGCCTTGTGGATGTTCGCGGGGTTCTTCAGGGCCGGGAACAGCGACTTCGCCTGCGAGAGCGGCGTCATGCGCACGCCCTCGGTCGGTGCCGAGTCGACGACGGCGGCCGCCGCGCCGAGCCCGCGGGCGAGGAGCAGCTGCGTGAGCGTGCCGCCGAACGAGTGCCCGATGATGATCGGCGGCGCGGGCAGCGCCTCGATCTGCGCGGCGAGGTGGTCGACGGTCTCGGGCACGGTGAGGTTCGCGATGAGCTCGGGCTGCTCGCGCAGGGCCTCGACCTCGATCTCGAAGCCGGGGTACCCGGGCGTCAGCACGGTGAAGCCCTTGGCCTCGAAGCGCTCCTTCCAGCCGCGCCAGCTGCGCGGGGTCATCCAGAGGCCGTGCACGAGCACGATCGTGTCGGGGGCGGCGGGGTCGGTGCGGTCGGTCATGGCGGGGGTTCCTCTCAGCGGTGGTGGAAGGGACGGGGCGAGTCGGTCAGGAGTCGATGAAGGCGAGCAGGTCGGCGTGCAGCCGGTCGCGGTCGGTGTCGGGCAGGCCGTGGGCGCCGCCCTCGTAGACCAGCAGCGTCGCGCCGTCGATGAGCTGGGCCGATCGCTCGCCGCCGACCGAGAACGGCACGATCTGGTCGTCGTCGCCGTGGATCACGAGCGTGGGCACGTCGATCTTCGCGAGGTCGGGCCGGAAGTCGGTGGCCGAGAACGCGGCGATGCACTCGTAGGCCGCGCGGTGCCCGCACGCCATGCTCTGCAGCCAGAACGCGTCGCGCACGCCCTGCGAGATGTCGGTGTTGCGGTTGTGGCCGAAGAACGGACCGTCGGCGAGGTCGCGGTACAGCTGGGAGCGGTCGGATGCCTCGCCGGCGCGGATGCCGTCGAACACGTCGATCGGGAGGCCCCCGGGGTTGTCGTCGGTCGCGAGCATGAGCGGCGGCACCGCCGAGACGAGCACCAGCTTGGCGACCCGAGCCGAGCCGTGGCGGCCGACATAGTGCGCGATCTCGCCGCCGCCGGTCGAGTGGCCGACGAGCGTCAGCTCGGTGAGGTCGAGGTGGTTGATGAGGCAGGCGAGGTCGTCGGCGTAGGTGTCCATCTCGTTGCCGTTCCACGTCTGGCTCGACCGGCCGTGCCCGCGCCGGTCGTGCGCGATCGCGCGGTGGCCGTGCTCGGCGAGGAAGCGGGCCGCGGCCTCCCAGGCGTCGGCGTTCAGCGGCCAGCCGTGGCTCAGCAGCACGGGCGTGCCGCTCGAGCCCCAGTCCTTGTAGAAGATCTGCGCGCCGTCATCGGCAGTCACGTAGGGCATGGGATGTCGCTCCTCAGGTGCTGGGTTGGATGGATGAGCCCATGCTCCTGCCGGCGACGTTCCACGCGGATCACGTGGAGTGCGTAGTCATGACGGCTCGGTTCGCGGTCGGGTGCGCACGGCCGGGACGCGCGGCCGGTCCGCGCGGCCGGTCCGCGCGGTCGGTCCGCGGTCAGTCCGTCGGGAATCGCTCGGCGAGCTGCCGGCGCGAGGTGACGCCGAGCTTCCGGAACACCTTCCGCAGGTGGTAGTCGACGGTGTTCGCGCTGATGAACAGGGCGGCGCCGATCTCGGGGTTCGTCTGCCCTCGGGCGGCCATCCGGGCGACGATCGCCTCCTGCGGGGTGAGGTCGCCCTCGGATCGCGCGGCCTGTTCGGCCGGCTTGGCGCCGGTCGCCTCGAGCTCGCGGCGTGCCCGGGCGGCGAAGGCGGTGGCCCGACTGTGCTCGAAGATGGCGAGCGCCCGCTCGAGCTGCACCCGGGCCTCGCGACGCCGCTTCGCCCGCCGCAGCCACTCCCCGTACACCAGGTGGGCGCGTCCGAGGTCGCCGACGGCGGTGGACGTCACGAGGATCTCGATCGCCGCGAGGTAGAGCGCCTCGGCGTCCTCGTCGGACGCGAGCAACGCCTCGCTGCGGGTCGACACCCCGCGGATCCAGGGCGTGCCGGAGTGGCGCGCGAACTCGGCGAGCCGGTCGGCCGAGGCGCGCACCGCATCGGCGCGACCACTGCGGACGCCCGCTTCGACATAGTCGGGCAGCTGCTGGTACGTGACCTGGAGGAAGGGCCGCTCGATCATCGGGCGCAGGCGGTCGAACGCGTCCCGGTAGTGCCCGTCCGCGATCTCGCGGATGCTGAGCCCGGTCATCGCGATGGTCCAGGCCCCGGCGAAGCCGGTGGCGAGCACGGCTTCG
The DNA here is from genome assembly GCF_043950245.1 of Agromyces sp. MMS24-K17. GTDB lineage: Bacteria > Actinomycetota > Actinomycetes > Actinomycetales > Microbacteriaceae > Agromyces. The sequence goes on along the minus strand of NZ_CP171640.1, from coordinate 2,513,133 downwards.
GCGATCATCTCGACCTGCACGACCGGCGCGCCGGTCCAGGCGAGGTACGAGGCGTTCACCACCTGTTCGGCGTCGTAGCCGATGGCGTGCCGCAGCTCGCGGACCAGCTCGATGTACCGTCCCGACGCGGCGGGATCACCCCGCACGACCTCGACCAAGCCCAGCAGCCACAACGACGAGTCGAGGTCGCGGAGCCGTCCGCCGGCACGGGCGCTCCGCGCCATCTCCTCGAGGAGCTCGACGCAGGCCCGTTCGTCCCAGAGGGCCATGGTCAGCGCGATCCCGATGGACCCGCTCTGCCAGGCCTCCGCGTCGGCGGACATCACGTCGAGGGCCTCGCGGATGAGCGGGACCGCCTCCTCGTACGGGAGGAGGATGTGCGCGCTGAGGGCCCTGAGGACCACGGATGCGGGCCCGTCGGCCACCTCCGCGCCGGCCGCGAGGCGGGCGCCGAGTTCCGGGAGGGTGACGTCCTCGGTCGCCCACTCCGCCATCAGCATCAGGTCGAACGCCCAGATCAGTGCCCGCTGCTCGAGGGCCGGCACGATGCCGTGGAACAGCTCGGCGGCCCGGAGCATCGCCGACGAACCGCCGGGGATCTGCTCGCCGTCCGCGACGAACAGGGCGACGAGGGTGCGGAGCTGCACCACCCGGCCGGCGCTCACCGGATCGAGGCCCGCGTCATCGACCTGGTCGAGGAGGTCGCGGGCGAGGTGCGCGGCACCGGCGCTCGCCGCCGCCTCCGCCGCGGCGAGCAGCCGGCCCGCACGGACCGGCCCTGCCGGGGAGAGCTCCGCCGCTCGGGTCAGCAATCGCGCGCGCGACGCGGTTCCACCACGTTCGCCGGCCGCGTCCGCCACCCGTTCGAGCGCTTCGGCGACGCCGTCGTCGGTGCCGACGGTCGCGGCCGCCGCGTGCCAGACCGCGAGGTCGCCCCGCCCACGGGCCTCGGCCTCGAGCCGTAGGGCGTCGTGGACGCGTCGTCGGTCGGCGTCGGGCATCCCGTTGTAGACCGCGGAACGCACGAGCGGGTGACGGAACACGACCGAGTCGCGCACCGAGGCGAGCTGCGCCCGTTCGGCGGGCGCCGCGGCATCCGCCTCGAGCCCGAGCCGCGCCGCCGCGCCGGCGATCAGCGCGGCATCACCGGTCGATTCGGTCGCCGCGACGAGCAACCACAGGCGCGACGCCTCGGGCAGCTGCTCGACCTGTTGCAGGTAGTGCTGCTCGAGCCGGGGGCCGACGGGCGTCGGCTCGGGCGCCGTCCAGGCGTGCGCGAGCTGCCGCGCGGTGAACTCCCGCGAGAGGTCGACGAGGGCCAGCGGGTTCCCCCCGGTGTCGGTGGCGATCTGCGCGGCCAGCAGCGGATCGACGGCCGAGTCGGTCGATCGGTTGAGCAACTGCGCCGAGGCCAGGGCATCGAGGCCGCCGAGCTCGAGCACGGGCACGCCGGCGGCGGCGACTTCGACGCGCTGGTCGGGCCGGGCGCTCAGGATCACCAGTACCGACTCGGCTTCGAGGCGCCGCGCGACGAACGCGAGGACTTCGAGCGACTCGGGGTCGACGAGGTGGGCGTCGTCGACGACGCAGACGAGGGGCTCGCGCTCGGCAGCGGCGGCGAGGAGCGACAGCATGCCGAGCCCCACCAGGTAGCGGTCGGGCGCGGGCCCGTCGTCGATCCCCGCGGCGATGCGCAGCGCCGTCGCCTGCGGTCGCGGCAGTGCCCCGACCAGCCCGGCGAACGGCGTCCCGAGCCGCTGCAAGGTCGCGTAGGGCATGGCCGACTCGGCCTCGAACCCGTCGGCGCGGACCACCCGGGCGCCCGCCGGATCGCGGGTCGCGGCGTCGAGCAGCGTGGTCTTGCCGATGCCGGCTTCGCCGCGGATGAGGACGGCGGCGCCATGCCCATTGCGCGCGGCTCCGACGAGCTCGGCGAGGTGCTTCAGTTCCTCGGTACGACCGAGGAGCGGGGACTGGTCAGCGTCGATGGGCACAACGTAGTGGAGCGCTCTCACGCGGCGCTACCTCGAAATCGGCCAAGTTCCGGTGGCGCGTCACGCCCCGGAACCGGCCGCCCGGTCGCGGCCTAGTCGTCGTCCTTGCGCTTGCGCCACTTGATGCCGGCGGCGATGAGCCCGTCGAGGTCGCCGTCGAACACGGTGGCCGGGTTGCCGACCTCGTAGCCGGTGCGGAGGTCCTTCACGAGCTGCTGGCCGTAGAGGAAGTAGGAGCGCATCTGGTCGCCCCAGCTCGCGGTGATGACGCCGGCGAGCTCCTTCTTCTTCGCGGCCTCCTCCTCGCGCTTCAGCAGCAGGAGTCGGGTCTGGAGCACGCGCATGGCGGCGGCGCGGTTCTGGATCTGCGACTTCTCGTTCTGCATCGAGACGACGAGGCCGGTCGGGAGGTGGGTGAGGCGCACCGCGGAGTCGGTCGTGTTGACCGACTGGCCGCCCGGGCCCGAGGACCGGAAGACGTCGACGCGGATGTCGTTCTCGGGGATGTCGACCTCGACGGCCTCCTCCATGACGGGGATGACCTCGACGGCCGCGAAGCTCGTCTGCCGCTTGTCGGCCGAGCCGAACGGGCTGATGCGCGCGAGGCGGTGCGTGCCGGCCTCGACCGAGAGCGTGCCGTAGGCGTAGGGCACGTCGACCTCGAACGTCGCCGACTTGATGCCGGCGCCTTCGGCGTAGGACGTGTCCATGACCTTGACGGGGTACTTGTGCCGCTCGGCCCAGCGCAGGTACATGCGCATGAGCATCTCGGCGAAGTCGGTGGCGTCGTCGCCGCCGGCGCCCGAGCGGATCGTGACGACCGCGCCGCGCGCGTCGTACTCGCCGTCGAGCAGGGTCTGCACCTCGAGCTGGCCGACGACCTCGGCGAGGGAGGCGAGCTCTTGTCGGGCTTCCTCCTCGGCGTCGGCGTCGTCCATCTCGGACGCGAGCTCGACGAGCACGTCGAGGTCGTCGATGCGCTGCCCGACCTCGGAGATGCGCTTGAGTTCGGCCTGGCGGTGGCTGAGCGCGCTCGTCACCTTCTGGGCGCGGTCGACGTCGTCCCACAGGTCGGGGGCGCCGGCCTCCTCGGAGAGCCGGGCGATGTCGGCCTCGAGGGCGTCGACGTCGACGACGGTGCGGATGTCGTTGAAGGTGGCGCGCAGGCCCTGCAGCGCCTGCGTGAAGTCTTGATCCAGCATGGCCCGTCCAGCCTAGTCGTGCCGCCCGCGCCGCGTCGGATCGGGCGTCGGGTCCTCCCGTTGCGCCGGCGGGCAACCGCCCGTGGGCCGGGTGTAGCGTCGAAGGCGATGTCCTCTGCCGCGCCCGCCTTCTCGTGGCGCTCGATCATCCTCCCCGCGTACCTGCCGACGCTGGTGTACTCGTTCGGCGAGGGCGCGCTCATCCCCGTGATCCCGGTGATCGCGACCGAGCGCGGCGCCTCGCTGGCCCTCGCCGGCCTGGTCGCGGCGATGCTCATGGTCGGGCGGCTCGCCGCCGACCTGCCCGCCGGATGGCTCGTGGCCCGCATCGGCGAGCGCACGGCGATGATCGGGGCCGCGATCGTCGCGTCGCTGTCGATGCTCATCGCGGTCGCGCTGCCGACGGTGTTCGCGCTCGGCGTCGGCGTGCTGGTGCTCGGCTTCGCCGACGCGGTGTTCGGGCTGGCGCGGCACGCGTTCCTCACGTCGTACGTGCCGGTGCGGGTGCGCGCCCGCGCGCTGTCGACCCTCGGCGGGGTGCACCGCGGCGGGTGGGCGATCGGCCCGTTCGTCGCGGCGGCGCTGCTCGCCTGGACGGGCTCGGCCGAGTCGGTGTTCTGGGTCGTCGTCGCCGCGTGCGCGGCGGTCGTCGTGGTGCTGCTGTTCCTGCCCGACCCGGAGCGACTGTTCGGCGTGGTCGCGGCGCGGCGCGAGGCATCCGCCGCGGAGATCGCGGCCGCGGGCCCGGCCGCGTCGGAGGACTCGGGCGTCGGCGAGGGCGGGGCGGATGCCGCGAAGCGCGCCGCGGCGGAGCAGTCGAGTGTCTTCCGTGCCATCCGCGAGTACGGCGGCGTGCTGGCGCGCATCGGCACCGGCGTGGGCATGCTGTCGGCGAGCCGCGCGAGTCGCGCGGTGATCCTGCCGCTGTGGGCCGTGTCGATCGGCATGCCGCCCGAGCAGGCGGCGCTCGTCATCGGCATCTCGGGCGTGATCGACTTCGCCCTGTTCTACACGAGTGGGCAGATCATGGACCGGTGGGGGCGGCTGTGGAGCGCCATCCCGGGGCTCATCGGCCTCGCGGCCGGGCACGTGCTGCTCGCGTTCACGCACGACCTGCCGAACGCGGACTGGTGGTTCGCGGCGTGCGCGATCATCCTGGCGGTCGCGAACGGCGTGACGAGCGGCATCGTGATGACGCTCGGCGCCGACCTCGCGCCGAAGGCGCATCCGGCGCCCTTCCTCGGGGCGTTCCGCATGATCTCCGACGTCGGCCAGGCCGGCTCGCCGCTGCTCATCGCCGCGCTGACGTCGCTCGTGTCGATCATGGCGGCGAGCGCCGCGGTCGGCGTGCTCGGCCTCGTCGGCGCCGCGATGCTGTGGCGGTGGGTGCCGCGCTACCTGCCGAAGGTGTCGGGGCGGCGCATCCGGCCGGCGAGCGCGGAGGCGCCTGAGGAACGGTGACCTACGGTCGCTTCGGGTTCGGCTTCGCTCGTCAGTGGAAGACCGAGCGAGCCGTCGAGGTGACCTCGATCGGCACCTCGACCGGGAGGAACGGCGAGCTGATCGGCGCGACCCAGACCGCGCGCAGCGTGATCGCGGCCGTCGAACCGTCGACGGCGACGGCCCGCACGAGCTCGACGTCGTGCAAGCCGGTCGGGGCGTCCGCCAGGTAGTCGCCGGCCGACGCCGCGACCGCCGCCGAGTCGAGGTCGAAGGCGAGCCGCTCCCCCTCGATGCGCACGGTGTCGATCGACCACGCCTCGGCCGCGGCGAGCGCGGCGCCGTCGGCGACGGTGAAGAGGCGCTTGCGCTCGAGGTAGAGCGAGGTCGCGGCGAGTACGAGCAGGATGAGCGCGAGCCCGAGCACGCCGTAGGCGATGGTGAGCAGGAGGGTCGATCCGGACTCGTCGCGTCGCAGCCGTCGCAGGATGCCGCGTCGCATCAGCCTGAGCCCGCGAATCGGGAGACGGTCTGCGTCGCCGTGCCCTGCAGCGCGACGGACGCGAGCTGCTCGAGGCCCAGCACCTCGGGCACGAGGGGCAGTCGCACGCGGGCGACCACGTCGACGCGCACGCGCGTTCCGGGTTCGTCGCACGATCCGGCCGGGTCGCAGTTCACCGACACGGATGCCTCGCCCGCGTCGATGCCGTAGTCGTCGAGGGCGATCCGGACGACGCGATCGACGCCGTCCGCGTGGTCGCCCGTGAGCACGGCGACTCGGGCGGCGTGCCGCGCCGCACCCTCGACCGCGAGACTGCCGCCCTGGATGGCTGCGAGTGCGAGCACCAGGTAGACGAGCGGCACGAGCAGGAGCATCCCCACCGTCAAGAACTCGAGCGAGGCCGAGCCGCGCTCGCCGGCGTCAGTCCAGGGTCTCGACCGCTGCATGCCCGCTGACCTCCAGTCCCCGCTCGGGTCCGAGGAGGCCGACGACGGGCAGGGAGGCCCGCACCGTCACCTCGACGATCTCCACGCCGCCCGGGGTCGTCGTCGCCGCGGTGACGTCGGCGGCGAACGCCGGCGAGACCGCTGCGCCGATGAGCTCCCGGGTGCGCGCGACGCCGTCGGCCGGCGAGGCTCCGGCGAGCGCCGCGTAGCGAGCGCCCTCGGCGGCCGCGTCGATCAGCGTGTTGCGCACGTAGAGGGCGAGCGCCAGCTGCACGACCGCGAGTGCGACCGTGGTCAGCAGCACGCCGACGAGCACGAATTCCGCGACGGCCGATCCGCGTTCATCGTCGACGGCCGCGCGGAGTCGGCGACGAAGGGTCAGATACCGGTGACCCGTTCGATCGCCTGCTCGAACACCCGCCCGAGCGCGTCGCCCGCGAGGCCCCAGATCACGATGACGAGACCGGCCGTCATCAACGTGATCAGCACCCAGCCCGGGACGTCGCCGCGCTCGTCGCGCAGGTCGAAGGTTCGGAGTCTGGTGAGCAGGGTCTGCATGCTGGATCCTTCCGGAGGGATGGGAGTCGGGCGCGGGCGGGGTATCCGCTCGCGGGTCAGCGGGTCGGCGCATCAGAAGCCCGTCTGGAGGACGACGTACCCGGGGTACAGGGCGAAGAGCACGGTGATGGGGAGGATGAGGAACACGAGCGGCACGAGCATGGCGATCTCCTTCCGCCCGGCGAGCTCGAGGATGTTCCGTTTGGCCTCGTCGCGGGCGTCGGCGGCCTGCGAGGTCAGGACCGACGCGAGCGGGGCGCCGCGGTCGAGCGCACCGATCATCTGGTCGAGGGCACGCGTGAGGCTGGGGTGGGCGAGGTCGTCGCGGAGCGCGGCGAGCGTCTCGCCGAGCGGAACGCCCGCGCCCACGGATGCCACGACCGACGCGAACTCGCCCGCCAGCTCGCCTGAGCCGGAGCGCGCGACCCGGCGAAGCGCGTCGAGCACCCCTTCGCCGGCGGTGAGGCTGAGGGAGAGGAACTCGAGCACGGTCGGCAGCTCGGACGAGATGCGGGCGAGGCGCTGCTTCGCGGCCCGCTGGAGGAACCAGTCGCGCAGGACCGCGCCGAGCAGCGCGGCCGCGATCGGCACGGCGATGCGGACGATCCCGGGCAGCGTCGCGAACCCGGCGCCGCCGATCGCGAGCGCACCCGCCCCCACGAGCCCGACGATCGCCCACGCGAGCTGCTGCGCCCGGAACCCCTCGACCGTCAGCGGCGAGCCGGCCTGCCGAAGGCGCTGCCGCACGACCTCGTCGCCACCGCCGACGGCCCGCACGACGGCGCGCAGCGCATCGACGACCGGCGCGATGAGGACGCCGAGGACGGGAGCCGGGTCGGTCGGGCGACGATCGAGGAGTTCGCGCGCTTCGACGGAGAGGTCGGCGACGTACGGTGCGACGCGCGCCAGCAGCCTGGGGCGGCCGAGCCGCGGCACGGTCGACGCGATGAGCCACAACCCGAGTCCGAGCACCAGCCCGATCGCGAGGGCGACGGCGAGGTGCCCGGTCATCGGAACCACCGCCGCTCCTCGGGGATCCGCCCGAGGGCGACCATGGCCTGGTAGGCGATCACGCTGACGGCGACGCCGGCGAGCAGCAGGATGCTCCCGGCGGGGCTGTCGTACGCCTCGAGCGTCTGGGGCTTCGAGGCGAGCAGGAGCAGCAGGAGCCACGGCGCCGCGACGCCGATCCGCGCCGCGTTGCGGATCCACGACTGGCGGGCGATCACCTCGCCGCGGACCGCGGCATCCTCGCGGAGGTACCGGGCGAGCCCGCGGAGCACGGTGGTGAGTTCGGTGCCGCCGACCTCCCGGGCCATGCGCAGGGTCTCGACGAGCCGGTCGGCGACGGGATCGGCGAGCGACTCCTTCAGGCGGTCGAGGCTGCTCGAGAAGTTCCCGCTTCGCCGGTAGTCGACGGCGAACGCCGCGAACTCGCGTCGGGTGGCCGCCGGGCCGAGTTCGCCCAGTGCGGCGACGCTGTCGGGCAGCGACATCCCCGCGCGCACCGCCGCCACGAGGTGGTCGACGACCTCCGGCCACACCGCACGGTTCGCCGTCCGCCGTCGCGCCGCGCGGCGGTGGATGAGCAGCGGGAGGAGGAGCATCCCGAGGCCGAGCGCGACGGCGGTCAGCACCGGCAGCCCGAAGACCGCGGCCACGATCGCACCCGCAACCAGCCCGACGATCACCGAGACGGCGACCACCGCGGCGACCGGGACGGTGCCGAGCCCCGCGAGCCGCAGCTCGTCACGGATCCTCGTGCTGCGCGGCCGCGCCGTGCTCTCCCGCTGCGCGGGCCACAGGAACGGCGACACGACGAGCAGGAGGCCGAGCCCGAGCACGGCGCCGAGCAACAGGCTCACGCGGCCGCCCCCAGCACGATCGCCGGGTCGAGGCCGGCCTGCCGGTACTTCTCGAGCCGGATCGGCGTGCCGCAGGCCGTCAGCTCGCCTTCGCGGAGCTCGAACACCGCCGCGGTCTCGACGAGGCCGTCGACGACGCGCCCGGTCGGCGCGGAGATCTCGGCGACCCGACGGCGCCCGTCACGGTCGATCGTGAGGTGCACGACGAGGTCGACGGCTCCGGCCACCGTCGGCACGACGAACGCCGAGTCGATGTTCCGGCCGGCCAGGAGCGGCAGCGTGCAGAGCTTCGTGAGCGCATCGGCCGCGGAGTTGGCGTGGATCGTGCACATGCCCGGGATGCCGGAGTTCAGGGCGATGAGCAGGTCGAGGCTCTCGGCCTCGCGCACCTCGCCGACGACGAGCCGGTCGGGACGCATGCGCAGCGCCTCCTTCACCAGCCGCCGGAGCGTGATCTCCCCCGTGCCCTCCAGGCTCGGCTGTCGGCACTGCATCGCGACGTGATCGCGCACGTCGATGTCGAGCTCGAAGGTCTCCTCGACGGTGACCACCCGCTCCCCCGCGCGCGACGCGGCGAGCAGCGCATTGAGCATGGTCGTCTTCCCGGTGTGGGTCGCACCCGACACGAGCAGGTTCGCGCCGGCGAGCACCGACATGCGCAGGAACTCGGCCGCCGGGGTCGTCATCGACCCGAGTTCGACCAGTTGCCGAAGCGATCGGAGCCGCCGCTGGAACTTCCGGATGTTCACGGCCCAATGACTGCGCGTGACATCCGGAATCACCACATGCAGCCGCGACCCATCGGGCAGCGAAGCATCCACGAACGGCGACGACAAGTCGACCCTTCGACCGGAATGCTGGAGCATCCGCTCGACGAGCTCGCGGACCTCGCGATCGCCGAGCACGAGCGTGGTCAGCTCGGGCACGCCGTCGCGGGCGACGAATACGCGCGTCGGGCCGTTGATCCAGATCTCCTCGACGCCCGGGTCGTCGAAGAACGGCTGCAACGGTCCGTACCCGGTGAGTCGGGCGAGCACCTCGCGCTCGGCGCCGGCCTCGTCGGCGAGCGCGGCCGCGGTGCCCGCGAGCGCCCGCTCGCTGTGCCGCCGCACCTCCTCACGCGCGTAGCGCGCCGCGAGGCTGTCGTCGTGCGCGAGGTCGACGCCGTCGCGGAGCACCCGGCTCCGCACGCGGTCGGCGATGGAGCGCACGGGATCGGTCATGCCCCCATCTTCGAAGACGTCGGATGCCTCGCCCCGGGTTATCCACAGTCATGAGCGACACCAGGTCGGCTAGCATTCGGGCATGACGACCCCGGGTGCGATCGAAGACGTCTCCATCGGCGGCGAGGGCATCCGCCTCGGGCAGTTCCTGAAGTTCGCCGGGCTCCTCGACAGCGGTGGCGACGTGAAGGCGGCCATCGCCGACGGCGACGTGACCGTGAACGGCGAGGTCGATCTCCGCCGCGGGCGACAGCTGCAGCACGGCGACATCGTCGGCTTCGAGGGGCACCGGGCGCGCGTCTGCCCGTAAGGGCGCCGCACCCATTCGCCGCATGCCTGCCCGCTTCGCCACCGTCGACGAGTTCCTCGCCGCACTGACGCCTGAGCGGCGCGCCGACGCGGAAGCGCTCCGCGCACTCGTGCGCGAGGCCGAACCGGCGCTCGTCGAGATCGTCAAGTGGAACTCACCCGACTACACGCTCGACGGCGTCGACCGGCTCACCATCAACGCCGCGGGCAAGGGGCCGGTGCGACTCATCCTGCACTTCGGCACCGACCGTGTGGAGCACAAGGGCGCCGCGCCGACGTTCTCGGGCGACCCCGACGGACTGCTCACCTGGCACTCCGACATCCGGGCGAGCCTCACGCTGCCGAGCGCCGACGACCTCGCCGCACGGCGAGACGCGATCATCGCCGTCATCCGCGCCTGGCTGGCAGAGCGCTAGATCCGGCGCTTGGCGCGCCTCAGCGCCCGACCATCGCCATGCCCTGCGCGTTGTAGCGGTCGCCCGCGACGCCGACTGTTCGCGCGAGCGAGTCGAGGTCGGCGATGTCGTCGGCCGAGAGGGCGACGGCGGTCGCGGCGGCGTTCTCCGCGATGCGGCTCGTGCGGCGCGTTCCCGGGATGGGCACGATCCACGGCTGCTGGGCGAGCAGCCACGCGAGCGCCACCTGCCCGGGCGAGGCATCCGCCCGCTCCGCCAACTGCCGCACGTGCTCGACGAGCGCCTGGTTCGCGGCGAGGTTGTCGGCCTCGAACCGCGGCACGCGGTTGCGGATGTCGCCCTCGGCGAAGGTCGCGTCGGCCGCGACCGTGCCGGTGAGGAATCCCTTGCCGAGCGGGCTGAACGGCACGAACCCGATGCCGAGCTCGGCGAGCGTGGGCAGCACCTCGGCCTCGGGGTCGCGCGTCCACAGCGAGTACTCGCTCTGCACGGCCGTCACGGGGAACACCGCGTGGGCGGCGCGGATCGTCGCGGCGGATGCCTCGGACAGGCCGAAGTGCCGCACCTTGCCCTCGGCGACGAGCTCGCCGACCGTGCCCGCGACGTCGGCGATCGGCACATCGGGGTCGACGCGGTGCTGGTAGAAGAGGTCGAGCACGTCGGTGCGCAACCGCCGCAGGGATGCCTCCGCGACGGCGCGGATCTGCTCGGGCCGCGAGTCGAGGCCGACCATCTGCCCGTCGCGGATGTCCCACCCGAACTTCGTCGCGATGACGACCCGGTCGCGCACGGGCTCGAGCGCCTCGCCGACGAGCTCCTCGTTCACGTACGGGCCGTACACCTCGGCGGTGTCGAAGAAGGTGACCCCGAGGTCGAGCGCCGACCGCAGCACGGTGATCATGTCGTCGCGCGAGCCCGGGTTCGGCCCGTACGACTGCGACATGCCCATGGCGCCGAGGCCGATCGCGGAGACCTCGAGTCCTTGGCCGAGTGTGCGCGTGTGCATGGTGGTTCCTCCGCGGGCCGGGTGTCGATGGATGCCTCCGACGCTACGCCGCGGCCGGCGCGGGAGGGAGGCCCTGCCGGTACCGGTGAGGCCGATGCCACGAACGGGTCAGCGCCCGGTGACCCGCTCCACCTGCATCACGAGCACCACGCGGTCGGCCCGGTCGGCGGGAGGCGTGGCATCCGCATTGCCGTAGCGGTTCGCGAGACGCACGAAGAAGGCGCCCTCCGGGTCGGGAACCACCTCGGCGAGCCGGCCGCGCGCCTCGACGTACTTGAGCGGAGTCTCGGGGTCGAGCGCCTCGAGCGTCATCCGCGCGTCGGCCTGCAGGTTGCGGTACTTCGCACGCTTCGTCGTGTGGGTGAAGCGGATGACCCCCGCTTCGCGGTCGAACTCGAACCACATCGGATTCACCTGGACGCCGCCGTCGGGGCGGACGGTCGCGAGGTGCGCGAAGACGGGCGCGTCGAGGATGCGGGCGGACTGGTCGCTGAGCGTGAGGGCCATGCTCCGAGTCAACCGCAGGAGTGCGCGCCGCCTTCCGGACGTGACGGACTGCGACGGGCGGCGCGCCTAGACTGATCGGGCACTCGCGGGAGTGGTGAAATCGGCAGACACGCAGGATTTAGGTTCCTGTGCCTTCGGGCGTGAGGGTTCAAGTCCCTCCTTCCGCACTCGACTCGACTCGACTCGACTCGACTCAGACTCAGGCCACGCAAGGGCAGGCTCAGCCCGGGTCAGGACGCCCGCGTCTTGGAGCGAGCAAGGCGAGGCGACCATAATGCGGTCATGGGGCAGCTCATCTATGGGCACGGAGACGCGGCGATCCCCGTCGATGATCGGACGCTGGCCCACCTCCAAGTAGTCATCCTGAACAAGCTGCGGCGCCAGGAGAAGTTCGTACTGACGCTCGCCGACGGGACGCGTACCCGAGTCATGTTCGTCGGGCCGTCGACGCCGCTGGAGTTCATCTACTCCGGGAACAGAACGCCTCGGCTCAATCAGCTGTGGCTCGAGCAACTCGCCAAGGCCGCCGGGCTCGGCGAGGGGCTTCACATCGTGCGGGAACCACCCGACGAAACATGAGGACGGCAGCTGGGGGCTGCCGACTGCGTGCCTCGGCCCGATCGGCCGATCGGGCGGATGGGGCAGCACGCCGAGCTGGCGCCGGCGTTCGTCTTCCTCTCGTCGCCGGAGTCGAGCTGCGTCGTCGAATCCCTGCCCCGGTCAACCCACCTCCACGCTCGTGGTCAGCGCGCGGGTGTGGTCGACATGTCGCAGCTCGCCGATGACCTCCACCGCGAGCGGGATGCCGGGGTCGGCCGCGGACTCGGCGAGCGTGAGTACGGCGGTGCCGGGCTCGATCCGACGGACGCCATCGCGCCCGGTGAAGCTCGTCAGGTCGGCGTGGACCGTGAACGCGACCCGCGTGGATTCTCCCGGCGCGAGGTCGACCCGCGCGAATCCGATCAGCTGTCGAACGGGCCGGGCGACCGAGGCAACGGGGTCCGAGAGGTACAGCTGCACCACGTGACTGCCGTGGCGTACACCGGTGTTCGAAACACTGACGCTGGCCATGACCGTTCCATCGACGGCCAGCTCGGTCGCCGAGAGCTGCGCGCCCTCCATGCTGAAGGTCGTCGTCGACAGACCGAACCCGAAGGGAAACGCCGGGGTGGGGTCGAGGTTGCTGACCCCGTCGCTGCGGAGGGCGAGCGGAGGCGCCAGATACGTTCCGGGCTGACTGGCCATCGAGCCGGGGATCTGCACGGGAAGACGTCCCGATGGCGCCACACGCCCGGAGAGCAGGCCGGCGATGGCGGGTCCGCCCTCCTCGCCGGGGAAGAATGCCTGCACGGTGGCGTCGGCGCGGGCGGCTAGATCGCCGATCGCGTAGGGGCGGCCCGAGATGACGACGAGCACGACGCGGCGTCCCGCGGCGAGCACGGCGTTCGCCAGTTCGCGCTGACGCCCCGGGAGCTCGAGGTCGAGCACGTCGCATCCCTCGCCCGACGTCCCGTGGCCGAACATGCCGGAGCGGTCGCCGATGACGAGCACCGTCAGGTCGGCCGCCCGTGCGGCGCTGGCCGCGGCGGCGATCCCCTCGTTCTCGCCTCCGAGAACGGGCACACCCTCGACGTAGTCGACCTCGGCCTCCGGGAACTCGGTCCGGATGCCGTCGAGCACCGTGGGAGCTGCGATGCCGATGTCGAGCCCGGGGTGGGCTGGAACGACGTGGTTGGGGAACGAGTAGCACCCGAACAGGCACCCCGAGTCGTCGGCGCCGGGGCCGATGACGGCGACGCGTGCCGGCGGCGAGGCGAGTGGGAGGACTTCACCCCGGTTGGCGAGCAGGACGAGCGACCGTTCGGCGAGCAGTCGCGCGAGATCGCGGTTCTCGCTGGAGTCGAGGTCGAGGTCGAGGTCACCGGGCTCGGTCGGCGCCCAGTCGGCGTCGAGGAGGCCCAGTTCGGCCTTCTGGGTGAGGACTCGGAGGGCCGAACGGTCGACGAGTTCGGGATCGACTCGCTCGAGCAGCTCGGGCAGGTAGCCGAGCGTATGCGGCAGCTCGACGTCGATGCCGGCCTCGAGGGTCTGCGCGCCGGCGTCGAGATCGTCGGCGGCGACGCGGTGCGTCGAGTGGACGAACGGAACCGCCCAGTAGTCGGAGACGACGGTGCCCTGGAACTGCCAGGTGTCCCGGAGCAGTCCGGTGAGCAGGTCCCGGTCGACGGCGGCCGGAACGCCGTCGACGTCGGTGTAGGAGTTCATCACCGACCGGGCACCGGCCTGGACGACCGCCTTCTCGAACGGCGGCAGGATGACGTCGGCGAACTCGCGGGAGCCCATCGAGACCGGCGCGTGGTTCCGTGCGCCGCGCGATGCGGAGTACCCGGCGAAGTGCTTCAGCGTAGCGATCACCCCGGCCGACTGGAGGCCGCGAACGTACGCGGCGGCCGTCTCGCCGACGAGGTACGGGTCTTCGCCGATGGTCTCCTCGACGCGCCCCCATCGGTAGTCGCGGACGACGTCGAGCACCGGCGAGAGTCCCTGGTGCACGCCGAGGGCCGCCATGTCCGCGCCGATCCGTGCCGCCATGGCCGCGACGAGCGTCGGGTCGAACGCCGCACCCCAGGCGAGCGGGGTGGGATACACGGTCGCGCGCCAGGCGGTCAGGCCGGTCAGGCACTCCTCGTGGGCGATCGCGGGGATCCCGAAGCGATTCGCCGCGATCACCTCGCGCTGGAGTCGCGCAAGCTGGCGCATCCCGATCGCGGGGTCGATGGGGAGCGTCCCGAACGGACGGGTGAGATGGCCGATGCCGTCGGCGATCGCCTCGTCGAACGGTTCCGCCCGGAGTTGGGTGTCCTGCATCGGGGCGACGTCGCCGCTCGCGCCAGCGGCGTTGGGCCACGTCGAGCCGAGCTGCTGGAGCTTCTCTCGCGGCGTCATCGCGGCGAGGAGCGCGGCGGCGCGCTCGGCCGGCGTCTTCGTCGAGTCGTTCCAGGGCGCGCTGAAGGCAGGGATGGTGTCGGTCATGTTCTGGGATGTCCCGTCTGTGTGGGCGGCGGCGTCAGCGGGCCGGTGCGGCGGTCGAGTCTCGGATGACCAGATGGGTCGCCACCTCGACGCGCTTGGCCGGCAGGGGTTCGCCGTTGGCAAGTCGGACGAGGGAGGAGACCGCGGTGCGACCGATGTCGGCGATGGGCTGGTGCACCGTGGTCAGCAAGGGGGTGGAGGTGTGGGCGAGGTACGTGTTGTCGAATCCGACGACGCTCAGCTCGGTCGGCACGGAGACGCCGAGCCGGCGTGCTGCCTCCAGCACGCCCATCGCCGAGACGTCGCTGCCTGCGAAGATCGCAGACGGCGGCAGCTGCGACCGAAGGAGATCGGTCGCCGCCCGCAGGCCGTGATCGAACGTGAACGAGTGCCGTGGGATCGCGTTGACATCCACACCGATGCCGGCTTCGGCCATGGCGGCGGCCCAACCGTGCGCGCGGACGATGTCGCAGGTCGCCCGCGGCGGGCCGCCGATGTAGGCGATGCGGCGGTGGCCGAGGCTGAGGAGGTGCTTGGTCGCCTCGTAGGCACCGGCCCAGTTCGTGGCGCCGACGCTGGGCGTGGATGGCCTGGGGCGATCGATCGGGTCGACGAGCACCATCGGGAGTCCGACCTGGCGCAGCGCCTTCTCACGCGCCGCCGAGTACGCACTCGTGACCTCGATCACCCCGATCCGTGCCGCCCGGGCGAGGCCCTGCGCCCAGGTCGTGGGCTGCAGGTCGCGGATCGCATCGACCGAACGCATCAGCAGGCCGACGTTGAGGTCGCCGGCGATCGAGAGCGCGCCGCCGAGGAACTCCGACAGGTACGGATTCGCCACGTCCTGGGGTTCGACGATGACCTCGATCGTCGCCTCCCCCAGCGTTCGGATCGAGCCATGCCGCTCGACGATGCTCACGTAGCCGAGGGAGTCGACCGCGTCCTCGACCCGGGTGCGGGTCTCCTCCCCCACGCCGCCGCGACCGTTGATGACCTTGGACACGGTCGCGATCGAGACGTTCGCAGCTCGCGCGACGTCGGTGATCGTCGTCCGCCTCGGGGCGGCGCCCTCCGGGATGTCGGACATCACTTGCCTCCCACTCCGGTGAGCCCGGCCACGAGCGACCGGCGCGCGAACAGGTAGACGAGGAAGATCGGGATGATCGTCAGCACGACGGCCGCGAGCAGCCCGGGGATGTTGACGCTGAACTGCTGGCGGAACTGGCCGAGTCCGACGGTCGCCACCATGACCTCCGGGGAGCGGGTCAGGATGAGTGGCAGGAGGAATCCGTTCCACGCGTTGAGCGCGGTGTACACGACGACCGTCGCGATCCCGCCCTTCGCGAGCGGCAGCACCATCGAGACGTAGGTGCGGAACGAGCTCGCTCCGTCCAGCGACATGGCCTCGTACAGCTCGCCGTTGATCTCGCGCATGCTGCCGCAGAGGATCAGGGTCGTCAGCGGGATGACGAACGCCGCGGTCGGCAGGATCACGCCGAGCAGGGTGTCGTACAGTCCGAGCGAGTCGATCAGGAAGTACAGCGGGATCACCACGACCTGCGCCGGGATGGCGAGTCCGATGAGCAGGAAGCGGAACCCGGTCCTCACGATTCGGCTCCGGCTGCGGACGATCGCGAACGCGAGCGGCGGGACGAGCACGAGGACGATCGCGACCGAACCGGCGGCGATGATCCCCGCGTTCAGCAGGAATCGACCGAACCCGAGGTCGAACGCCGCAGCGAAGTTGTCGACGACGAACTCGCTCGGCAGCCCGAGCGGGCCTCCCGACGAGTACGTGCTCTGGGACTCGAACGAGGCTCGGAGCATCACGGCGACAGGCAGCAGGATCACGGCCAGCCAGGCGAGTGCGAAGAACCCGCCGAAGACGTTGGGACGTGCGCGCATCAGATGCCCTCCTGCGTTCCGGCCATCTTGTCGTACCCGGTCACCCGCACCATCACGAGCGAGACGACCGCGCACAGGAGCACCAGGACGATCGCGATCGCGCTGCCGTATCCGAGGTCGAACGAGAGGAACGCCTGCTCGTACATCAGGTACGGCAGGATGGCGGTGCCGTTGCTCGGACCGCCGCGCGTGACGAGCAGGATGATGTCGAACGCGGTGAACGTACCGACCACGATCAGGATCGTGCAGGTGACGATGGTGTTGCGCAGCTGCGGCACCGTGATCGAGAAGAACTGGCGGATGCGGCCGGCGCCGTCGAGCTGCGCGGCCTGGTAGAGCACCGGCGGGATGGTCCGGGCTGCGCCTTGGAAGATCAGGGTGTAGAGCGGTGTCGCGCCCCACAGGTAGATGAACACGATGACGCCGACTGCGGACCACTGCGACCCGAGCAGGTTCCCGTCGCCGAAGAGCCACGGCAGTGCGGCCGGCAACCCGAAGTTCGGGTCGATCAGCGAGCCCCACAGCACGCTGACGGCGGCGGTCGACATGAGCAGCGGGACGAAGTACAGCGCCACGATGACCGCCCGGAACCGCTGCTCGCCGGCAGCCCAGACTCCGGTCAGGAGCCCGAGCGGGATCTGGGTGCACACCGCGAGCAGCACGAGGGCGAGGGTGACGCCGATACTCGAGGCCACAGCAGGATCGGTGAACAGACGCGTCCAGTTGTCGAGGCCGACGAACTTCGGGGCGCTGAATCGGAGCCCGTTGTACGAGGTGAAGGACAGGTAGAAGGCGAAGCCGAGCGGTGCGAGTGCGAACAATGCGAAGTAGATCAGTGCCGGCAGCGACCACAGCGGGCCGGGGCGGCCTGCTTCACGCAGGCCGCCCCGGGTCGTGCCGTCGGTCGCCACCTCGGTCCGAGCGGCGGACGCGGCCGGGAGGGCGATTCGGGTCATCAGGGTTCCAGTGATCGAGAGGGAACGGTCAGTCGGCAGCGGTGATGGACTGCATCTGGGCGATCCACGCGTCGGCATCCAGCGAGCCGTTGAAGTAGCCGGCGACCGCGTCGGTCAGTGCTTCCTTCTGCTCGGTGGGCACGACCCGGTCCCAGGACAGCTGGAAGGTCGGAGCCGCGGCGACCAGGTCGACGACGAACGTCAGGTAGGTCTTGGTGTTCTCGTCGAGCGTCTCGTCGGCTGCGATCGCGTCGCCGGCGTCGACGGTCGGCGGGAGGTTGCCGAGGCCGATCTGGTCGGCGACGAACTCGGGGCTGTAGAGCTCCTTGAGGAACTCGACCGCGACGTCGGGGTACCGGGTATCGGCCGAGACGTTGTAGAAGTTGCTCAGGTTCCCGGCGATCTCACCCGACTGGCCGGATCCCCCGTCGAGGCTCGGGAACGGCACCCATCCGAGGTTCTGGGCGACGAAGTCCGGGTCGGCGCCCTCGAGGGTCGCGTAGTTCCAGGTGCCCATCAGCTCGTAGGCGGCCTTGCCCTGGCTGAGCAGCGCCGTGGTGCCCTGGTTGGAGTAGCCGACCGAGTCGAACGTGGTGCCGAACGCACCGGCGTCGAGCAGGCCCTGCAGGTTGTCGAGGGCTGCGCGGCTGCCGTCGCTCTCCCACACCTCCGCGTCGCCGGCCAGGCCCTCGGCGACCGCGTCGTTGCCGATCTCGCGGGCGAATGCGTACTGGAACCACATCTGCGTCGGCCACTTGTCGGCTCCGGCCAGGGCGATCGGGATCACGCCTGCGCCGCTGAGGGTCGCGGACTGGGTGAGGAGGTCGTCCCAGGTCTGCGCGGGCTCGAGGCCGGCGTCGGCGAGGACCTGCTCGTTGTAGAACAGGAACGTCGGGGCGACGCCCCGCATCGGGATGCCGTAGGTCGCGCCGTCGATGACCTGCTCATCGAAGACGGAGGGGATGAAGGCGTCCTTCAGCTCCGGGTCCTCCTCGATGTAGTCGTCGAGCGGGAGGACGGCTCCGGCATCGATGAGCTGGGTCAGGTCGGCAGCACCCCAGGTCATGAAGATGTCGGGCGCATTGTCGGTGCCGAGCGAGGTGCGCACCGAGGTCGCGTACGTGTCGTCGCCGGGCAGCTTGTCGATGACGACCTTCACGTCGGAGGTCTCGTTGAACCGCTCCGCGGCCGCTTCCTCCGCCGTCGCCGCCGCGTCGCCGTAGACGGCGACGTGGATCTCGCCCTCGGGCTTGGACTCGTTCGGCTGGGACGCGCTCCCGCCTGCGCATCCCGCGGTCACCAGCGCGGTTGATGCGACCAACGCGAGGGCCGCGAGCCGGACGTGCTTTCGTTCCAAGTTCATCGTTGAACGCCTCTCTTCTTGCGCCGCTGCTGTGCGGCCGCTTGGGGGAGGCCGCCCATTCGCGGTGCGGCCAAGAAGAGTCTGCGGGACCGAGCGGGGTGAAAAGTGTCGCTCCCGAACGAAAGGTTTTCGCAATCGTCGCATGTTCGGCTGCGAACGCGAACAGGGGAGGCGATCGCTGATCGCCTCCCCTGTCAACCCTTCGCGGTCAGCAGCTCTTCGCCGGGTACTCCAAGACCTGGCTCGACTCCTGACCTGTCGCAGACGCCGTCGCCACGAGCGTGATCGAGCCGGCGGGAACCGTCGAGAGTCGCGTGGCGAACGCGTGCGTCGCGCGCTTGCCGGGCGCGATGTCCGCGAACGACTTCGCACCGTAGGCCGACTGCAAGGTCAGCGCCAGCGTGGTGTCGTCGTCGTTCTGCGCGACCACGGTCACGAGGCCCTTGCCTGCCACGCACCGGGTCGAGACGGTGGCGGTCACCTGCAGCGCCGACCTGTTGACGACCAGCCACTCCTGGGCATCGTCGGCGCTCGCGCCGGCGGTCGTCGGCAGCGAGGCGCGCAGGTCGACGGTGTGATTCGTCGTGTTGCCCGTGATGAACAGCGCCGCGTTCTTGACGGACTGTATCTTCACGTAGCCGTCGCTCGAGGGAACGACCTTCCAGTGCTTGTCTGACCCGTCGTCATCGACCCACTGCGAGAGGCGCTGGCCGGCCGTGGCAGTGCCCTGCCAGATGCCGAGCGCGCGGCCACCCGACCGATTGAGGAACGTGACGTCGGCCCCCTTGACCTGCTGGTGCCATTGCTGGGTCGTGGCCGCGAGGTCGCGGGTCTGGAGCACGAGGTCTGCGACGTTGCCGGTGAAGTTCGCGTCCTGGGTCTTCCCGGCCTCCGGCGCCAGGACCTCTCCGGTCGCGCGATTGACGAGCTCGAAGTAGTCGCCGTCCGACTCGCCCAGGTCGACCTCGCCGAACTTGACCGGTCCGATGCTGTTCCCTGCCCACGACGCCTGCAGGATCAGCACCCTGCCAGTGCCCTCGACGTAGGTGAGGTTCCGGCTGTATCCGGCGGGCATGGTCGTCTGGTACCGCTTCCACGTGCCGTCGCTTCGCCCGGACTCGTTCACCCAGACGTTGCCGCTGCCGTTGGAGTTGTACACGATCCGGCCGTCCGGGAAGGTCGCGAGCACCGGGCTCCCGCCTGGCGAGAGCGCCCCGCCAGCTGCCGGCAGGGTGCCGATGTCAGTGCCGGCGGCCCCGCCGACGGCGTCGAATCGCAGCGGATCGCCGGCGATCTTGAACTTCACGTTCTGTCCACCGCCGAAGTACTCGTACGTCAGCAGCCACTTGCCGTCCGTCGTCGGCGCGACGGTGGTCATGCCCGGCCGCCCGCCTCCGATCTGGGTCTTGCCGTTCCCTCGATCGACCGTGAGGCCGGCGACATCGACGTAGGCCTGGCTCCACGATGCGCTTGTCCCGTCCCAGGTCCGGTGAGCGAGGATCTGGCCGCCGGAATCCGCTGCCGTGGCGTTCGCCGGGTCGATGATCGCCGCACCGGTCTGCGGGTCGAAGCCGAGGTAGTCGTTCTCATCGGAGTAGTACGCGATGAGTCGACCATCCTTGGCCAGCAGGAACGGTTCCCACAGCGGGTCGACCTGGTCGTACGTGTTCGCCTCCGACGTGCGCCCGATCGCGCCGGCACTGCCACCCTGCCAACCCCCGGTCGCGATGATGTTCTCGAACGACCACGTCGCTCCGTCGTCCGTGCTCGCGTACAGCGCGATGGCGATGTCGCGCCGGTCACCGTCACCGGTCGGCACCCAAGCCGGGTTGGCCGCCTTCTGCTCCTTCGCGTACTCGTCGTCTCCGGAGACGACCGACGCGAGCAGGAGCGTGCCTGCGTCCAGGTCGCCGACCGCTTCGGGCAGCGTGTAGAGGTACGCGTTGGTCCAGTTGCTCGTGTACTTCGCCACGGCCGGATCCGCCGATGATTCCGCGGGCGACTTCACCTGTGTGAGCTTCCGCCACGTGGTGCCGAGGTCGTCGCTGACGTGGATCGGAAGCGTCTGTCCGACGGGCTCGGTCTGGCTGTTCTCGAAGGTCGCGACCAGGCGGCCGGTCTGCGTCTGCGCCGCCTTCGGGTAGAGCACGCAGGGGCGCTTGTTGCACGCCGCGGGGTTCTCGGCGACGTACAGGTCGCCGGGGTTCGGCTGGTATGCGGTCGCTGCTCCGCCGCCTGCCAGCGCGAGACCGACGGCCAGCCCGGCAGTCGCCAACGTCGCGATCGATCGCCTCATTCTCCGTTGCTTCACGGTATGGCTCCTCTCTGAGCACGGTTCGCGTTCATGGAAGCAGCGCGCGGCAGGCGACCGGCGTCCCCTCCGGGCGAAAGACTTTCGCTCGGAACGGGCTCCTCCGGCTCGTGCGCTCCCGAGCAACTCGCAGTCCGTTCCGTCGGAGCACGGCGCGACGAAGGAACGTCGAGGAGGAAAACCTTTCGCCGCGAACCTCGGTGCCGTGTCGCTCGATCCGTCGGAGGATGGCCGCCGGGCCGGCATCGACGCCGCCCGAGAATGGAGAACTCCCATGCCCTCCCGATCCTTCGTGCTTCGCGCGTCGGCAGCCGCCTTCGGCGGCGTCCTGCTCAGCGGAGTCGCCGGTCTGGCCGTGGCCGACGAGTACGGCAGCGACGACATCGACGTGCAGGTCGAGATCGCCGAGATCGACGAGCCAGGCACACTCGCACTCACGGTCGCCTCCGATTCGGTCCACCTGCAGGAGCAGGGGTCGACTGCGACGGTGCGCCAGTTCACCGGATCCCTCCCGTCCGTCACGGTCACCGATACCCGCGACGCCGGAGACGTCGGCACCGGATGGTACGTACTCGGAACCGCCACCGCGTTCGCGGGGAGTGCCGGACAACCCGCCATCGACGCCGGCCACCTCGGATGGACCCCGCACCTCATCGACGGCGGTGCATCCGGCTCGGTCGCCGAGGGTGAGCAGGTCGATACCATCCTCGACTCGGGACCGGACGCCGTCGGTCTCGTCGGCCAGGAACTGCTGGCCCTGCTCGCCGACCCGAGCGCCTCGACGGTCGAAGGCCAATGGACCGCGAACGCCGAGCTCTTCCTCCGCACCCCCGCATCCGTTGAACCAGGTGGATACGCCTCGACGCTGACGCTCTCCCTCTGGGAGGACTGAGTCGCGATCCCCACACAGGTCGGGGCGCGGGCGCTGCACCGCCCGCGCCCCGCGCTCAGCGCTCCGGAGGAGACGCACCATGCATGCCCGGCCCATCACCGCTCGCATCGGCCTACCCGTCGCCGGAATCCTCGGCGCGATCATCCTCTCGGCCGCGCCCGCGCAGCCTGCCGTCGCCGTCGACCCCTCCGACCCGGTGAGCTGGTCCGTCCGCGCCGCCGATGCAGACGGCCCTGACGGCCGATCCCGCATCGCAGTGGAACTCGACCCCGGCGAGGCCAGCACGGAGCGCATCGCGGTGTCCAACCTCGGCGGCGGGCCGGTCACCTTCCGCCTTGCAGCGGCGGATGGCTACACCACACCGTCCGGTCGATTCGACACGCTGCCGTCCGAACAACCGTCCGCGGACGCGGGAAACTGGATCAACCTCCCGGATTCCATCTCCGTCGAACCGGGCGAGACCGTGATCGTGCCCGTCGAGATCGTGGTACCGATCGATGCCGAACCGGGCGACCATAGCGCCGGCGTCACCGCTTCGGTCCTCCGCGCGGGAACCGGCGACGGCAACGACCTCGCCGTCGAGAGTCGCGTCGGGGTCCGCGTCGACACCCGCGTGACCGGCGAACTCCGGCCGGCACTCAGCGTCCGCGCCCCCGTCAGCGACTACGAGATCAACTGGAACCCGTTCGAGCCTGGTTCCGCATCGGTCAGCGCGGTCCTGGCGAACGACGGCAACGTCCGCCTGCACGTCTCGGGAAGCGCCACCATCGCTGGAGACTCCGCGCCGCTCGCGGGCCACGATGGCCACGCGATCGAACTTCTCCCCGGCGAGCATCGTGAGGTTCGTGTCGACCTGACATCCATCTGGCCCGTGGTGTTCGCCGTCGCCGACCTGCGAGTGGCCCCGACGGTGGTGCAGCGAGACGGTACGACGACGCCGATCGCTGCCACGACCACGGCCATCCAGGTCTGGGCGATTCCGGCCCCGCAGCTCATCGTCTCGCTCGGCCTCGCGAGCGTGATCTTCGGGCTCGTCGGCAACCGTCGACGCTCGCGCCGGCGCATGGCGAACCTGCTCGAGGCCGCACGAGCGGAAGGCCGACGTGAGGCCGCCCGGCTCTAGCAGTGGAACGGAACCGCGGCAGCGACACCACCATCCGCGGCCACCGGCTCGAGCAGGATGGCGACAACCCGGTGTGATCCCACGCCGATCCGGTGATCGGTCATACCCTTCTGTGTGGCGGAATCGTGCGGATGTTCCGCTGCTGTCCCGACTCGGCAGGAATGCGAAACGGGCTCAGTCCCTCATTCCGCACTCGACTCGCCTCGAACTCGACACTCGACTCGACCCCGCCTCGAAGGAGACATCCATGGCTTCCGTCACCGAACTCCTGAACGCCAACCTGCACGAGGTCTTCGGCAACCGCGATGCCGAGGCGCGCGGCCGGGCCGTCGAGGCGATCTACACCGACGACGTCGCGTTCACCGATCCCGAGGGCACCAGTGTCGGGCGGGCTGCGCTCGGGCAGAAAGCGGCCGCGCTGATCGATGGAGCGCCCGCCGAGTTCGGGTTCACCGCGGACGGCATCGCCTACACCGGCGACGACACGGGGGCGCTCGCGTGGGCGTTCGGCCCCGCCGGAAGCCCGGTCGTGCGCGGCATCGACATCATCACCGTCCGCGACGGCCGTATCGCCGCCATCCGCACCCTGGTGGTCCCGCTCGGAACCGGCGAGCACCTCGAGTCCCCCGAGCACTGAATTCTTTACCGCTCAGTACGGAATAGAGCGAGCGACCTCCCCGTTGGACCCGTCATAACGTACCGATCGGTACAAATAGAGATGGGATGGATCGTGGGAGACCTCGACAGCAAGATCGCGCTCGTGACGGGCGGAACCTCCGGAATCGGGCTGGCGGTCGTGCGCCGTTTCGTGCAGCACGGCGCACACGTCATCGTCACGGGACGCACCGCCGACAAGCTGGCCGCAGTGAAGGCGGAGTTCGGGGACGCCGTGACCACCGTCCGGGGCGACGTCTCGCATCTCCGCGACCTCGACGAGGTCTTCGCGGCGGTGACCGAGCGGGGCGCCGGACTCGATGCGGTGTTCGCGAACGCCGGGGGCGGGGAGTTCGCCGCCATCGAGGACATCACCTGGGAGCACTTCACCACGACGTTCGAGTCGAACGTCGGCGGCACGGTGTTCACCGTGCAGAAGGCCCTGCCGCACCTCAACCCGGGCGCCACCATCGTCCTCACGTCCTCGAACATCGACGTGAAGGGCAGCGCATCGTTCAGCGTCTATGCGGCATCCAAGGCCGCGATCCGCAGCTTCGCGCGCAGCTGGGCGGCAGAGCTGGTCGACCGTGGCATCCGGGTGAACTCGGTCGCGCCGGGGCCCATCGCGACGCCGGGGCTCAGCGGGCTGGCCGCCGAGCCCGAGCAGGCCGAGGCACTCCTGGGCGGCCTCGCCGCCGGAGTGCCGATGCGCCGTCTCGGATCCCCCGAGGAGATCGCCGACGCGGTGCTGTACCTCTCCTCTCCGAAGAGCTCGTACATGACCGGCGCGGAGCTCTACGTCGACGGAGGTGCGAGCCAGATCTGACGCCCGACGGCTGCGCGCCGAGCCGCTGTCGCAGCTCGGCGCGCAGCCGCTCATCGCGGCGATCCGACGTCGCCGGTCCCGTACGTTGGGAGCACCTGACGGGCAAAGGGAGGTCTCACATGGCGACCAGGGGCCGCCCACGCGAGTTCGACGTGGACGAGGCACTCGACCGGGCCATCGAGGTGTTCTGGCGGCAAGGCTACGAGGGCACCAGCCTGAGCGACCTGACCGACGCCATGGGCATCAACCGCCCGAGCCTCTACGGCGCCTTCGGCAGCAAGGAAGGCGCGTTCAAGCTCGCCGTCGACCGGTACGCCCGCGTCGACATGGCGTACGTCGACGACGCCCTCGCCGAGCCGACCGCCTTCGAGACCGCGCGACGGTACCTCCTCGACAACGTCGACGCCATCACGACCCCGGGGCGTCCACCGGGCTGCCTCTCCATCCAGGGCGGACTCACGAGCGCACCCCAGGACGCGGCGATCGTCCGCTACCTCGAGGAACGCCGCGCGGAAGGCGAGGCCCGGTTCGCGGCGCGCTTCGCCGCCGCCATCGAGGCCGGCGATCTCGCCGCCGACGAGGATCCGCGGGAACTCGCGCGCTTCCTCAACACGATCTCCGCGGGCCTCGCCGTGCAAGCCGCGGCCGGCGCGCGTCGAGCGGACCTGAGGCAGGTGGCCCTCCGGGCGCTGCGGGCGTTCCCCCGAACACCGGACAACGCCCGCGACGGCGACCGCGACTGAACACACCGCTACGTCCGCGCTCTCGTTGGCGTGTCGCGCCGATCACGCCTACACTTTCGAACATACGTTCGAACAAGGCGAGGTTCCCCATGCAGGCGAAGAAGCGCTCCGAACCCGTCGCCGTCTGGCTCGACGCCGTCGGCCAGCCTGCGCGGCTCGTCTTCCACGGCGCCCGGTTCCGCGTCATCGACACGCCCACGCCGCTCCCGCGTCATCCCGAGTGGCCGTCGGGCATCACGCATCCCCCGGCCGACGTGGTACTCGCGCCCGGGTGGCGAGTGACGGGTCGGAGCGAGGGCGCCGAACTCCTGGTCTTCGACCTCCGGCTCGAACCCGACGGCTGGGTGGCCGAGGCGATCTTCGCGTAGGCATGGCCGGGCGGATCACCCGCGGGGCGGCCCCGCCGCGATCCGTTCCCGCGCGTACGCCTCGATGCGCTCGCGCGGCACCGACCAGTCGCTCTCGAGCCACCAGTTCACGCCCACGTCGGCCCAGCGCCGCACGGCGGCCGCGTCGGCGGAGGCATCCGTGCCGCTCGTCGTGCCCTCCTGCGTGACGTCGAACGGCTGGTCGGCGAGGCCGAGGCGCTCGCGCTCCGCGCGCAGCCAGGCGATCGCGTCGGCGGCGACCTCGGGCGTGTAGCCGGATGCCTCGGGCGTGACGTCGGCGCCGGGCGGGGCGAAGTTCGGGATCCAGCCGTCGGCGGAGGCGAGGCGCCGCATGGACTTCGGCCGTGGCCAGACGCCGACGACCCAGGTGGTGATGCGCGGCTGCTGCACGGGCGTGGGCGGGATCATCTGCGAGGTCGCCTTCGCGTGCCAGTGCGTGCCCGCGAAGTCGGATGCCTCGCCCCGCCACATGCGCTGGATCAGCTCGAGCGACTCGTCGAGTTGCTCGGCGCGCACCCGACGGCCGGGGTCGTCCTCGAAGAGCCAGAACCGCTCCTCGGCCGACTGGGGCACCCCGAGCCCGGCCGAGAGGATCACCCGCCCGCCGCTCAGGCGATCGACCGTCATGGTCTGCGAGGCGAGCTCCCACGGGCGCCGCCGCGGCACCGGCGTGAGCATCGTGCCGAGCCGGATCGTCGACGTGCGCACCGCGGCGGCCGCCAGCACCGACCACGGATCGGTCGCCCAGACGCCCTCCCAGACGAAGAACGCGTCCCACCCGTTGCGCTCGGCGAGCTCGGCCAGTTCGACCGCGAGCACGGGGTCGTCGCCCGGATAGATGAATCCGTATCGCATGAGCCGAACGCTACGCCCCGCCTCCGACACGCTTGCGATCGGCCGTCGAGGCCATACGATGTGAGGTAAGCCTTACCAAACCCCACAACCGAGAGGCGCTCATGTCGATCGCTCCCCCCACGACGGCCCCCGCCACCGCGACCGAGCCGCTCGACGTCGCCGCCCTCGTCCGCGCCGCGTCGGCCGATGACCACCGCGCCGCAGAGACCCGCGGCTTCATCACCGCGCTCATGGGCGGCGAGCTCTCGCTCGACGACTACACCCGCTACCTCGCCCAGTTCGCCTGGGTCTACGAGGCGCTCGAATCGCGCGGCTCCCGTGCCGGCGACCCCGAGGTGTTCGACCCGGCCCTCGCCCGGCTCGCCGCCATCGAGGCCGACCTCGACGCGCTCGGGGCATCCGACTGGCGCGAGACCCACCCGGCGCTGCCCGCGACCGCCGCCTACGCGGCGCACCTGCGCGCGGTCGCCGACGACGACGTGCGCTACCTCGCGCACCACTACACCCGGTACCTCGGCGACCTCTCGGGCGGCCAGGCCATCGCCGCACTCGTCGCGCGCCACTACGGCGCGACGCCCGAGCAACTCGGCTTCTACCGCTTCGACCTCGGCGAGGACGGCCCCGTGCGCTACAAGCGCAAGTACCGCGCCGCCATGAACGCCCTCGCACTCCAGCCGACCGAGGTCGACCGCCTCGTCGCGGAGGTGCGCGAGTCGTTCCGCTACAACAGCGCCATCTTCGAGGCGCTCGCGGCCTGACCGCGGCACCCGCCCACGAGGGTGCAGGTGACGGATGCCCCGGCGGTGCGAACCGCCGGGGCATCCGCGTCATCCCATCGGATGATTCCGGGCTCCCACCGGGGCGCGCCCCACCGCGGCTCGGTAGACTGCTCGCACACCGCCGCCAGTGACGCGGCCCCGCCGCGTCCGACGACAGGAGCTCCCTTGATCCACACCGCGCTGATCCCGTGGCTCGACCCCGAGGGGATCATCCAGGCGGCCGGCCCGTGGGCGCTGCTCGTGGTCTGCGCGATCATCTTCGCCGAGACCGGCCTGCTCATCGGCTTCCTGTTCCCCGGCGACACGCTCCTCGTCATCTCCGGCCTGCTCTCGCACCCGCTGTCCGGCTCCGAGCACGGCGTGTTCGGCATCTCGGTGTGGTGGGTCGCACTGCTCATCGGCCTCGCGGCGTTCGTCGGCGGCGAGGTCGGGTACTACATCGGCCACAAGGCCGGCCCGTCGATCTTCGAGCGCAAGGAATCGGGGCTGTTCAGCGTCAAGAACGTCGAACGCACCAACGCGTTCTTCGACCGATTCGGCGGCCTGACCATCATCCTCGCCCGCTTCGTGCCGATCGTGCGCACGTTCGCGCCCGTCGCCGCGGGCGTCGGCCACATGGCCAAGGGCAAGTACACGCTGTACAACCTCATCGGCGCGGTGCTCTGGGGCTTCGGCCTCACGATGTTCGGCTACGCGATCGGATTCATCCCGTTCGTCGGCGACTTCGTCAAGGAGTACATCGACCTCATCCTGCTCGCCGCCGTCGGCGGCACCGCCCTCGTCACCCTCTGGCACTACCTGCGCGAGCGGTCGAAGGCGAAGAAGGCCGAGGCCGCCGGCGAGGACGTCGTCACCGACCACGACGAGGCGCAGCACCTCGTGCTCGACCCCGACGTGTTCGAGCACGGCGGCCACCCCGACGACGACCGGCCGAACCAGCGCTGACCCACCGCCGCCGACTCGCGCCGGTCCACGCACGGCTGGGCCCCGCACCGCTCAGGCGTGCGACGGATGCTCGTGCGCCGCGTGCTCGGCCGACTCGAGCTGGAACGTCGAGTGCGCCACGTCGAAGTGCTCCTCGAGGCACTCGCCGAGCTGCGTGAGCAGGCACCCGCGCCGCTCCCCCACCAGCTCCTCGGGCTCGGCCACGACGTGGGCGCTGAACACGTGCGCCCCGGTCGTGATCGCCCACACGTGCACGTCGTGCACGTCGATGACGCCGGGCGTGCCGAGGATGTGGGTGCGGATCTCGGCCACGCTCGTCTCCGCGGGGACGGCCTGGCTGAGCACCCGCATCACGTCGCGCAGCAGCAGCACGGCCCGCGGCACGATGAGCGCCGCGATCGCGAGCGACGCGATCGGGTCGGCCGCATCCCACCCGGTCGCGAGCACCACGCCCGCGGCGGCGATGACGAGTACGGACCCGATCGTGTCTCCGAGCACCTCGAGGTAGGCGCCGCGCACGTTGATCGACGCGGATGCCCCGCCGCGGAGCACCAGCAGCGCCGCGATGTTCGCCGCGAGGCCGAGCACCGCGACCACGAGCATCAGCCCGCCCTCGACCTCGTGGGGCTCGCCCGAGGCATCCCCCACCAACCGGCCGATCGCGCCGACCGCGACCGTCGCGGCGACCACGAGCAGGATCACGCCGTTCACCAGCGCGCCGAACACCTCGAACCGCTGGAACCCGTACGTCTGTCGGTCGGTCGCGGGCCGCGCCGCGACGACCGCCGCGATGAGCGCGATGACGAGTCCGACGAGGTCGCCCGCCATGTGCCCGGCGTCGGCGAGGAGCGCGAGCGACCCGCTCAGGAGCCCGCCGACCACCTGCGCGACGAGGAAGGCGCCGATGATCGCGATCGCGATCACCAGGCGCGTCCGGTTGGCGGATGCCCCGTGCGAATGCCCGTGCGAATGACCCATGGTCCTTCGATGGTAGGCGCGGATCGACCGCATCCTCCCTGATCGAAGTGGGAACGACTAGCGTTCTCAGCCGAGCTCGGCGAGCACCGCCTGGAGCTGCGGGATGAGTGCCTCGAACGCCCGGCCGCGGTGGCTCTCGGCGTTCTTCTCGTCGGGTCGCAGCTCGGCCGCGGTCACCTCGCGGCCGTCGGGCTCGAAGATCGGGTCGTACCCGTGCCCGTAGGAGCCGCGCGGCTCGTACGAGATCGACCCGGCCCACTCGCCCTCGGCGAGGAACTCGCGCGGCTCCGAGCCATCCGCCCCCGGCACCACCAGCGCGATCGTGCAGTGGAAGTGGGCGTTGCGGTTCGGCCGCCGCACGTCGCCGAGCTGCGCGAGCAGCAGCCGCAGGTTGGCGTCGGCGTCGGCGTGCGTGCCCGACCAGCGCGCGGAGAAGATGCCCGGCGCCCCGCCCAGGATGTCGACGCACAGGCCCGAGTCGTCGGCGAGGGCGATGCGCCCGGTGTGCGCGACCGCGGCACGCGCCTTGATCAGCGCGTTCTCGGCGAACGTGGTGCCGTCCTCGACGGGCACCGGGCCCTCGTACGGCAGCACGACGAGGCCGGGGATGCGCGCGCCCAGCATGCGCTGGAACTCGGCGACCTTGCCCTGGTTGTGCGTGGCGAGGACGAGCTCGATCGGCTGGTCGGCCACCGCGCTCACGCCCCCGCCGCCGCGGCCTGCTCGGCGAGCACGGCGGCCTGGATGCGGGTGAGCTCGGCGTTGCCGGCGAGCGCGAGGTCGAGCAGCGAGTCGAGCTCGCGCCGGTCGAACGGCGCGCCCTCGGCGGTGCCCTGCACCTCGACGAAGAGCCCGCGCCCGGTGGCGACGACGTTCATGTCGGTCTCGGCGCGCACGTCCTCGACGTAGGCGAGATCGAGCATGGGCGTGCCGTCGATGATGCCCACCGACACGGCCGACACGGAGTCGATGAGCGGCCGCGCCTTCTGGCCGATGAACTTCTTTCCGCGCGCCCACTCGATCGCGTCGGCGAGGGCGACGTAGGCGCCCGTGATCGCCGCGGTGCGGGTGCCGCCGTCGGCCTGGAGCACGTCGCAGTCGATCTGGATGGTGTTCTCGCCGAGGCCCTTCGTGTCGACCACGGCGCGCAGGCTCCGGCCGATGAGCCGGCTGATCTCGTGCGTGCGGCCGCCGATGCGGCCCTTCACGCTCTCGCGGTCGTTGCGCGAGTTCGTCGAGCGGGGCAGCATCGCGTACTCGGCCGTGATCCAGCCCTTGCCCGAGCCGTTCATCCAGCGGGGCACGCCGTTCGTGAAGCTCGCGGTGCACAGCACCTTCGTGCCGCCGAACGAGATGAGCGCGCTGCCCTCGGCGTGCGCGCTCCAGCCGCGCTCGATGGTCACCGGGCGCAGGGCGTCGGGCGCGCGGCCGTCGGCGCGGACGATCGCGGGGATCTCGGATGCCTCGGGGCGGTCGGATGCGTCGGTCATCGGGTCTCCTGTCGACGGTGGCTGGGCAGGGTGATCGCGCCGGTGTGCACGAGCTCGACGCTCGGGATCTCGGGGGCGATGAGGCGGTGGGCGAGGTCGAGGAACGCGCTCGTCGAGCCGCCCGTCGCCTCGTAGCGGTAGGTGGGCGGTGCGGGCGACCGGCGCTCGAGGCCGCCGCCGACGAGCACGCGGTAGACGTCGTTCGCGGTCTCGACGTCGCTCGAGACGAGTGACACCTGCTCGCCCATGACGTAGGAGATCGCGCCCTTCAGGAACGGGTAGTGCGTGCAGCCGAGCACGAGCGTGTCGACCTCGGCTCGCTTCAGCGGCGCCAGGTACTCCTCGGCGACGGCGAACAGCTCGTCGCCGCTGGTGATGCCGGCTTCGACGAACTCGACGAACCGCGGACAGGCCTGCGTGAACAGCTCGAGGTGCGGGGCCGCGGCGAACGCGTCCTCGTAGGCGCGGGACTGGATCGTGCCGACCGTGCCGATCACGCCGACCCGGCCGTTGCGGGTCGTCGCGACCGCACGCCGCACGGCGGGCTGGATCACCTCGACCACGGGCACGTCGTAGCGCTCCCGCGCGTCGCGCAGCATGGCCGCCGAGGCGGTGTTGCAGGCGATCACGAGCATCTTCACGCCCTGCTCGACGAGGTCGTCGAGGATGGCGAGCGAGTAGCCGCGGACGTCGGCGATGCGCTTCGGCCCGTAGGGCGAGTGCTCGAGGTCGCCGATGTAGAGGATCGACTCGTTCGGCAGCTGGTCCTTCACGGCCCGGGCGACGGTGAGCCCGCCGACGCCGGAGTCGAAGATCCCGATCGGTGCGTCCGTCACGAGTGTCAAGCCTAGACGCTCGGATGCCCCGCCCCGCCGCGGGCAGTCGATAGGCTCGGGGTCGTGACCGGGTCAGCTGCGCTCCTCACCGACCGCTACGAGCTCACGATGGTGGATGCCGCGCTCGCCGACGGCACCGCCCACCGCGAGAGCCTGTTCGAGGCGTTCGCGCGCCGCCTGCCCGACGGCCGTCGCTACGGCGTGGTGGCCGGCACGGGCCGCCTCCTCGAGCTCGTGGAGCGGTTCCGCTTCGGCGACGCCGAGCTCGAGTGGCTCCGCGAGGCCGGGTTCCTCCGCCCCGCGACCCTCGACTGGCTCGCCGACTACCGGTTCTCCGGGGACATCTGGGGCTACCGCGAGGGCGAGGCCTACTTCCCCGGCTCGCCGCTCGTGACCGTGCAGGGCACCTTCGCCGAGGCGGTCGTGCTCGAGACGGTCATCCTCTCCGTGCTGAACCACGACTCGTCGGTCGCGAGCGCCGCGGCGCGCATGGTGTCGGTCGCCCTCGGCCGCCCGCTCGCCGAGATGGGCTCGCGGCGCACCGGCGAGCAGTCGGCGATCGCGGCCGCCCGGGCGGCGTACGTCGCCGGGTTCGACGCGACGAGCAACCTCGAGGCCGGCCGCACCTGGGGCATCCCGACGATGGGGACCGCCGCGCACGCGTTCACGCTGCTGCACGACGACGAGGAGGCCGCGTTCCGTGCCCAGGTCGACGCGCTCGGCCCCGGCACGACGCTCCTCGTCGACACCTACGACATCGCGCAGGGCGTGGAGCTCGCCGTACGGGTGGCGGGGCCCGCGCTCGGCGCCGTCCGCATCGACTCCGGCGACCTGCCGGCCGTCGTGCAGTCGGTGCGCGACCAGCTCGACGCGCTCGGCGCCGTGAACACCCGCATCACCGTCACCAGCGACCTCGACGAGTACACGATCGCCGCCCTGTCGGGCTCCCCCGTCGACTCGTACGGCGTGGGCACCTCGGTCGTCACCGGCTCGGGGCATCCGGCCGCGGGCATGGTCTACAAGCTCGTCGCCAGGCGCGACGACGCCGGCGAGTGGGTCTCGGTCGCGAAGGCCTCGGCGGCGAAGGCGAGCGTCGGCGGCCGGAAGGACGCGGCCCGGCGGCTCGACTCGACGCGCACCGCGCGGGAGGAGCTCGTGTACGTCGGCGACGGGCCCGGCGGGGAGCCGGAGTTCGAGCCCGGCGAGCAGCTGCGACCGCTGATGGCGCACCTCATGGCCGGCGGGGAGGCCGACCCGGCGTTCACCGGACCGGCCGGAACGCGCGCCGCACGCGAGCATCGCGCGGCCGTGATGCAGGAGCTGCCGATCGAGGCGTTCCGCCTCGGGCGCGGCGAGCCGGCGATCCCGACGACGTACCGCTGAGCACGGCTGGGTCTCGATACGGCGCTTCGCGCCTACTCGACCACCAACGCGACTACTCGCGCTTCATCCGCTCGTAGATCTCCTTGCAGCTCGGGCACACCGGGAACTTCTCGGGGTCGCGGCCCGGCGTCCACTTCTTGCCGCAGAGCGCCTTCACCGGCTTGCCCGTGATGGCCGACTCGAGGATCTTCTCCTTCTTCACGTAGTGCGAGAAGCGCTCGTGGTCGCCCGGCTCGAAGTGCTGCTCGTCCTCGAGCAGTTTCTCGAGCTCGCGGTCGAGCACGGACGTGCCGCCGCCGGGCGTGTCGGGGTCGGCGATGCTGGCACGCGGGGTGAAGGGCATGCGCCCGATTCTACGCGGCTATGCCCGCAGCGAGGCCGCGAGGATCTCGGGCCCGCGGCGATCGACGACCCGCCCCCCGACGAGGATGCCGAGCACCAGCACGAGGATGCCGAGCACGGTTCCCGACACGAGCGCCGCGAGGTGCCACGACGGGTCGTCGAGGACGCCGAGCACGCCGAACACGATCGTCGGGGCCGTGATGACGAGCGAGCCGACCAGCGTCACGGACTGCACGAGGGCCGACATCGTGCCGCTCGACTGCGGCTGCTGGAAGGGGCTGTCGCCCGGCTTCGCGGCCGGGTACGGGAACCTGGCCGAGCTGATCGCGCCGACGCCGAGCCCCGTCAGGAGCAGGCTCGCGCTCACGCCGATGAGCGACGGCACCAGTCGCCAGTCGTCGATCACGACCGCGGTCACCGCGCTGCCCACGCCGATGACGATGATGCCCACCACCAGCACGGGCAGGATTCGTCCGAACCGGTCGGCGGCCCCGCGCATGCCCGACGCGACGTGCAGCCAGATCGCCGTCGAGTCGAACGCGGTGTCGTTGTGCAGCAGCCAGCCGAGGAACAGCGAGATGAGCGGCACCGGTACGAGCGGCAGGTAGGTCGTCGGCACGCCGGCGAGCGTGAGCACCACGATGACGAGCACCGGCATGATCGGCAGCATCACGAGCGAGACCCAGTAGCGGGCATCGCGGAACCAGTAGGTGAGCGACCTGGCCGCGATCGCGCCGGTCGCGGTGCCTGGCATCCGGTCGAACCATCCGAGCCCGCGGTAGTGCTTCGTCGAAGCCGCGCGGCCGGGGCTGACGAGCATGCGCCGCACGAGGCCCTGCCAGGCGAGCCAGATGAGCCAGACCGTCGCGGCGGCGATGAGGAACTTCAGCAGCGCACCGCCCCAGTCGCCCGAGGCCGCGTCGCCGGGCGAGGCGAACGCCGCGCCGAGCGGCGTCCACGACAGCACCTCGGCGATCGACTCGAGCACGCGCAGGCCCGAGGTCTGCCAGTCGATCGTGGCGAGCAGGGCGATCGCCGGGGCGAGCACGACGAGGAGCAGCACGGCGAGGGCGCCCGTGACCTCGCGGGCCCGGCGGGTGGCGAGCAGCAGCGACGCCAGGCCGGTGGTCACGCGCGCGATGAGCACGCACGTGAGGAAGGCGAGGGCCGCGCCGAGGACGGCGAACATGATCTCGCCCGGGCCTCGGCTCCAGGTGACGATCGTGCCGACGAGCACGATCGCGAGCACCACGGACGGCACGCCGATGAGCGCAGCCAGCGCGAGCCCGAACGCGATCCGCCGGTCGGGCAGCCCGAAGAGCGCGAAGCGACGCGGGTCGAGGGTGTCGTCGACGCCGAACAGCAGCGGGAGGATCGTGAAGCCGAGCACGGTCGCCGAGCCGCCGACGACGAGGATGTCGCGGATGAGCGAGACATCCTCCGACAGGCGCAGCCCGACGAGCGCGCCGAACAGCAGCACGGCTGCGAAGAGCCCGTAGGCGAGGCCCAGGACGATGCCGACGACCTGCCAGGGGCTGCGCCGGAAGATGTTCGCGAGGAGCTGGAGCTTCAGTCGGAGAAACTGTGCAGCCATTCCATCCCCTCTGCCGCCTTGCGCCCGCCGGCGAGCTCCACGAACCGGTCCTCGAGCGTCTGCCCCAGTCGCACCTCGTCGAGCGTGCCCGACGCGAGGATGCGCCCGGCGACGACGATGGCGACGGAGTCGCACACGCGCTCGATGAGGTCCATGCCGTGGCTCGACAGCAGCACGGTGCCGCCGCCGGCCACGTACCGCTCGAGGATCTCGGTCAGGTTCGCCGCGGACACCGGGTCGACGGACTCGAACGGCTCGTCGAGCACCAGCAGGCGCGGGGAGTGGATCATCGCGCAGGCCAGCGCGATCTTCTTGGTCATGCCCGCCGAGTAGTCGGCGACGAGCCGGTCGATCGCGTCCTCGAGGCCGAACGCCTGGACGAGGTCGGCACTGCGCTCGCGCACCGTGCGGGAGTCGAGCCCCCGCAGGATGCCCGAGTAGTAGAGGAGCTGCGCACCGGTGAGCCGGTCGAACAGCCGCAGCCGGTCGGGCAGCACGCCCGTGGCGTGCTTCGCGGCGACCGGGTCGGCCCACACGTCGATGCCGTGGATGCGCACGGTGCCGGCGTCGGGCCGCAGCAGCCCGGTGATCATCGACAGCGTCGTGGTCTTGCCGGCCCCGTTCGGGCCGACGATGCCGAAGAACGACCCCGCCTTCACGTCGAGCGAGACGTGGTCGACGGCGGTGTTCGCGCCGAACCGCTTCTCGAGGCCCGCGACCTCGAGCACGGTCGGGGCGTCGGCGGCCGGGGCGGCCCGTGCGACGCGCAGCGTGCGCGGCTTCCGCGGCTTCGGCGCGCGGGGCGTGGTGACGACGACGGCTGCGGCCGCCGCGGCGGCGGCTGCGTCGGGCTCGGCGTGCGGTTCGGCCTCCGCGAGCGCGGCGGGCTCGGCCGCGGGAGCGGCGGATGCCTCGGGCTCGACAGATGCCTCGGGCTCGGCCGACTCGACGGATGCCTCGGGCTCGGCAGGCGTCTCGGGTTCGGCGGGCGCCTCAGACTCGGCAGGCGTCTCGGGTTCGACGGCCTCGGCGGGCGTCTCGACCTCGACCGGGGCCGCGACCTCCGCCGGGGCATCCGCCTCGACGGGGGCGGTCGCCGCCGCGGCGATGAACGCCGTCTCAGCCGCCGCGGCCGCCTCGGGCACGACCGCGGCCGGCGCCTCGGGCTCGTGGCGAGGGGCCCGCTCGGCGGCGGTGGTCTCGGTGGTGAGGGCGGCGGCGACCCGCTGCCGCCGCTTCGTCTCGGTCGACGCGGCCCGGGTGCGGCTGCCCGCGCTCGTCGTGCTGCCCGCCGCGGCCGACGAGGCGGCCGAGCGGGTCGACTTGGCGGCTCCGCCGCGCGCCGCGGCGGACTTCGCCGAGGCCTCCTTCGAGGCGGCGGTGCGCTTCGACGTGGTCGCGCCGGTAGTGGCGCCGGTCGCGCCCGTCGCGGCGGGCTTGCGCGGTGCGCGGGGCTTCCGGGGAGCCGGCGTCTCGGATGCGGAGGCGTCGGCGGTGCCGGCGTCGGGAGCCGCGGCGGATGCGTCGGCCGCGGTCGCCGGCTTCGGTCGCGTCGTCCCGCGGGCGGTGGTGCGGCCGGCCGTCGCGGCCTTCGCGGCCGGACGTGCCGACCCCGTCGAGCGCGTGCGCGGCGCTGGACGCGTGGCACCGTCCCCAGGTTCGGCCTTGTCCCCCGAGCCGGTGCCTCCGCGAGCTCCGTCCTCAGGATTGGAACGCGAAACAGAAGTCACCCCGCCACGCTACCAACCCGACCCGGTTTCGTGCGCTTCCGGCGGTATCCGGGCGTCGCGCGGCCCCTCGCGGTAACCTGACCGGGTACTGGGCATCAGGTCACGATCCGAGCACGACGGCACGCTCGGGCTGCGCGTTCGGAGGGGCGTTCGGTAGGCTGGCCCAGGCATAACGGCGTGTCCACATGTGAACTTACGGGTGAACGGGCGGCGAACTCCGGTCGAAACGATCGAGTGGCGCGGCCCGCGCATCCGCCATTGAAGGAGATGCAGTGACCACCCAGATCGTGATTCTCGCAGCCGGCATGGGGAGCCGGCTCGGGCGTTCCCTCCCCAAGCCGCTCACCGAGCTCAGCGACGGCCGCACCATCATGCGCCAGCAGTTCGACAACATCGAGCACGCGTTCGGCGCCAACGCCGCCGTGACGATCGTCGTCGGCTACAAGCTCGAGCACATCATCGAGGCGTTCCCGCAGGCGTCCTTCGTCTACAACGAGGAGTACGACCAGACGAACACCTCGAAGTCGCTCATGCGCGCCCTCGCTGCCTCGCAGCCGGGCGGCGTGCTCTGGATGAACGGCGACGTCGTCTTCGACCCGCGCATCCTCGACCGCGCCCTGCCGTTCATCGCGCGCGACCAGTCGTTCGTGACCGTGAACCACGCGAAGGTCTCCGACGAGGAGGTCAAGTACACGGTCAGCGCCGAGGGCTACGTCAAGGAGCTGTCGAAGACCGTGAAGGGCGGCCTCGGCGAGGCCGTCGGCATCAACTACATCTCGTCGCGCGACAAGGCGACGTTCCTCGCGCACCTCCGGCGCGTCGGCGACCAGGACTACTTCGAGCGCGGCCTGGAGCTCGCGATCGAGAAGAACGGCCTGCTCGTCGAGCCGATGGACATCTCCGACCTGTACGCGGTCGAGATCGACTTCGCGGAAGACCTGGAGCGCGCGAACCACTTCGTGTGATCGCAACACCACCACAGCAGGAGAGCGGATGCCGGGAGGCATCCGCTCTTCGCGTCTGGGGCGGCTCAGGCCGGGCGCGCGCCGGTCAGGCGCGCGCCCGCGCGACGCCGGTGCGCTCGAGGGCCTTCGCGATGAGGCGGCCGATCCAGACGAAGAACGGCGGGCTGACCACCCAGCACAGCAGGGCGACGACCCAGGCCCACCACGCGTAGTGCTCGGCGCCCATCGCGAAGAACACGGCGAGGCCGAGCAGCGCGCCGGCGACCGCGCCCGACACGTAGAACAGCCAGGCGTCCCACCGGCGGTACCGGGTGAGGAGGAACGGCAGTTCGAGCAGCGCGCCCACGAGCAGCCCGGTCGCGACGTACCGCCAGAACCACTGCGGCGCGAACGCTGCGCCGACGAGGCCCGCGATGAAGCCGGTCAGCACCGCGGTGCCCGGGCGGCGCAGCAGGGCGAACGCGACGACGCTCGGCAGGAAGTGCGCGCCGATGGTCAGGCCGTAGAGCATCGGCCCGAACGCGGAGAACAGCAGTGCGAGGTACCCGGCCGGGCCGGCGACGAGGCCGCCGCCCACGCCGATCGCGGCGCAGCTCAGCAGGATGCGGGTACTCGTGCGCGGCAACGGGGGCTCCTTCGACGGGGACGGGCCGCCGACGCGACCCCGTCCAAATCTACCGCCGCTCGGACGCCCCGCCGGAAGCCCGGCCACCCGCAGGCGGCCGGGCCCGAAGGTCAGCGTGCCGCCTCGCGCGCGGTGATCCGACCGTCGACGACGGTGACCAGCTCGTCGAGCGAGGGCCGGTGCACGAGGTCGTGCGTGACCAGCAGCGTCGCCGTGCGCCGCTCGTGGGTGAGGTCGGCGATGAGCCCCATGATCGCGGCCCCCCGCTCCTGGTCGAGCGCGCTCGTCGGCTCGTCGACGAGGAGCACCCGCGGGTCGTGCACGAGGGCGCGGGCGATCGCGACGCGCTGGCGCTGGCCGCCCGAGAGCTGCGCCGGTCGCTTGTCGGCATGGTCCGACAGCCCGACGGCGTCGAGGAGGCCGTCGACGCGATCGCGGATGGCCCGCCTCGCCTCGCGGCGCCCCGCTCCCCGAGCTCGCCGACGACCTGCAACTGCTCGCGGGCGGTGAGCGCCGGCAGCAGGTTCGACTGCTGGAACACGATCCCGATGCTGCGCCGGCGGAGTTCGGTCGCCCGGTCGCGGGAGAGGGACGAGGCGAGGTGGCCGTCGATGACGACCCGGCCGGAGTCGGGCCGGATGAGCGCCGCGGCGACGGCGAGGATGCTCGACTTGCCGGAACCGGACGGCCCGGTGATGCCGGTCACGACGCCCGGGTGCGCGGTGAGCGAGACGCGGTCGACGGCGGTCACGCGGGAGGCGCCGTCGGGGAAGGTGAGGGTGACGTCGTCGAGGGTGATCATCGGTTGCTCCCGAGTGCGGTGAGGGGGTCGGCGGCGGTCACGGTGCGAAGGGCGACCGCCGCGCCGGCGAGGCCCAGCACGGTCATCGCGATCGCCGGGACCACGGTGGTCAGGGGGTCGAGGAGGAAGGGGAGGGCACCCTGGGCGAGCGTGCCGAGGGCGACGACGACGAGCATCCCGGCGCCGATGCCCGCGACGAGCACGATGAGCGCCTGCCCGAGCGAATCGGCCACGAGCGTGCGCGTGGAGGCGCCGAGCGCCTTGAGGACCGCGATGTCGTTCGCCCGCTGCATCGTCCAGACGGTGAAGAACGCGCCCACCACGAGCGCCGAGATGCCGAACAGCATCGCGACCATGAGCCCGAGGGACCCGATCTCGGAGCGGAACGTCTCGAGTGCGGCGAGCGACGCGAGCGGGGTCGACGCGGTCGTGCCGCTCGCGGCACCGACGGCGTCCCAGTCGGGATGCCCCGTCACGGCGAGCACCGTCGGCTCGCCGTCGCCGCCCGCGCGACGGTCGGCGTCGGCCCAGGCGTCGGGGGTCATCGCGACCGCCGGGGTGTGGCTGTACCAGGCGTCGCCGCCGACGGCCTCCACGCGATAGGCGGTGCCGAGCACGGTGACCTCGTCGCCGACGTCGACGCCGAGCTCGCTCGCGGCCCCCGCCGAGAGTCCCACGCCGTCGTCGGACGACGGCGCGAGCCGGGTCAGCGTGGTCGGAGCGGCACCGGCCGGGAGGCCGAACAGGGCGACCCCGGTCGTGGAGCCGCCGACCTCCGCGCGGGCCTGGGCGATGCCGACCGGCACGACGGCGTCGACGCCGGCCGCGTCGCGCCAGGCCGTGACCTGTCCGTCGTCGAGGCGGGACTCGGCGAAGCCCGCCGAGCCGTCGGCCGGCTGTTCGAGCACGAGCCGGTCGCCGGGCAGGGCGAGCACCGCCGACACGTTCTGCGCGGCGAGGCCGCCGGTGAGTCCGGCGAGGAAGCCGACGAGCACGGTGATGAGGGCGACGACGGTGCCGATGAGGAGGAAGCGGCCGCGGGCGAAGCGCAGCTCCCGCAAGGCGACGAACACGGAGGTCCTTTCCGGGCCGGAGCGATTCCGCGCCCGCATCCCACGCTCGTCGCATGCGGCCGCGATGCCATCGTGGGCACGATGGAACCTCCGATCGAACTTTCGGATGATGCTCGCGATCAGGTTGGCTTCGTACGCTGGTCGGGTCATGCCCCACTCCACGCTCACCCCGGTCTTCGTCGGCCTCCGTACCGGGCTCCACCTCCTCGTCGCCGCGATGCTCGGCCTCGTCGTCGTGCGCCTCCTCGTCACCGACGCGCCGGGCACGCCGGCTGGGCTCGTGCTCTGCGTCGCCTTCGCCGTCGTCTACGGCCTCGGCGCCTGGATCCGGCGGGTGCCGTCGACCGCACGGTCGCTCGCCGCGGCAGGGTGGATCGCCGCGCTGACGGCCATCTGGATCGCCCTCGTCGCCGGCGTACCCGACGCGGCGTACCTCGTCTTCCCGCTCTTCTTCCTCTACCTCCACGTGCTGCCGCGTGCCTGGGGGCCGATCGCGGTGCTCGCGGCGACCGTCGTCGCGGTCGTCGCCCTCGGACTGCACGGCGGCTTCACGGTCGGCGGCGTCGTCGGTCCGTTCGTCGGCGCCGCGGTGGCGCTGCTCATCGGGCTGGGCTACCGGGCACTCGCCCGCGAGGCGGCGGAGCGCGAGGCGATGCTGGCCGAGCTCGTCGCGACCCGCGACCGCCTCGCCGCGACCGAGCGCGAGCAGGGCCGGCTCGCCGAGCGCGCCCGCCTCGCGCGGGAGATCCACGACACCGTCGCGCAGGGCCTGTCGAGCATCCAGATGCTCCTGCACGCGGCCGAGCGGGCCGACGGCGAACGGCCCGGCATCGAGCACGTGCGCCTCGCGCGGGCGACGGCGGCCGAGGGGCTCGCCGACACGCGCCGCTTCATCCGCGAATGGGCGCCGCCGTCGCTCGAGGACGGGCTGGGCGCGGCGCTGCGCCGGCTGGGCGGGGCGGGACCCGCGGTCGCGGGGCTCGAGGTCGAGGTCGACGCGCCCGATGCGGTCGACCTGCCGATGCCCGTGCAGTCGGCCCTCCTGCGCATCGCCCAGGGCGCGGTGGCGAACGTCGTGCAGCACGCGCGGGCGACCCGCGCCGGGATCCGCCTCGACGTCGACGGCGACCGGGCGACCCTCGGCATCACCGACGACGGCGTCGGGTTCGACCCGGGCCCGGCGCTCGCCGACCGCACGGGATCCGACTCCTTCGGCCTCCGCGCGATCGCCGAGCGCACGGCCGAGCTCGGCGGCGACCTGCGCGTCGACTCGGCGCCCGGCCACGGCACCACGCTGACCGTCACGATCGACGGGAGCCGCGCATGATCCGCATCCTCATCGCCGACGACCACCCCGTCGTGCGCGCAGGCATCCGCGCCCTCCTCGACGGCGAGGACGGCCTCGTCGTCGTCGGCGAGGCCGCCACCGCCGACGAGGCCGTGTCCCTGGCCGCGACGCTCGCGCCCGAGCTGGTACTCCTGGACCTCCAGTTCACCGACGGCCCCGGCGGTGCCGACGCGGCCCGACGCATCCGCTCGACCGAGGCGGCGCCGTACGTGCTCGTCCTCACCAACTACGACACCGACGGCGACATCCTCGGCGCGATCGAGGCCGGCGCGAGCGGCTACCTGCTGAAGGACGCCCCGCCGGCCGAGCTCGTCGCGGCGGTGCGCGCCGCCGCCGTCGGGGAGAGCGCGCTCGCGCCCGCGATCGCGGGACGCATCATGGCCCGCATGCGGGCCCCGCGCGTCAGCCTGTCGGCCCGCGAGATCGAGGTGCTCGCCCTCGTCGCCGACGGCGCGTCGAACGCGCAGGTCGCGGCACGCCTCCACATCACGGATGCCACGGTCAAGTCGCACCTCGTGCACGTGTTCGCGAAGCTCGGCGTCACGTCGCGCACCGCGGCCGTCGCCGCCGCCCGATCGCTCGGGGCGCTGCGCTGAGTCGCGTTGCGGAGGTGGGTGTCCGTGCAGCCTACGATGAGAGCGTGACGAGCTACGCCGAGACGCATCCGCTGCAGCGGACGCGGTGGGGACGCTACCGGCACTCGCTCTGGCTGCTCACCACGCGCGACCTGAAGGTGCGGTATTCGACCTCGGCGCTGGGCTACGTCTGGTCGGTGCTCGACCCGCTCGTCATGGCCGGGATCTACTGGTTCGTCTTCACCCAGGTGTTCGACCGGTCGGTCGGCCAGGTGCCGTACATCGTCTTCCTGCTGTCGGCGCTGCTGCCGTGGATGTGGTTCAACGGCGCCGTGTCCGACTCGACCCGCGCCTTCCTGAAGGACGCGAAGCTCGTGCGGTCGACGATGATCCCGCGCACCATCTGGGTGAACCGCATCGTGCTCTCGAAGGGCATCGAGTTCCTGCTCTCGCTGCCCGTGCTCGCGCTCTTCGCGATCGTGTTCGGGGCGCAGGTGTCGTGGGCGCTGGTGCTCTTCCCCCTCGGCATCGTGATCCAGGCCGTGCTGACGGCCGGGGTCTGCCTCATCGTCGCACCGCTGGTCGTCTTCTTCCGCGACCTCGAGCGGGCCGTGAAGCTCGTACTGCGCTTCCTCTTCTACGCGTCGCCCGTCATCTACGGCACCGCCGACCTGCCCGAGGGCTTCCAGTTCTGGGCGGCGTTCAACCCGC
Organism: Agromyces sp. MMS24-K17; assembly: GCF_043950245.1. Lineage (GTDB taxonomy): Bacteria > Actinomycetota > Actinomycetes > Actinomycetales > Microbacteriaceae > Agromyces. The sequence goes on along the minus strand of NZ_CP171640.1, from coordinate 2,470,439 downwards.
TCAGCGGCGTGTTCAGCCTCTACCGCGCGGGCTTCTTCCCGCGCGAGCTGAACTGGTTCGACATCGGGATGTCGGCCGTCATGTCGCTCGTGCTGCTCGCCATCGGCCTGTGGGTCTTCCGCCGGTCGGAGCGCCAGGTGCTGAAGGAGATCTGATGAGCGTGGCATCCGACGCGTCGACGACCTCCGGCATCGCGATCCGCGTGGACGGGCTCGGCATCCGGTTCCGTCGCAACCGCCGCGGTCGCCGTTCCTTCAAGGACCTGCTGGCGGGACGCAAGCGCCGTACCCGACCCGGCGAGTTCTGGGCGCTCCGCGACGTCACCGTCGAGGTGCGCCAGGGCGAGGCGATCGGCGTCGTCGGGCGGAACGGCCAGGGCAAGTCGACCCTGCTGAAGCTCGTCGCCGGCGTCATGGTCGCCGATGAGGGCACCGTCGAGATCACGGGCGGGGTCGCCCCGCTCATCGAGATCACCGGCGGGTTCGTCGACGACCTCACCGTGCGCGACAACGTCTACCTGACCGCGGGCCTCCACGGCATGTCGAAGGCGCAGATCGACGGCCGCTTCGACGAGATCATCGACTTCGCCGAGATCGCCGACTTCGTCGACACCCCGTACAAGCACCTGTCGAGCGGCATGAAGGTGCGCATCGCGTTCGCCGTCATCTCGCAGCTCGAGGAGCCGATCCTGCTCGTCGACGAGGTGCTCGCCGTCGGCGACAAGGCGTTCCGCGAGAAGTGCTACGCCCGCATCGATGAGCTGCTCGCGGGCGGTCGTACCCTGTTCTTCGTGTCGCACAACGAGCGCGACCTCCGGCGCTTCTGCACCCGCGGTCTCTACCTCGACAGGGGCGCGCTCGTGATCGACGGCCCGATCGACGAGGTCCTCGACCGGTACAACGCCGACTACGGCACGCACTGACCTCGGCCGAACCGGCACGATCGCTCCGATTGTGCGTGCTTCGCGCGCCAAGGTGCGCTAGCATGGCCGTCAATCAGCACGATCGCGCCGATTTGGAGGGCCCGATGGCGAACACCGATGACGCCCTGGCGAGGTCCCCCGAGGCCTCCGCCCTGCGTGTCGGCCGAGCGCTGCGAGCGCGGCGCAAGGAACTCGGCGCGACGCAGGAGGAGCTCGCCGAACTCGCCGGCGTCTCCACCCGGTTCATCGGAGCGCTCGAGCGCGGCAAGCCGACCGCCCGCTTCGATCACGTGGCCGCCGTGGCGCTCGCACTCGGCGTCGACATCGAGGTGACGCCCACGTGGTGATCGAGCGTCGAGCCACCGTCGTGAAGGGCGACCGCCCCGCCGCGACGCTGACGCGCACGCGCGAGGGCGTCGAGTTCGCCTATCGCGCCGACTATCTCGCCGATCCCGCCAACCGCCCGGTCGCAACGACGCTCCCGCTGACCGACACCCCGGTGCGCACCGCCTCCGGCGCCGTCCCGCCGTTCTTCGCGGGCCTGCTGCCCGAGGGCCGGCGCCTCAGCACGCTGCGGCGGCGCGTGAAGACCTCCGCCGACGACGAGTTCGGCCTGCTCGTCGCGGTCGGCGGCGACACGATCGGCGACGTGCACGTCGTGGCCGAGGACGCCGCCGATGGTGGCGCCGACGACGGCGCCGACGACGGCGGCGCGCGCGAGGCGTCCACTCCCGGGGCATCCGATGCCAGCGGCCTGACGGTCGACCGCGACTTCTCCGAGATCTCGTTCGCCGACGTGCTCGCCGACGGCGGCCTCGTGGCGCTGCCTGCACTCGCAGGCGTGCAGGAGAAGACGTCGGCGCGGGTGATCAGCCTGCCGGTGCGTCGCCGCGGCGAGCGCTTCATCTTGAAGCTCGACCCACCCGAGTACCCGCACCTCGTGGAGAACAAGGCCTTCTTCCTCGGGGCCGCCCGCGCCGCCCGGCTGCCGGCCGTCGCCGCGGGGATCGTCCGCGACCGGGACGGCGTTCCGGGACTCCTGGTCACGAGGTTCGATCGGGTGCCCGGCACCGCCGATGCGCCGATACCGCTCGCCGTCGAGGATGCCGCGCAGGTGCTCGGCATATGGCCGGCCGACAAGTACACCGTGTCGTTCGAGGAGGCGGCCGCGGCGCTGCTGGCGCACACGCCCGGGCGGGCGATCGCCGCACGGGACCTCCTCCGGCAGCTCGCGTTCGCCTGGCTCACCGGCAACGGCGACCAGCACGCGAAGAACCTGTCGATCGCGCAGACCTCCGGCGGGGAGTGGCGGCTCGCGCCCGCCTACGACCTGCCGTCGACGTTCCCGTACGGCGATGCCACCTTGGCGCTGGAGGTCGCGGGGCGCGACGTGCTGACGCGAGCGGGCTTCGCGTCGGCGGGTGCCCGCCTGGGGCTCCCCGAAGCTTCGGTCGCGCGAGCGGCGCGGTGGGCGATCGATGCCACGGCGGGGCTCGCCGCGCGGCTCGAGGGCGGCGCGCTGCCGTTTCCCCCGCGCACGGCGGCGAAGCTCGCCCGCCTCATCGGGCGACGTCGCGACGAGTTCGGGTGAACGGGGCGAACCCTCGCCACCGGCACGATCGTGCCGATGCGATCCCCCTCGCGCGTGGAGGCCCCCGGGGAGCCGTCGTTCGGCACGATCGTTCCGAAGCGCGTCGGCACCGGCGACGGTCGCAGCCCGGACCGGGTGCCGTCAACCCGCAGCATCCGCCCGGTTCCCCCGCCTAGGATCACCGCATGGCCGATCGAGTCCACCGGATCACCTCGATGGGGTCGGATGCCCCGAGCGAGTCGCCGACCGCCGAGGGCGGTCCCCAGCCCGGGCAGGCTCCCGGCGGGGCCGCGTTCGACGACGGCCGCGCCTACGGGCTGGAGCGCACGATCGACCGGGTGCTGGCGATCCAGCGCCCCGTGGTGCTCGCGCACCTGCGGGGTATCCGTCGCCGATACCCGGCCGCGACCCCCGAGGACCTCGTGCGCATCCTCGAGAAGCGCTACCTCGCGGCCGTCACCACGGGCGGCGCCGCGGTCGGCGCGACCGCCGTCATCCCGGGCATCACGACCGGCGTGACGCTCGCGCTCTCCGGCGTCGAGACCGCCGGGTTCCTCGAGGCGACCGCGCTGTTCGCCCAGTCAACCGCCGAGGTGCACGGCATCCCCGTCGAGAACCCCGACCGCGCCCGCGCGCTCGTGATGACGCTCATGCTCGGGCAGGAGGGCAGCGACCTCGTGCGGCAGTTCGCCTCGCAGGCGACCGGGGCGGGCGTCGCCCGCAACGTCTACTGGGGCGAGCTGATCACCAACACGCTGCCGAAGGCCGTCGTCGGCACCGTCGCCGACAGCCTGCGCCGCACGTTCGTGAAGCAGTTCGCGGTGCGCGGCGGCGGCAGCTTCATCGGCAAGGCGCTGCCGTTCGGCATCGGTGCCGCGATCGGCGGCGTCGGCAACCACGTGCTCGGCCGGCGGGTGCTCACGCAGTCACGGCTCGCGTTCGGGCCGCCGCCGGCGACGGTGCCGCTCGACCTGGAGCCGCGGGAGGGCGGCGGCATGATCGCCGGGGCGGCGGGCGCCACCGGGCGCGGACTCGTGCGCGCGGGCTCGGTGGTCGGGCGCGCGGTCACCGCGCCGGCCCGACGGCTCCGAGCGCTGGGCGCGGCGCGACGCGGCGCCCCGGATGCCCCAGACGAAACGGATGCCGCGGGCGGAGCGGATGCCGTGTCAGGCACGGATGCCTCGGTCGTCGACCCGGGGGCCGGTCCCACCGACCCGACGGAGCGGACGGACCCGACGGACCCGCCGCGGCGCGGCTGACCGACGTCGGCCCGACGTCAGTCGAGCGCCTCGTCGCTCTCCTCGTTCGCCTCGGCCTCGACGTCGTGGTCGTCGATCTCCTCGTCGTCGGCGTGCAGGTCGGCGAACCGCTGCCACTCGGCCATCAGGTGATCGACCGCGGCATGGAACCGCTGCGTCGTCACGCCCGGCGTCGTGTCGCCGAAGTACCGCTCCACCCAGTACCCGAGCCGCTCGAGCGCCTCGGCGTCGTGCGCGACCTCGTCGACCCGGGCGAGCATCGCGTCGCCCGCGCCGGCGTCGAGCCACTCGCACGCCGAGAGGTAGCCGCCGGTGTCGATGGCGGCGTCGGGGTGCACCGGCTTCGTGATGAGCAGCGGCCTGCCCGCCGCGAGCCGGTCGTAGACCATGGCCGAGATGTCGACGATCGCGACATCCGCCGCCGCCAGCTGCCAGCCGAGGTCGGGGCCGTCGTCGTAGACGTGCTGCGCGGTCGGGTCGGCCGCGTTCGCCGCCGCGATCGCGGCGATGATCGCCCGGTTCGCGGCGCCGTACTCGTGGTCGACCACGCCCGAGCGCGGGTGCGGACGGTACACGACGCGGTGCCGGCCGGTCTCGAGCAGCGCCTGCACGAGCGCGACGCCGTGCGAGGCGATCGACCCGTACGCCGCGGCGCCGCGGTCGCCCTCCCACGTCGGCGCGTAGAGCACGACCTCGCGCTCGTCGGGCGTGTACGGCAGCGTGCCCGAGTAGTGGTCGGCCTGCGGCCGCCCGATCGGGATGGCCCGCTTGTCGAAGTCGTAGTCCCAGAGCACCTTCTCGAGGCGGTTGCGGGCCGCATCGCCCGCGATCAGGGCGTAGTCGTACGCCTTGAACTGATTCGTGGTCATGTACATCTTGTCGGACTCGCCGTGGTTGATGAACACGTGCCAGCGCCGGCCGTACCGCATCATCTGGAAGTTCTTCGCGTTCTGGTTCACGTAGAACACGACGTGGAGGTCCTGCTCGTGGATGACCCGCTCGAGGTCGGCGACCCGCCGCACGTACGCGACCGGCAGGGGCGACTCGTCGAACAGTGAGATCGCCGCGCCCGAGGCGCGGCTGAGGATCAGCACGGGGTGGGTCTCGGCGAGCTCGGCGAGCGGCTTGTACCACTGGCGCAGCTGGTAGAGGTTGACCTTGCCGTCGGCGAAGTAGACGCCGATGCGGTACTTGTGCGGTTCGAGCGGCGGCAGCTCGGCGATGCGAGCGCGGACCGTGCGCTGCGCCTTCCGGTTCCGAAGGATGTCCCGCGCCAGCTTCACCGCGCGCCGCGCGTCGTTCCTCAATGCCACTTGTCAAGGGTAGCGATGGGCCGCCGGGAGGATGCCGGGACCGGGGGCGGGGCGTCGGACCGAGAGCCGATCGTTACGGGTCCGGTGGTTTCGACAGGCTCGACCACCGGGGCAGGTCAGATGACGGGCGGGCGCCCGGCGCGGGTCATCCGCCAGACCGTACGCCAGCGCATCCGACGCCGGCCGCCCGGGTCCTCGCGCCAGCCGGCCGCCCAGCCGCCGAACCAGGCGCGCAGCGCCGCGGGCTGCCGCGCCCAGCGCAGCACCTGGATCGCCGTCCACGACCCCACGTACAGCGGCGCGAGCACCGCGGGCAGGTTGCGCTTCGCGAGCCACACCCGGTTCCGGGCGTTCAGGCGGTAGTAGTACGCGTGCCGGGCCGGATCGATCACCGGATGCCCCGCCTCGAGGTCGCCGGCGTACCAGGCGACCCGGCCGGCGTCCCAGACGCGCCAGGCGAGCTCGATGCCCTCGTGCGCGTAGAAGTAGGGGTCGCCCCAGCCGCCGATGCGCTCGAACACGTCGCGCGGCATGAGCACGGCGCCCTCCCAGCAGGAGAACACCGGCGACGAGTCGCCCGGGTCGCCCTTGCGGATCCGCGGGATCCACCGGCGGGGCGACGTCTCCCCCGTCGGGTCGACGACCCTCGGCTGGATGAGCCCGAGCTCGGGCCGATCGGCCAGCATGCGACAGCCGCGGGCGAGGAAGTCAGGGTCGGGCAGGAACGCGTCGTCGTCGAGGAAGAACAGCACGTCGCCCGTGACCGCCGGCACGCCTCGGTTGCGCCCGGCCGGGATGCCGAGGTTCTCGGGCAGGGCAACCGTGGTCACGCCCGCGGGCAGCGGCGGCTCGGCGGTCGCGGGATCCCAGCCGTTCCCCACGACGGCGACGTCGACGTCGACGTCGCGCTGGGCGAGCACGCTGCGGATGCCCCGGAGGAGGTCGTCGGGACGGCGGCCCATCGTGAGCACGACGACGCCGACGCGGGGGCGCCGCGAGGCCGAGGCATCCGTCAGCGGGGCATCCGTCATGGCGACCTCAGGAACGCACGCGGCGCGACGCCATGATCGCGACGAAGTGGCCGACCAGCGCGAGGATCGCGAGCGGCACGAGCACCGCGACGACGAATCGGTCGACCGTCGGCTGGCCGGCGAACAGGCCGACCACGGCCGCCGCGAACGCGATGAGGGTGAGCTCGACCGAGTGGTAGAGCCGGTGGAACGGCACGAACCGGGCCGCCCGACGCAGCTTCGCCACGAGCCCGCCGCGGGGGGCGCTCTCGCCGTGCGTGTCGGCCAGCTTCGCGAGCCCGGCGTTCGCGCGGGCCACGTGCACCATGTCGTTCAGCGCCTTGTTCAGCACGATCACGAGGGCGAGGAGCGTGCCGAGCGTCGTCCACAGGAAGTCGGCCGGGAACTCCAGCGGGTACGCGGCCGCGCGGATGCCGAGCGCGATCGGGATGAGCGCCTCGGTCGTGTAGTGCCCGACCTTGTCGAGGAACACGCCCGCCGGCGACGACGTGCGACGCCAGCGCGCGACCTCGCCGTCGCAGCAGTCGACGAGCATCTGCAGCTGGCCGAGCACGACCGCCAGCAGCGCCCCCCAGATGCCCGGGATGAGCAGCGCGGCAGCCGTCGACCAGCCCACGAGGATCATGAGCCCGGTCACGCCGTTCGCGCTGATGCGCGTGTGCAGCAGCAGCCACGTGAGGTACGGCGAGAGGCGGCGGAGGTACAGCGACGCCGTCCAGTGCTCGGCGTTGCGGCGGCCGCGCACCTCCGGCGGCTGGGTGACGGCCTTCAACTCGGCGATGCTCGACGGCTTCGCCGTCACGGGCGCGGTCTGGTCGGTCACGCTCACCTCCCCGTGTGCCGTGCGATGTTGCCGGTCAGCGCGAGGACGCCGAGCACGAAGCCGACGCCCCACGTGACGTGGATGCACGGCAACACTACGAGAAACCAGAGCGCCGTGCGGATGCCCCTCCCCAGGGCGTACACGAGCGCCGACACGACCACGAAGAGGAGGTACACGGCCGGGACGACGAAGCCGAGGAGCGGCCAGGCCGGCCCGCCCAGGACCGCGGTGACGATGCCGATCACGCCGAGGATCGTGCCGAGCACGACGCCGAGCACCATCAGCGGCGGGATGAAGTACCGCACGCCGTTCGACGCCGGGAACCGGCGGGCGAGCTCGCCCCGCCAGAGGCCGGTCGAGAACATCTGCCGCGCGAGCCGTTCGAGGCTCGACCGCGGACGGTAGGTGACCGACAGGCGGGGCGTGAACCACACGACGCCGCCGGTCTCGCGGAGGCGGCGGTTGAGCTCCCAGTCCTGCCCGCGCTTGATGGTCTCGTCGAAGAGGCCGACGCGCTCGAGCGCGTCCTTCCGGAAGACGCCGAGGTAGACCGTGTCGGCCGGGCCCTCCTGGCCGCCGACGTGGAACGCCGAGCCGCCGAGGCCGACCTTCGTCGTGTACGCCACGGCGACGGCCTGCTCGAACGGGGTCTCGCCGTGCGCATCCATGATGCCGCCGACGTTGTCGGCGCCGGTGCGCGCGAGCGTCTCCACGGCGATCGACGTGTAGTCGGGCTGGAGCACGGAGTGCGAGTCGACGCGCACCACGACCGGGTACTGCGCGGCCCGGATGCCGAGGTTCAGCCCGGCGGGCGTCGAGCCGATCTCGTTGTCGAGCACCCGCACGCGCTCGTCGCGCTCCGCGAGGTCGGCGACCAGTTCGGCGGTGCCGTCGATCGACGGGCCGAGGGCGATGAGCGCTTCGACGGGGCCGTCGTAGCGCTGCTCGAGGATGGACTCGACGGCGGCCCGCACGTGCGACGCGTCGTTCAGCACCGGCATGACGTAGGAGACGCCGGTGGAGGTCGACGGGGTCGCCTCCCGGGGGTCTTCGGGCAAATGGTCCTCACTCGTGCTCGGTCGATCGAGCCTAGCAGCCGCACCCTCCACGGCCGCGGAACGGTGCGGCTGCGGGGCGCCTCAGGGCACCTCCCGCCGCACGACGACGGGGCCGGCGCCGAAGCGCCGACCCCGTCGGGAGGAAGGAGTCCGGGCTCAGCCCTCGAAGGTGCCGAGGGTGACCGTGGCCGTCTCCGTGTTCCCGTCGCGGACGTACGTGACGTCGGCCTCGGTCCCGCCCGGCAGGGCGCGCACCTGGGCGGTGAGGTCGGTCGGGCTGGTGATCGGGACCCCGTTGAACTCGGTCACGACGTCGCCGGCCTGGAGGCCCGCGCTCTCGGCCGCGCCGCCGGGCGTGACCTCGGTGATGAGGGCGCCGACCTGGGTGGCGCCCTCGGCCGCGTCGGCCGACGTGACGGCCGCGCCGAGCAGGCCGTGCGAGGCCGAGCCGTTCTCGATGAGCTCGGTGGCGATGCGGTGCGCGAGGTTCGCGGGCACCGCGAAGCCGACGCCGATGTTGCCCGAGGACGACGACGAGCCGCCGGTCGACAGGATCGCCACGTTGACGCCGATGAGCTTGCCCTCGTCGTCGACGAGCGCGCCGCCCGAGTTGCCGGGGTTGATCGCCGCGTCGGTCTGGATCACCGGGATCGAGATGGTGCCGCTGCCCTGCTGCGTCGGCGCCTGGTCCTCCTCGCCCGGGAAGTTCCAGAAGTCGAACGGCTGCTGGCCGTCCTGGCCGCCGTCGGACTGGCCGTCGTCGGGCGTCTCGGGGGCGGCCGAGGAGGCGACCTCGATGCTGCGGTTGAGCGCGCTGACGATGCCGTTCGTGACGGTGCCGGACAGGCCCATCGGCGCGCCGATCGCGATGGCGGTCGCGCCCACGTTGAGCTCGTCGGAGTCGGCGAACTCGAGGGGCTTGAGGCCGGAGGCGTCGGCGAGCTTGACCACGGCGAGGTCGCTCAGCGGGTCGGTGCCGATGAGCTCGGCGGCGTACAGGTGCCCGTCGCTCGTCTTCACCTCGATCGTCGGGTCGGCGGTCGCGCCGTCGAGCGTCACCACGTGCGTGTTGGTGAGCACGTAGCCGTCCTCCGAGAGGATGACGCCGGAGCCGGTGCCGCCGGCCGCACTGCTCGACACCGAGATGGTGACGACGCTCGGGCTCGCCTTCGCGGCGACCGCGGTGATCTGGTTGACCGAGTCGGTGTCGTTCACGACGATGTTCTGCGACTCGGCCGCGCTCTGCACGACCTCCTGGCGCTGGTTCGACGCGATGAGCGCGGTGATGCCGGCGCCGGAGGCGCCGCCGATGAGGGCAGCGGCGACGGCGACCGCCACGATGCTGCCGCCGGTGCGGCGCTTGCGCGGCTCGGCCGGCGTGCTCGGGGCCGGGCGGGGGCCGCCGAACGCGGGCGGCACCTGGCCGCTGCCGGCGAGCGGCACGGTCGGCTGCGTCTGGCCGGCGGCCGGCGCGGTCGGCGTGGCCGCGGCGACCGGCGTGGTCGGCTGGGTCGCGTACTGGGCGTGGTACGGCTGCGGCGCCTGGCCCGGGGTGTAGACGGTCGCGTTCGGCGCGGCCGGTGCGGGCGGAGCGGGGGGCGCCGCCGGCGCGGCGGTGGGCGCCTGCGCGGCCGGCGCGGGGACGGTCGTGCCGGCGGCCACGGAGGCGGCGGCCGGGACGGGGTTCGGGGCGGCCGGCTCGGCCGGCGCGGCGGCCGCAGGCGCGGCGGGCGCTGCCGGGGCCATGGGCGCTGCCGGGGCCTCGGGTGCGGCGGGCGCTGCCGGCTCGGCGGCGGGAGTCGGGGCGTCCGCAGCCGGCGCTGCGGCCGACGTCTCCGACGCCGCCGGCGTCTGCGCCGGGGCCGACTCGGCCGGGTTCGGCTCGGGAGCGACCGGCTGGTCGGCCGCGTCGTTCTGGTTCTCGGTCATGAGGTGCTCCTTCCAAGCGAGGACAGCGTCTCCCGCGAACCTGTGCGGCGCGTCAGCACTTCCTATGCATCAGCTATACCTTCACAGGGAGTCATCCGATTGCACGCCGAAGCCTAGCGAGGCACGTCTGGCATACGGTGTGAGGATGCCCGATGCCGAGTTCCTCCGCCCCTGGCAGCGCACCGCCGCAGGTGCCGGCCTGCTCGCCGCCGACGGCGGCGTGCGCGCGACGATCTTCGCCGAGATGAGCGCGCTCGCGACCCGAACCGGCGCGATCAACCTCGGCCAGGGCTTCCCCGACGAGGACGGGCCGGTCGAGGTGCTCGACGCGGCCCGCGCGGCGATCGCCGCCGGCGTGAACCAGTACCCGCCGGGGCCGGGCCTGCCCGTGCTGCGCGAGGCGATCGCCCGGCACCAGGCGCGTTGGTACGGCCTCGAGCCCGACCCGGCGACCGAGGTGCTCGTCACCGCCGGCGCGACCGAGGCCCTCGCCGCGGCACTGCTCGCCTTCGTCGACGCCGGCGACGAGGTCGTCGCCCTCGAGCCGGCCTACGACGCGTACGGCGCGATCGTGGCACGCGCCGGCGGCGTGCTCCGGCCGGTGCCGGTGCGGTTCCCCGACTGGCGGCCCGACCCCGAGGAGCTCCGGCGGGCGGTCACCGACCGCACCCGGGTCATCCTCGTCAACTCCCCGCACAACCCGACCGGCGCCGTGCTCGACCGGGACATCCTCGAGCTGGTCGTGGAGCTCGCGACCCGCCACGACGCGATCATCGTGACCGACGAGGTCTACGAGCACCTCGTGTTCGACGGCGCGCACGTGCCGATCGCGACCCTGCCGGGCGCATGGGAGCGGACCGTCTCGATCTCGTCCGGCGGCAAGACGTTCTCGACGACGGGGTGGAAGGTCGGCTGGGCGACCGGGCCGGCACCGCTCGTCACGGCGGTGCTCGCCGTGAAGCAGTACCTCACGTACGTGAACGGGGCGCCGTTCCAGCCCGCGATCGCGACCGGGCTCGACCTGCCCGACGCGTTCTTCCGGGGCGCAGCCGACACGCTGCGGCACAAGCGCGGCGTGCTCGCCGCGGGCCTCGAGGCGGCCGGCTTCGCCGTGTCGCTGCCGCAGGCCGGCTACTTCGTCGTCGCGGATGCCTCGCCGCTCGGCGTCGACGACGCCGACGCCTTCTGCCGGCGGCTCCCCGAGCTCGCGGGCGTCGTGGGCGTCCCGGTCACGGCGTTCGTGCCGCCCGAGCGGCGCGACGGCGTGCGCGGACTCGTGCGGTTCGCGTTCTGCAAGCGGCTCGAGGTGCTGGAGGAGGCATCCGCCCGGCTCGCGCGGCTGGGGGCCTGACCAGGCGCGGGGGTTCCGACCGGCCCGCGGCGAGACCGCGAGCGCTCGGCGTTCGGCGCTCAGCGCCCGGCGCTCAGCGCCCGGCGATCAGCGCTCGGCGACGGTGAAGCGGCGCAGCGCGAGCGCCGGGTTGAGGCGCCGTACCGCGTCGATCCGCTCGCGCGAGACCCAGGCGAGCGCCACCGAGGCCTCCTCGCCGATCGTCGCGAGCTCCACGCCCATCGGGTCGACGACCATGCTGTTGCCCGCCCCGACCGGCGGCGCGTGGTCGGCCGCGGCCACGTAGACCGTGTTCTCGAGCGCGCGCGCCGTCGTCAGCGTGCGCCAGTGCGCCTCCTTCAGCGGGCCGCGCACCCACTCGGCGGGCATGAGCACCACGTCGGCGCGGGCGTCGACGATCCGCCTCGTCACCTCGGGGAAGCGGACGTCGTAGCAGGTCTGCAGGCCGAACCGGAGCCCCTCGGCCTCGAACAGCTCGGGCGGCTCGACGTCGCCCGGCGCCACCCAGTCCGACTCCCGCTGCCCGAACGCGTCGTAGAGGTGCAGCTTGCGGTAGCGGGCGACGACCCCGCCCACCGGTGCGACGGCGACGACGGTGTTCGACACGCGCCGCGGGTCGTCGGGCCGGCGCTCGAGCATGCCGGCGACGAGGTGCACGTCGAGGGCGGCCGCCAGGCCCGCGAGTGCGGTCGTGAACGCGCCGCCCTCGACGTCCTCGGCCGCAGCGAGCCACGCCTCCCCCGCCTGCGGCGTGAACAAGCTCGAGTACTCGGGGAAGACGACCACGCGCGCGCCGCGCGCCGCGGCGAGCGCCGCCAGCCGGGCGATCTCCGCGAGGTTCGCCGCGGCGTCGTCTCCCGGCGCGAACTGGGCGACGGCGATCGCGACGTCGGTGCGGCTGTCCATGCGGCCAGCCTACGGCGGCGCTCCGGCACGCGAGACGTTCAGGACTGGTCCGGGCGCGCCACCTCGGTGTCGAAGACGCCCTGCGCAGCCGCGGAGCCGCTGCGTCCGCCGCCGTAGCCGCGGAGGACGAAGGCCAGGAGGACCGCGACCACTGCGCCCGCGATCGGGCCCGCGACGTAGACCCAGTAGTCGGTGAAGTCGAGTGCGGCGAGGTCCGGGCCGAAGGTTCGGGCCGGATTCATCGACGTTCCCGAGATCGGGCTGCCCCAGAGCCCGGCGAGGGCGATGTACCCGCCGACGCCGATCGCCCCGATCACGCCGACGTTCTGGGCGCCGGAGGCCGTACCCAGGATGACACTCACGAGGCCGAGGGTCAGCAGCGCCTCCATGAGGAACGCCTGGAACGGGGTGGAGCCGTCGGCGGGATAGTTCGACCCGAACGAGGCCGACACGCCGATGATGGGCTGGAGCACCCATGCCGCCAGGGTTGCACCGATCAGCTGGACCACGATGTACCCGGGCACGCGTCGCCAGGGGAAGTCGCCACGGAGCGAGAACGCCAGCGTCACGGCCGGGTTGAGGTGAGCGCCCGAGACCTTGCCCATGAACAGGATGATCCCCATCACCATGAGCCCCGGGGCCACCACCGCCGCGGTGCGACTGATCGTGTCGGGGAACGCCTGGCTCATCATCCCGCCGCCCGCAGCGACGAGCACCAGGAAGAAGGTGCCGATGAACTCGGAGAACAGGCGCCGCCACTCCTGGCGCGGGTTCTCGAAGTCGGCCATCGGGTCGATGACCTCCGTCTCGAACCATCGCTCGAAACGCCCCCGCCCCTCGGAATCGCTCGACTGCGTCATGGCGTCCCCCCAGGGCTCACGGCGAAACACGCTGGCCACTCTCAGGATATCGCGGGGAGGGGGCCTTGCGGCAAGGGCCCCCCGGTGGCGCAGAATGGTCGGCCGGCGATCATCCGCCACGCCACCGACCTCTGGAGCCTCCCTGATCAGCACCGTATTCGCGCTGCCCGACCGCCTCGCCCGCAAGGCCGATCCCGCACTCGTCGGCGACGACGAGCGACACTTCGCGGCGCTCGCCGCCGCCCTCGAGCGGGCGATCGCCGAGGCATCCGATCGCCTCGACGCGGAACGCCGCCGGCCCGGCGGCGAGGGGCAGGAGGCCCTCGACCGCGACCTCGAGATCCACCGCCTCTCCGGGCGGTTGCGCACGCTGCGCCGCTTCGGCGTCGACCTCTGCCTCGGTCGGATGTCGCCCGCCGACGGCGGCGAACCGGTGTACCTCGGCCGCATCGGGCTCTCCGACGAGGACGGCCGGCACCTCCTCGTCGACTGGCGCTCCCCCGCCGCCGCGCCGTTCTTCGGGGCGACGCTCGCCGACCCGATGGGCCTCGCCGGCCGGCGCCGGTACCGCTGGAGCGCGGGCCGCATCACCGACTACTGGGACGAGGCCTTCACGGCCGACGCCCTCGACGGGCCGGCCGCCCTCGACGACCAGTCGGCCTTCATCCGGAGCCTCGGCAGCAGCCGCTCCCCGCGGATGCGCGACGTGCTCGCGACGATCCAGGCCGACCAGGACGCCGTCATCCGCGCCGGGTCGCGCGGCGCGCTCGTCGTCGACGGCGGACCCGGCACGGGCAAGACGGTCGTCGCCCTGCACCGGGCCGCCTACCTGCTCTACGCCGACCCGAGACTCGGGCAGCGCCGCGGCGGCGTGCTCGTCGTGGGACCGCACCGGCCGTACCTCGACTACGTCGCCGACGTGCTGCCCGGCCTCGGCGAGGAGGGCGTGCTCATGTGCACGCTGCGGGACCTCGTGCCGGAGGCGGCCGCGCTCCCGACGACCGCGTCCGCAGCGGGCGAGACCGCGGCTGCGGCCCGGCTGAAGGCGTCCGGTCGGCTCGTCGACGCCGTCGAGGCGGCCGTGCGGCACTACGAGCGGCCGCCCGTCGGCGACCTGATCGTCGAGACCCCGTGGGCCGACGTCGTCGTCGAACCCGAGGACTGGGCCGAGGCGTTCGGTGCGCCCGAGCCCGGCACCCCGCACAACGAGGCCCGCGACGAGGTGTGGGAGGAGCTCATCACGCTCCTCGTCGAACGGGACGACGGCCGGGCGCCCACCCACCTGCTGCACCGCGCCCTGCGGCAGAGCCCCGACCTGCGCGCGGCGTTCGCGCGCGCGTGGCCCGTGCTCGACCCGGCCGGCGTCGTCGCCGACCTCTGGTCGGTGCCCGCGTACCTCCGCGCCAGCGCACCGTGGCTCGCCGACGACGAGGTCGACGCGCTCCAGCGCCCCGACCCGCGTGCGTGGACCGCCGCCGACCTGCCCTACCTCGACGCCGCGCGGCAGCGCATCGGCGACCCCGAGGCGTCCCGACGCGCCCGGCAGCGCGAGGCCGCGCTCGCGGCGGAGCGGGAGCAGCGCGACCTGGTGCGCGACCACCTGATCGCCGCCGACGACTCCGAGATGGGACTCATGTCGATCCTCCGGGGCCAGGACGCGCGGAACGCGCTCGACGACGAGGCCGCCCTGCCGTCGGCCGACGCCGACGAGCTCGCCGGTCCGTTCGCGCACGTGATCGTCGACGAGGCGCAGGAACTGACCGATGCGGAATGGCGGATGCTGCTGCGCCGATGCCCGTCGCGGAGCTTCACGGTCGTCGGCGACCGTGCGCAGGCCCGGCACGGCTTCACCGAGACCTGGCGCGAGCGGCTCGAACGTGCCGGCCTCGACCGGGTCGAGATCGCCTCGCTCACCGTCAACTACCGCACCCCCGCCGAGATCATGGCGGCTGCCGAGCCGGTGATCCGAGCGGCCCTGCCCGACGCGAACGTCCCCACGTCGATCCGCGAGAGCGGCGAACCCGTCGTGTTCGGCGCCGTGGCCGACCTCCACGACGTGCTCGCCGGCTGGCTCGCCGCGCACGACGAGGGCACGGCCTGCGTGATCGCGGCCGGTGAGCTGCCGGCGGGGGCCGTGCCCGACGTCGGCGCGCCGGATGCGTCGCGGGTGCGCGTCCTCACGCCCGTGCTCGCGAAGGGCCTCGAGTTCGACCTCGTCGTGGTCGTCGAGCCCGACGCGTTCGGCGACGGCATCGAGGGCGCGGTCGACCGCTACGTCGGGATGACGCGGGCGACGGGGCGGCTGGTGGTGCTGGCGGGCGGCTGAGCGGGCGCCGCCTCGCGCTGCGGGAGCAGGCAGCCGGCGAAGAAGTCGGTCAGCTCCTCGGTCGCCGTGAGCGGCAGCACCGCCGCGACGTACTGGTCGGGCCGCACGACGACCACGACGCCGTCGCGCGACAGCCCGCGCTCGGCGAAGGCGTCGGCGGCGCGCCATCCATCGGGGCCGGCGGCGTACACCTTCTCCCAGTCGGTGAGGCCGAGCGGACCCGAGGTCGGCCGGAACGCGGCGGGCACGCGCCCGAGGTCGACCTCGTCGAAGCGCTGCTGGTAGACGACCTTGACGTCGAACACGGCGTCGACGTCGGCGCCCTCGGGCGTGCAGCGCGCGAGCGGCGACGCGGGCGATGCGATCCAGTCGGCCCAGTCGGCCAGGGCGGATGCCTCGCCCGCCGCCGGGGCGTCGGCGAACGCGTAGATCCGCCAGCGTCCGTCGGCGCGGGCGTGGTGGCCCAGGTGGATCACGTTGCCGTCGCACACCCGGGTGACCTCGGCGCTCTTGAAGCGCTTCCCGAGCGGGAAGCCCTCGGCGAGCGCCTGGTGGGCGTCGTCGCCGACGATCGCGGAGGCGCCGTACTGCGTCATGAAGCCCGACGGGAACTCCGCAGTGCCGAGGTAGAACGTGGCGAGCTCGGCCGGGTCGGAGATCTCCTCGGGCTTGCGGGCCATGAGGCTCGACCACTCGCGGTCGAAGTCGATGAGCTGCTGGGCGACGGGCTGCCGCTCCGCGGAGTACGTCTCGAGCAGCGATGCCGGCGCGAGGCCGGTGAGCACGTGCCCGAGCTTCCAGCCGAGGTTGAAGCCGTCCTGCATCGAGACGTTCATACCCTGGCCGGCCTTCGCGCTGTGCGTGTGGCAGGCGTCGCCGGTGAGGAACACGCGCGGAGCGCGCCCGTCGCCGGGGTCGACGTCGTCGAACCGGTCGGTGACCCGGTGGCCGACCTCGTAGACGCTGTGCCAGGCGACCTGCCGCACGTCGAGGGCGTACGGGTGCAGGATCTCGTTCGCCCGGCGGATGACCTGGTCGATCGGCGTGTGGCGGACGTGGTGCGCGTCGTCCTCCGCGACCGCGCCGAGGTCGACGTACACGCGGCAGAGGTAGCCGCCCTCGCGCGGGATGAGCAGGATGTTGCCCGCCTCCGCGTTGATCGCGCACTTCGTGCGCCAGTCGGGGAAGTCGGTGTTCACCAGCACGTCCATGACGCCCCAGGCGTGCAGCGAGACGCCGCCGACATGCGTGCGGCCGATGGCCTCGCGGACCCCGCTGCGGGCGCCGTCGCATCCGGCGACGTACCTGGCGCGCACCGAGCGCTCCTCGCCCGCCCGCGGGCCCGCCGTGTGGCGGATGCGGACCTCGACCGGGTACTCCCCCGTCTCGTGCACGGCGAGGCCGAGGAACTCGACGCCGTAGTCGGGCGCGATGCGCCCGGGGCCGTGTGCGGCAGCCTCGGCGAAGTAGTCGAGCACGCGGGCCTGGTTGACGATGAGGTGCGGGAACTCGCTGATCTTGAAGGCGTAGTCCTCGGTGCGCGCGGTGCGGACGATGTCGCCCGGGTGCTCGGGGTCGGGGCCCCAGAAGTTCATGTAGGCGATGTTGTACGCCTCGGCGACGATGCGCTCGGCGAAGCCGAACGCCTGGAAGGTCTCGACGCTTCGCGGCTGGATGCCGTCGGCCTGGCCAAGCACGAGCCGCCCGTCGCGGCGCTCGATGATGCGGGTCGCGACGTCGGGGAACTGCGACAGCTGGGCGGCGAGCAGCATGCCGGCGGGGCCCGAGCCGACGATGAGCACGTCGACCTCGTCGGGCAGCTCGGCCGGGCGGTCGAGGCCGACGCCCGCCGCCGGGGCGACGCGCGGGTCGCCGGACACGTAGCCGTGGTGGTGGAACTGCATCGTCGTCGATCCTCCTGCGACGCCATCGTCGAGGTCCGGGGCGGTTGCCCGGCATCGGACTGATCATATACGATTTCAGATACACCGTCACGGGTCGAACCGACCGAGCCGCGACGGCGGCACGAGACCGCGACGACGGCACGAGCGAGGGAGCTCCTGGGCATGCACGACGAGCAGCCGACCGATCCGCGGTTCGCCGCGCTCCCCGGCCGCCCCGGCAAGGTGGTCGCCGTGCACCTCGCCTATCGATCGCGTGCCGAGCAGCGCGGCCGCACGCCGGCGGCCCCCTCCTACTTCCTCAAGCCGTCCAGCTCGGTCGCCGCGAGCGGCTCGACCGTCGAACGGCCGGCCGGCACCGAACTGCTCGCCTTCGAGGGCGAGATCGCCCTCGTCATCGGCACCGCCGCGCGACGCGTCGCCCTCGCCGACGCCTGGTCGCACGTCGCCTGGGTCACCGCCGCGAACGACCTCGGCCTCTACGACCTGCGCGCCAACGACGCCGGCTCGAACCTCCGCAACAAGGGCGGCGACGGCTTCACCCCGATCGGGCCGACGCGCTTCGACGCGACGAGCCCGGGCGTCGACCCCGCGTCGCTCCGCGTGCGCACCTGGGTGAACGGCGTGCTCACCCAGGAGGACACCACGGCCGATCTGCTCTTCCCGTTCCCGCAGCTCATCGCCGACCTGTCGCAGCACCTCACGCTCGAACCCGGCGACGTCATCCTCACCGGCACGCCCGCCGGCTCCTCGGTCGCCGTGCCGGGCGACGTGCTCGAGGTCGAGGTCGACGCGCCCGCGGCGCCCGGCGCCCCGACGTCGGGCCGGCTCGTCACGACCGTCACCGAGGGCACCATCGCGTTCGACCCGGCGCTCGGGTCGCTGCCACGGATCGACGACCACCAGCGCGTCGAGGCCTGGGGCTCCAGGGAGGCCGCCGGACTCCCGCCCGAGGGGCTCTCCCCCGCGCTTCGCGCGAAGCTCGAGGCGGCCCCGGTCGCCGCGCTCTCGGCGCAGCTCCGCAAGCGGGGGCTCGACCACGTCACCGTCGACGGCGTCCGCCCGAACCATCCCGAGCGGAAGCTCGTCGGCGTCGCGAAGACGCTGCGCTTCGTGCCGAACCGCGAAGACCTGTTCGCCGCGCACGGCGGCGGCTACAACGCGCAGAAGCGCGCGTTCGACGCCGTCCGCGAGGGCGAGGTGCTCGTCATCGAGGCGCGCGGCGAGACCGGGTCGGGCACGCTCGGGGACATCCTCGCGCTCCGCGCCCACGCCCGCGGCGCCGCCGGCATCGTCACCGACGGCGGGGTCCGCGACGCCGACGCCGTGGCCGCCGTCGGCCTGCCCGTGTACTCGGCGGGCGCGCACCCGGCCGTCCTCGGCCGTCGCCACGTGCCGTGGGACGTCGACGTGACCATCGCCTGCGGCGGTACCACCGTGCAGCCCGGCGACGTCGTCGTGGGCGACGCCGACGGCGTGATCGTCATCCCGCCCGCGCTCGCCGAGGAGGTCGCCGACGCGGCCCTCGCGCAGGAGGAGGAGGATGCGTGGATCGCCGCGCAGGTCGCCGCCGGCGCCGCCGTCGACGGGCTCTTCCCGATGAACGCCGAGTGGCGGGCCCGCTACGACGCCGAGCGAAACGGGGAGGCGTCGTGACCGAGGCATCCGCCGCGACCGAGGCATCCGCCGCGTCGGCGGCACCCGCCGCTCCGGCCGCGCTGAGCAAGTCGCAGCAGGCGTACCAGTGGATCAAGGCGCGCATCGCGAGCCAGGAGTACACGCCCGGCTACCGGCTCGTGCTCGGCACCATCGCCGGCCGGCTCGACATGAGCGTCGTGCCCGTGCGCGAGGCGATCCGCCAGCTGGAGTCGGAGGGGCTCGTCACGTTCGAGCGGAACGTCGGCGCGCACGTCGCGATGATCGACGACACCCGGTACCGGCAGAGCATGCAGTCGCTGAGCATCCTCGAGGGCGCCGCCACCGCGCTCGCCGCGCGCCGGCTCACCGCCGACGACCTCGTGCGCGCCCGCGAGCTCAACCGGCGCATGACCGACTCGCTCGACGACTTCGACCCGCGACGGTTCACCGCGCTCAACCAGCAGTTCCACGCGGTGCTCTTCGCGCCGTGCACGAACCCCCGGCTGCTCGAGCTCGTCGAGGCGGAGTGGGCGCGACTCGGGCACCTGCGCGAGTCGACCTTCAGCTTCGTGCCGGGCCGGGCGCAGGAGTCGGTGCGCGAGCACGAGGGCATCGTCGCCCTCATCGCGGCGGGCGCCCCGCTCGGCGACATCGAGCTCGCGGCACGCCGGCACCGGTCGGCAACGCTCGACGCCTACCTGCTCCACGAACACCCCGGCGAACCGCTCGGCCTCCTCGCCGACTGACGCCCGCGACATCCGATCGGAGGCAGCCATGCCAGACCCCACCGCCGTGACCCGCACCGCCGCGGCCCCCACCGCCGCGGCCGCGCACGTGCCCGCCGACCTGCCCGACGCCATCCGGCACTACATCGACGGCGCGTCCGTCGACTCGATCGACGGCGGCACGTTCGACGTGCTCGACCCCGTCTCGAACGAGGTCTACCTGCGCGCGGCGGCCGGCCGCGCGGCCGACGTCGACCGCGCGGTCGCGGCGGGCCGGCGCGCGTTCGCCGACGGGCCGTGGGCGCGGATGCTCCCACGCGAGCGCTCCCGCGTGCTGCACCGCATCGCCGACCTCGTCGAGTCGCGCGACGCCCGGCTCGCCGAGCTCGAGAGCTTCGACTCCGGCCTGCCCATCACGCAGGCGCTGGGCCAGGCCCGCCGCGCCGCCGAGAACTTCCGCTTCTTCGCCGACCTGATCGTCGCCCAGGCCGACGACGCGTTCAAGGTGCCCGGCCGGCAGGTGAACTACGTGAACCGCAAGCCGATCGGCGTCGCCGGCCTGATCACGCCGTGGAACACGCCGTTCATGCTCGAGTCGTGGAAGCTCGCGCCCGCGCTCGCGACCGGCAACTCGGTCGTGCTGAAGCCGGCCGAGTTCACGCCGCTGTCGGCGTCGCTCTGGGCCGGCATCTTCGAGGAGGCCGGGCTGCCCGTCGGCGTCTTCAACCTCGTCCACGGCCTCGGCGAGGAGGCGGGCGACGCGCTCGTGCGGCATCCGGATGTCCCGCTCATCTCCTTCACCGGCGAGAGCCGCACCGGGCAGCTCATCTTCGCGAACGCGGCGCCGTACCTGAAGGGCCTGTCGATGGAGCTCGGCGGCAAGAGCCCGGCGATCGTGTTCGCCGACGCCGACCTCGAGGCGGCGGTCGACGCGACGATCTTCGGCGTCTTCTCGCTGAACGGCGAACGGTGCACCGCGGGCAGCCGCATCCTCGTGCAGCGCGACGTCTACGACGACTTCGTCGAGCGATACGCCGCGCAGGCCAAGCGCGTGCGGGTGGGCCTGCCGCACGACCCCGCGACCGAGGTCGGGGCGCTCGTGCACCCGGAGCACTTCGCGAAGGTCATGTCGTACGTCGAGCTGGGCCGGCAGGAGGGGCGCCTCGTCGCCGGCGGCGGCCGCCCGCCCGGGTTCGACCACGGCAACTTCGTCGCGCCGACCGTGTTCGCCGACGTCCCACCAGACGCGCGCATCTTCCAGGAGGAGATCTTCGGCCCGGTGGTCGCGATCACCCCGTTCGACACCGACGCCGACGCGATCGCCCTCGCGAACGCCACCAGGTACGGGCTCGCCGCCTACGTGTGGACGAACGACCTGACCCGCGCGCACAACGTGGCGCACGCGCTCGAGGCCGGCATGGTGTGGCTGAACTCGAACAACGTGCGCGACCTCCGCACGCCGTTCGGCGGCGTCAAGGCGTCCGGCCTCGGGCACGAGGGCGGAACCCGCTCGATCGACTTCTACACCGACCAGCAGGCCGTGCACATCACGCTCGGCCCGACGCCGAACCCCACGTTCGGCAAGGCGCACGACGGGCAGGGACGCTGACCATGACGCATCGCGACGGCCTCACCCCGACGTCCTCGGGCTTCTTCGTCTCGCAGGAGGCGCCCATCCGCACCGACCGCCCGGTGCCGACGCCCACCGCCCCGGCGCCCGACATCCTGCGCTGCGCCTCGATGGAGCTCGTCGTCACCGACCTCGCCGCGTCGCGCGCGTTCTACGTCGACGTGCTCGGCCTCACCGTCACCGAGGAGGACGAGGGGGTCGTGTACCTGCGCACCCTCGAGGAGTTCATCCACCACAACCTCGTGCTGCGGCAGGGGCCGGTCGCGGCGGTCGCCGCGTTCTCGTACCGGGTGCGCACGCCGGAGGACCTCGACCGGGCGGTCGCGTTCTACACCGAGCTCGGATGCCGCGTCGAGCGCCGGCCCGAGGGCTTCGTCACGGGCGTCGGCGACTCGGTGCGGGTCGAGGACCCGCTCGGGTTCCCGTTCGAGTTCTTCCACGACGTCGAGCACGTCGAACGGCTCGCGTGGCGGTACGACCTGTACACGCCGGGCGCGCTCGTGCGCCTCGACCACTTCAACCAGGTCACCCCCGACGTGCCGCGCGCGGTGCGGCACTACCAGGACCTCGGGTTCCGCGTCACCGAGGACATCCAGGACGAGGACGGCGTGGTCTACGCGGCGTGGATGCGCCGGAAGCCGACGGTGCACGACACCGCGGCGACCGGCGGCGACGGCCCGCGGATGCACCACGTCGCATTCGCGACGCACGAGAAGCACAACATCCTCGCGATCTGCGACAAGCTCGGCGCGCTGCGCCGCTCCGACGCGATCGAGCGCGGCCCCGGCCGCCACGGCGTGTCGAACGCGTTCTACCTGTACCTGCGCGACCCCGACGGGCACCGGGTCGAGATCTACACGCAGGACTACTACACGGGCGACCCCGACAACCCGGTCGTCACGTGGGACGTGCACGACAACCAGCGCCGCGACTGGTGGGGCAACCCGGTCGTGCCGTCCTGGTACACCGAGGCCTCCCTCGTGCTCGACCTCGACGGGAACCCGCAACCGGTCGTCGCGCGCACGGATGCCTCGGAGATGGCCGTCACCATCGGCGCCGACGGCTTCTCGTACACCCGCCGCGAGGAGGGCGAGGCCTCGATGCCCGAGTACAAGCAGGGCGAGTACAAGCTGGGGCACCAGCTCTGATGCTCGCCGCCGACGTCATCGCCGCGATCGCCGCGGAGCTCGCGGACGCCGACCGGGAGCACCGGGTCATCCCGCGCATCACCGCACGGTACCCCGACGCGACCGTCGAGGACGCCTACGCGATCCAGGGCGTCTGGCGCGACCGGATGCTCGCCGAGGGGCGGCGGCTCGTCGGCCGGAAGATCGGGCTGACGTCGAAGGCGATGCAGCAGGCCACCGGCATCACCGAGCCCGACTACGGCGTGATGTTCGACGACACGGTCTTCGCGAGCGGCGCCGAGCTGCCGGTCGACCGGTTCTCGAACGTGCGCATCGAGGTCGAGCTCGCCTTCGTGCTCGGCACCCCGCTCGAGGGGCCCGGTTGCACCCTCGAGCAGGTGCTCGCCGCGACCGACCACGTCGTGCCCGCGCTCGAGGTGCTGAACTCGCACATCGAGCTCGAGGGACGCACGATCGTCGACACGATCAGCGACAACGCCGCCTACGGCGCGATGGTGCTCGGCGACACGCGACGGCGGCCCGACGAGGTCGACCTGCGCTGGGTGCCCGGCCTGCTGCACCGCAACGGCGGGATCGAGGAGACCGGCGTCGCCGCCGGCGTGCTCGGCCACCCGGCCCGCGGCGTCGCGTGGCTCGCGAACAAGCTGCACCAGCACGGCGCCCGCCTGGAGGCGGGCGAGGTCATCCTGGCCGGCTCCTTCACGCGGCCCATGTGGGTGTCGCGCGGCGACGAGGTGCTGGCCGACTACGGGGAGATGGGGACGATCGCATGCCGCTTCACGTGAACCCGGGCGCCGCGGCGCCGTTGCCGCCGACCCTCCGGGACCGGCTGGCCGGCGCATCCCGCCCGCTCGCCGGCATCTGGGCGTGCTCGGGCAGCCCCCTCGTCGCGGAGCTCTGCGCCGGGGCCGGGCTCGACTGGGTGCTCGTCGACATGGAGCACGCCCCGAACGGGCTCGAGTCGGTGCTCGCGCACCTCCAGGCGCTCGCCGCGTACCCGGCGACGACGGTGGTGCGGGTGCCGTCGGCCGACGCGGTCGTGGTCAAGCAGGTGCTCGACCTCGGGGCGCAGAACCTGCTCGTGCCGATGGTCTCGTCGGCCGAGGAGGCGGCGGCCGTCGTCGAGGCCGTGCGCTATCCGCCGCGCGGGCGCCGCGGCGTGGGCTCGGCGCTCGCCCGCTCGGCCCGGTGGAACCGCGTCGACGACTACCTCGCGAACGCCGACGCGTTCGTGTCGCTGGTCGTGCAGGTCGAGACGGTCGAGGGCGTCGCGAACGCCGCGTCGATCGCCGCGGTCGACGGCGTCGACGGGGTGTTCGTCGGGCCGAGCGACCTGGCCGCGTCGATGGGGCTCATCGGGCAGCAGGCGCATCCGGATGTCTCGGCCGCCGTGCTGCGCACCTTCGAGGCCGTCCTCGGCGCCGGGAAGCCCGTCGGCGTGAACGCGTTCGACCCGGACGTCGCGCAACGGTACCTCGATCACGGCGCGTCGTTCGTGCTCGTCGGCGCGGACGTCGCGCTGCTGGCGCGCGGTGCGGAGGCGCTCGCGCAGCGGTGGACGCTGGAGCCGGACGACGAATGGGGGGACACTTGACGCATGGGTGAGCACCGGATCTACGGCATGAGCTTCGCGAGCATCTACCCGCTCTACGTGCAGAAGGTCGAGCGCAAGGAGCACTCCCGCGCCGAGGTCGACGAGGTCATCACCTGGCTCACCGGCTACGACGACGACGGCCTCGAGACCGCGATCGCCGACGGGCGGGACCTGCGGACGTTCTTCGCCGAGGCGCCCGAGATGAACCCGAACGCGACCCTCATCACGGGCGTCATCTGCGGCATGCGGGTGGAGGAGATCGAGGATCCGCTCATGCAGCGGATCCGCTGGATGGACAAGCTCGTCGACGAGGTCGCGCGCGGCAAGAAGATGACGTCGATCCTGCGGGGGTCGTGACGTCGCACCGTCGCGGCCGGGCGCGCGGGTCGCGTCAGCCGGTCGCCGCCGGCAGGGTCACCGTCACCCGCAGGCCGCCGGCGGCCCGCGGTTCGAGCGTCAGCGCGCCGCGGTGCGCGCGCGTGATGCTGGCGACGATCGCGAGTCCGAGGCCCACGCCGGCGTGGCCGTCGCGGACGCGGTCGGAGCCGCGCTGGAACGGCTCCACGTAGGTCGCCACCGCGCCCGGGTTGAGCGGCTCGCCCGTGTTCTCGACGGTCAGCGACACGACGTCGCCGCCCGCCGCCGTGGCGAGGTGCACCGCGCCGCCCTCCGCGAGGTTGTGCACGATCGCGTTGTGCAGCAGGTTCGTCGTCAGCTGGAGCAGCAGCGCCTGCGAACCGGTCGCGATCGCGACGTCCCCGGATGCCTCGAGCGCGATGCCGCGCGCCTCCGCGAGCGGCAGGAGCGTCTCGACGGCCTCCTCCGCCACGAGCGAGAGGTCGACGGGCTCCCGCGCGAAGGAGCCCTGGTCGGCGCGGCTCAGCACGAGCAGGGCCTCGGTGAGCTCGATCGCCCGGGCGTTGACGATTCGGAGCCGGGCGATCAGCGCGTCGGGGTCGCGGTCCGGGTCCTCGCGGGCGACGTCGAGCATGGCCTGGGTGATCGCGAGCGGGGTGCGGAGTTCGTGGGAGGCGTTGGCGGCGAACCGCTGCTGCTCCGCGACGTGGGCCTCGAGCCGGGCGAGCATCGCATCGAAGCTGTCGGCGAGCTCGCGGAACTCGTCCTGGCGCCCCTCCAGCTCGATCCGGTGCGAGAGGGATCCGCCGGCCGCCCGGCGGGTCGCCCGCGTGATGCGGTCGAGCGGCGCGAGCATCCGCCCGGCGAGGAACCATCCGCCGAGCAGTCCGAACGCGAGCAGGAATACCAGCGCCCAGGCGACGGCCGGCGCGAAGGCGCGCACGAGGTCGTCGCGGCCCGGCACGAATCCCCCGATGGTGTCGATGGCCTGCGCGGGCACGTAGCGCAGCAGGAACACCCAGACGACCGCGAGCAGCAGCGCCCCGGCCAGCATGAGGAATCCGGCGTAGCTGAGGGTGAGCTTCAGCCGGACGCTCGGCCCGGGCGGCCTAGCCATGCTCCGCGCCCCCCGCGTCGATGCGGTAGCCGACGCCCGGCACCGTGACGATCAGCCAGGGCTCGCCGAGTCGCTTGCGCAGCGCTGAGACGGTGATTCGCACCGCGTTCGTGAACGGGTCGGCGTTCTCGTCCCACGCCCGCTCGAGCAGCTCCTCGGCGCTGATCACCCCGCCCTCGGCGGCGACGAGCACCTCGAGCACCGCGAACTGCTTGCGCGTCAGCGCCACGTAGCGACCGTCACGGTAGACCTCGCGGCGGAACGCGTCGACCCGCAGGCCCGCGATCTCGCGCACGGGCGGGCGGATATGCGCGCGTCGGCGATCGAGTGCGCGCAACCGCAGCACGAGTTCGCGCAGCTCGAACGGCTTCGTCAGGTAGTCGTCGGCACCGAGCTCGAACCCCGACGCCTTGTCGTCGAGCCGGTCGGCGGCGGTGAGCATGAGGATCGGCATGCCGCTGCCGGACGCGACGATGCGCCGCGCGACCTCGTCGCCCGACGGGCCGGGGATGTCCCGGTCGAGCACGGCGAGGTCGTAGGCGTTGATCGCCAGCATCTCGAGCGCCGTGTCGCCGTCGCCCGCGACATCCGCCGCGATCGCCTCGAGGCGCAGCCCGTCGCGGATGGCCTCGGCGAGCAGGGGTTCGTCCTCGACGATCAGCACGCGCATGCCTCGATGCTAGGAGGCCGGGCATATCGTCGGCCTATCGAGAACCGCATACGGCCCCGCAACGACGCGCTCGCTTGGCTGGGAGCATGCATCGAACGGCACCACCCCCACGCTCCACCTCCCGCCGGCGGCGCGGCGCCCTCGCCGCCGTACTGGCGGTCGTCGCCGCCGCGGCGGTCGGCACGGTCCTCGCGCAGTCGGCCGCCTCGTCGTCACTGCCGTGGTCGACGCCGACGGAAGCCGACGGCGTCCTGCCGGAGGGGGTCACGGTCTTCGACGACGCGTATCCGGGCGTGGCGAACCTCGATCCCGCCCTCCTCGAGGCGCTGCGGAGCGCGGCGACGGATGCCTCGGCCGAGGGCATCGAGTTCCTCGTCAACAGCGGCTGGCGCTCCGCGGCGTACCAGGACGACCTGCTGCGCGACGCCGTCGCCGAGTACGGATCGGCGGCGGAGGCCGCGCGCTGGGTCGCCACCGCCGAGACCTCCCCGCACGTGCAGGGCGACGCGGTCGACCTCGGGCCGTTCGACGCCACGTACTGGCTCTCGCAGTTCGGCGCCGCGTACGGGCTCTGCCAGGTCTACGCCAACGAGTCGTGGCACTACGAGCTGCGTCCCGACGCGGTCGCCGCCGGCTGCCCGGCGGCCTATCCCGACCCGACGTCCGATCCGCGGATGCAGCCGTGACCGCCCGCTCCCGGTCGACGATCGCGGTCTCCTTCGCCGTCTACCTCGGCCTGCTCGCCTGGCTCGTGCTGTGGAAGCTGGAGGTGCCGTGGGTGGGCACGGCCGGCGTCCGCGTGCTGAAGCTCGTCCCGTTCGTCGCCGCTGGCGGGGAGGGCGCGAGCGACCCCGTCGAGGTCGTCGGCAACCTGCTCGTGTTCGTGCCGTTCGGGCTCTTCCTCGCGCTCCTCGCGCCGCGCTGGTCGTGGTGGAGGGTCGCGGGCGTCGTCGGCGCGGCGAGCCTCGGCCTCGAGGTCGGGCAGTACGCGCTCGCGGTCGGCAGCGCCGACCTCACGGACGTCATCGCGAACACCGCCGGCGGCGTGACCGGCGCGGCGCTCCTGGCGCTGGCGCGCCGCGCGCTCCGGACGCGGACGCAGGCCGTGATGGCGCGGGCGTGCGCGATCGGCACCGCCGTCGCGGTGGTCGCGACGGGCGTCGTCGTCGCGCTGCCCCTGCACTTCGCACCGCCGGACGTCGGCGTGGGCCTGCACCGGTCGGGGCAGCCCCGCATGGTCGACGCCCCCACCGGCGCGGACCCCGGCGGGTGAGGCATCCGGCCTGAGACGACCGACCTGGGGCGACCGGCCTGGGGCGACCGCCCTGCGCGATCAGCCGCGCGGCAGGTCGGTCGCCGTCGCCCCCTCCGCCTCGCCCGCCGTGCGCTGCCAGGCGCGGAGCGTGTGCCCGTACCCGACCAGTTCGTGGCCCACGACCTCGATCACCGCGCCGAGGGCGACGAGCGAGATCACGACGCTGAGCGCGGTGAGGTCGGACCGGTCCTCCAGGTCGATCGGCTCGGTCGGGCCCGCGAGGAATCCCACGACGACCGCCGCCACGAGCGGCGCCAGCGTGACGAGCAGCAGCGACAGGTGCGAGAGGTCGAACGACCGCAGGAGCACGCTCCAGATCAGGAGGATGACCACGATCGTGAGGGCGAGCGGGATCGCGAGGGCCAGCGAGATGCCGAACAGGGAGAC
Organism: Agromyces sp. MMS24-K17; assembly: GCF_043950245.1. Taxonomy (GTDB): domain Bacteria; phylum Actinomycetota; class Actinomycetes; order Actinomycetales; family Microbacteriaceae; genus Agromyces. Next base: position 2,442,588 of record NZ_CP171640.1, on the reverse strand, counting down.
GCCGCCGTGCTCGACGGCGATGGTGGTCAGGTGCAGGCCGGCGCCGACCGCCGCGATCGACGCGAACAGCGGCAGGTGCGCGTAGCGCCACGAGAACGTGCGGGTCGGTCGCAGCTCGAGCACCGTCCGCGACGGCACCAGGAAGTAGGTCCACCAGATGGCCGCCGCGATGAGCAGCCCCGACGAGATGATCAGCACCGCCTCCGGCGACCAGCCCTGCTCCAGGGTGAGGGCGCCGACCGCCGCCGTCGTGCCGGCGATCACCTCGCCGATCGTGATGAGCGTGAGGAGGGCGAACCGCTCGGCGATGTGGCCGGCGTTCCACGGTGCGAACCCCATGCGGTGCGCCGACATGACCGGGGCGGCCATCTCCGCGGAGGCCAGCACGAGCAGGATGACGATCGTCGGCACGATGGGCAGCTCCGCGATCGCGAGCAGCACCCAGCCGACCTGCGCCGCCGAGATGATCACGGCGTACGCCAGGGCGATCCGGCGGTGCGCCGGATCCTGGCGGGCCGCCGCCAGCCAGAGGGCGATCTGCGGCACGCGCATCACCACGTACCCGATGACGATGGCGGGCACCAGCGGGTTCTCGGCGTGCGCGAGCGCCTCGAAGGCGGCCGGCAACCCGAACACGAGCACGACGACTCCGATCATCTGCACGATCGTCGCGAGGCGGAACATGACGTCGTCGTTGCCGTACGCGGACGCGAACCAGGTGAAGTTCAGCCACGCCCAGCTCACCGCCCACCCGACGAACACGAACCCGGCGATCGCCGACCACACCTCGCCCTCCGCGAGGTGCTCGGCGAGCAGGTCGGCGGCCGCGGCGAAGGCGACGACGTACGTCAGGTCGTAGAGCAGCTCGAGCGGGGTGACGGCGCGGTCGCGCTCGGCGGGGTCCCGGCCGACCAGCGGCCGCATCCGGTGCCGGAGCTCGAGGCGCAGTCGCGTCGGGATCTCGCTCGCGTCGTCCATGGCCCACCCCCGCGTGCAGTCTGCCGCACGTCGGCCCGGCCGGGTAGGGCGCGGGCGGAGGCGGCGGGGGCGGGGCATCCGCTCGCGACCTGCACCCTGACCCGGAAACGGACTCTGGTGCCGCAGGTCGCAACGGGCGTATGGTGCCCCCGGACGTTCGAAACTTGGGGAGGTAGCGATGACGGATGCGACGAAGCAGACGATCGTGCTGGTGCACGGGGCCTGGGCCGATGGATCGAGCTGGGATGCGGTGACGAGGGCGCTGCAGGCCGACGGCTACACGGTGCTCGTGCCGCCGAACCTGCTGCGCGGACTGGCCGACGATGCGGCGTACCTCGCCGCGTTCCTCGCCCAGCGCACGAGCGGGCCGGTCGTGCTCGTCGGGCACTCGTACGGCGGCGCGGTGATCACGAACGCCGCGACGTCGGCGCCGAACGTCGCGGCCCTCGTGTACGTCAACGCCTTCATCCCGGACGAGGGCGAGACGGTCGTGCAGATCCTCGACGGCTCGGGATCGGCGCTCGCCGTCGAGGACCCGACGACGATCTTCGACTTCGTCGCCTACCCGGGCGCTCCGGAGGGCGTGGTCGAGGTCTTCCTGAAGCCCGAGGTCGTGCACGCCTCGTTCGCGCCCGACCTCTCCGACGCCGATCGCTGGACCATCGCGGCGAGCCAGCGCCCCGCGTCGCTCATCGCGAACGTCACGCCGTCGGGCGAGCCCGCCTGGAGGACGCGGCCGAGCTGGGCCGTCATCGGCACCGACGACCTCGTCATCCCGGTCGCCGTGCTCCGCCGCCTCGCCGAGCGCGCCGGGTCGACCGTCAGCGAGGTCGCGGCCTCGCACGTCTCGATGGTGTCGCACCCCGAGACGGCGCTCGCCGCGATCCGCGCGGCGGTCGCGGCGGTCTGACCGGCGGTCGCGGCGGTCTGACCGGCGATCCGGGGTCGGTCGGTAGGGTGCTCCCATGCCGACCGATCCCCTCGCCGTGTCCGCATCCGCCGCCGTCGTCGACCTCGCCGCGACGCTGATCGGCATCGACTCGGTGAGCTCGAGCCTCGTGCCGGGCGCGCCCGGCGAGGCCCGCATCGCGGCGCACCTCGCCGAACGACTCGACGCGGCCGGGTTCGCGGTGCGGCTCGTGCCCGCTGCGTCGGATGCGTCGCGCGTCAGCCTGGTCGCGGTGCGGTCGGGGTCGCGGCCGGGGCGCACGGTCGTGCTCAACGGGCACCTCGACACGGTCGGCGTCGACGGGATGCCCGATCCCTTCACGGCGCGCATCGACGGGGAGCGCCTGGTCGGCCGCGGCGCCAGCGACATGAAGGGCGGCGTGGCCGGCCTCGTCGTCGCGGCCGAGCGGCTCGCCGCCGCGGATGCACCCGGCACGATCGTCGTGGCCCTCGTCGCGGACGAGGAGGACGCGAGCGTGGGCGCCGAGGCGGTGATCGCCGACCTGTCGGGCCGCGACCTCGCCCCCGACCTGTGCCTCATCGCCGAGCCGACCTGGCTCGACCTCGCCGCGGCGCACCGCGGATTCGCGGTCGTCGACGTCGCCCTGCACGGGCGGGCCGCGCACTCGTCGCAGCCCGACCAGGGGGTGGACGCGATCCGGGCGCTCGGCGACCTGCTCGCCGGGATCCGGGCGGCGGATGCGTCGCTCCACGCCCTCGCCCCGCATCCGCTCCTCGGGCACGGCTCGCTGATGGCCACCGTCGCCCGCGCCGGCACCGCCCCGTTCACCGTCGCCGCCGGCGCGGAGGTCGTCGTCGAGCGGCGGACCGTGCCGTGCGAGGCATCCGCCCGCGCCCTCGACGAGGTGCGCGCGCTCGTCGACGGGGTCGTGGCGGGCCTTCCGGGGCTGACGGCGGAGGTGCGGCTCGGGATGGCCCGCGCCGCCTGGCAGGTCGACGCGACCGGCGCCGCCGCGGAGTTCTCGCGGCTGCTCGGCGCGGCCCTCGCCGAGACCGGGACGCGACCCGAGCCGGTCGGCGCGCCCTACTGGATGGAGTCGGCGCTCTGGCAGGAGGTCGGCGTGCCGACCGTGGTGTGCGGACCGGCCGGCGGCGGGCTTCATGCGGTCGACGAGTGGGTCGACCTCGACCAGCTCCGGCGGTTCCCGGTCGCGGTCGAGCAGGCCGTCGGGCGGTTCCTCGCCGCCGGGTGACCGGCCTCCTCGAAGTGCACTTTCAGGCGGGAAGTGCAAGACTGCACTCTGTGACCGATAGTGCAGCTTCCCTCCGGAACCGGAAGACCCGGGAGACCGAGCGCACGCTCCGCCGGGTCGCCCGCCGGCTGACGGTCGAGCGCGGGCTGCACGGCTTCACCGTCGACGAGGCGTGCGCGGAGGCCGGCGTCTCCCGCCGCACGTTCTTCAACTACTTCGCGTCGAAGGAGAACGCCGTCCTCGGCGTCGCCGTGCGCACCGACCACCACGACCTCGACGAGGCGTTCGTCGCCGGCGACGGCCCGCTGATGGAGGCCCTCGTGGAGCTGCTCGTCGCGAGGTGGGAGCGCACCGGCCTCGAACCGCACGAGATCGGCGAGGTCATCCGGGCCGCGAAGCGCGAACCGCGCCTCATCGCCCACGCGTTCGAGCTCATGGACGAGGCGATCCGCGACGACATCCGGCTCGTCGAACGCCGGCAGGGCTGGGCCGCGGGCGACCTCCGGGCCGAGATGGCCGTGAAGGTCCTCGGCCCGATCGTGCAGCCCTCCCTGGAGGAGTTCTTCGAGGGCGACACCCCGCCCGACCTCCGCACCCTCGCGCACCGCCGGCTCGACGCCGCGCGCACCGCCTTCGCGCTCTAGCCGCGCGTCCGCGATCCCCCGATTCCCTGCTCCCCTCCCGAACCCCCGCCCGAACGAAAGACCCCATGACGACCATCGCCCCTCCCCCGATGCTGCTCACCAAGCGCCGCATCTGGATCATCTTCAGCGCCCTCATCGCGGGCATGCTCCTCGCGAGCCTCGACCAGACCATCGTCTCCACCGCGATGCCGACGATCGTCGGCGAGCTCGGCGGCGTCGAGCACCAGGTCTGGATCACCACGGCGTACATCCTCGCCACGACGATCGTCATGCCGATCTACGGCAAGTTCGGCGACGTGCTCGGCCGGCGCCGGCTCTTCCTGGTCGCGATCGCGATCTTCACGCTCGCCTCCATCGGATGCGCCTTCGCCGGCGACTTCTGGATGTTCGTCGTGTTCCGCGCCCTCCAGGGCCTCGGCGGCGGCGGGCTCATGATCCTGTCGCAGGCGATCATCGCCGACATCGTGCCCGCCTCCGAGCGCGGCAAGTACCTCGGCCCGCTCGGCGGCATCTTCGGCCTGTCGGCGGTCGCCGGCCCGCTCCTCGGCGGCTTCTTCGTCGACCACCTCACGTGGCAGTGGGCGTTCTACATCAACATCCCCGTCGGCATCGCCGCGTTCCTCATCGCCGTGTTCGCGCTCAAGCTGCCGAACAAGAAGGCCGAGAAGCCGATCGACTGGCTCGGCGTGATCTTCCTCTCGATCGCCACGACCTGCCTCATCTTCTTCACCGACTTCGGCGGCGACACCGACTTCGGCTGGGACTCGATGGCCACCTGGTCGTGGGGCCTCGGGCTCGTCGTCGCGGTCGCGCTGTTCATCCTCGTCGAGGCGAAGGCGGCCGACCCGGTCATGCCGCTGTCGATGTTCAAGAACCCGGTGTTCGTGAACGCCACCGCGATCGGCCTCGCCCTCGGCATCGGCATGTTCGCCGCGATCGGCTTCGTGCCGACCTTCCTGCAGATGTCGTCGGGCACGTCGGCCGCGGCCTCCGGCCTGCTGATGCTGCCGATGATGGTCGGCCTCATGGGCACGTCGATCCTCTCGGGCCTGCTCATCACGCGGACCGGCCGGTACAAGCTGTTCCCGATCCTCGGCACCGTGATCACGGGCGCCGCGATGGTGGCGATGACGACCCTGGCGGCGTCGACCCCGATCTGGCTGATCTGCATCTACCTGTTCGTGTTCGGCGCCGGCCTCGGACTGATCATGCAGGTCGTCGTGCTCGTCGTGCAGAACGCGGTGCCCGCCGCCGACATCGGCACGGCGACGAGCAGCAACAACTACTTCCGCGAGGTGGGTGCCGCCCTCGGCACGGCGGTGTTCGGCACGCTGTTCACGACCCGCCTCACCGAGAACCTCACCGACGTCTTCGCCGGGGCCGGGGCGACCGCCGAGCAGGCCGCGAACGCGACCGCGACCATCGACCCCGCGACGCTGAACCAGCTGCCCGACCCCGTCCGCGACGGCGTGGTCGACGCGTACGCCGACGCGCTCGCACCGGTGTTCTGGTACCTGATCCCGTTCATCGCGATCGCCTTCCTCCTGGCGCTGTTCCTCAAGGAGATCCCGCTGTCGGATGTCGCGGGGCTGGTCGCCCGCGGCGAGGCGATCGGCGGCGACGAGGCGGAGCGCCTCGAGGCCGAGCTCCGCGGGCTCACCGCGGAGGAGCACGTGCCGGCCGCGGTCGGCGCGGGCGCCGGCGTTCCCGACCCCGACGGGAGTGACGGCGCGACGGCCACGCCGACGGGTGAGTCGGCGCGGCGCGGATAGCGCGCCCGACGACGTGCCTCGCACGGAGCCCCGAGCCGACCGGCTCGGGGCTCCGTGCGTTCAGGCCGACTGCTCGATCCAGCGGCGCAGCGTGGTCGGGCTGATCTCCAACTCCCGCGCCACGGCGGCCACCGACGCATCGGACGCCTGCGCGGCCGCCACCGCCCGCTGCCGGAACTCGTCGGAGTACCGCACGCCCATCCCGCCGCCGCCGCGCGTGGCGGGTGCGCGTGCAGGGCTCGCCTTCGCCTTCGATCTCGTGTTCGTCGCGCGCCCGGCGGCGCCGGACCCCTTGGGGAGCAACCCACGCCAGGCCTTCGCGGCCTCGAGCGACCGCCGCCAGAAGTCGCGGTTTCGCCAGAGGTCCCGCGCGGCGCCGAGCGCGCTCATGAGGTCGAAGTCTCCCGTCAGCCGATCGACCTGCAGGTCGGCGACCGTGCCGGTCAGGTCGGTCGTCTCGCCAGTGAAGGCGACGATGAGCCGCTCCTCGCCGAACCCGATCCGCAGAGCGCGGTCGCCGAACGCCGTGCTGCCGTACGGCCCGCGCGGCGTACCGTAGCCCCGCACGGTCGAGATCTCGTCCGACAGATCCGGATGCCCCTCACGCACGAGCACGACCGTCCGCTCGCCGCCCTCCTCGATGAGCAGGAGCACGCCGCGCTCCTTCATCCAGACGAAGTTCGGCATCCTGCCGCCCTTGTCGCGATGGATCTCGACCCGGTCCTGCCGCACGATGCGCGCGTCGGAAGGCATGTCGTCCCCCTCACCGGCCGGCGGGCTCCCCCGAACCCGCTTGCCGCTCCCCCGCGCGGCGACGACCACCGCGCCCCAAGGCCAGTATGGCCCCGTCGCGAGCGCCCGGAAAGGCCGCCGGCCTCCATCGTCGGCGAGCGGATGCCTCGCCCCGGCGGCCGCTCAGTCGAGCGTGTCGAACAGCCGGTCGATCCAGGCGGCCGCGGCGGCGGGGTCGCGGTCGAGGATCGCGGCGACGAGGCGTTCGTGCTGGTCGGCGTGCGCGTCGTCGTCGCCCTGCACGTCGTGCTCGAGCTCGGCTTCGAACGCGTCGGCGAGTCCGTCGAAGAGTTCGACGTAGAGCGGGTTCCCGGTGGCCAAGACGATCGCGCGGTGCAGGTCGAGGTCGGCCCGGATCCGGTCGGGCACCGACGCGCGCCGCCAGGACTCGGTGCGCACGGCGAGGGCCCCCCGGAGCCTGGCCGCATCGGCCAGGTCGTGGTGCTCGGCGGCGAGCGCGGCCGCCGACGCGTCGATCGCGTGGCGGAGCTGGAGCACGTGCTCGCGCGACGCGTGCGTCACCCGCCGCGTGATCGTCGTCGTGAGCGCGGAGTTCGCCAGCACGAACGTGCCCCGCCCCTGCTCGCGCCGGAGGAGGCCCGCCTGCACGAGCGCCTGCACGCCCTCGCGGACGGCGTTGCGCCCGGCGCCGGTGATCTCGACGAGCTCCTTCTCCACCGGGATGCGCTCCCCGACCGGCCATGCCCCGGAGCGGACCTGGTCGTGGAAGAACTCGGTCACCTGGGCGACGACGTTCGGTCGCACGACGACCGATTTCGCCGTCGTCGCATCATGCCCTAGATTCATCCCATCATCCCATCAGTAACTGGCGGAGGTCGCATCGTGGCGAAGGTTCGAGCAGGACGCAGTCTGGCATTCCCACTCCTCGGGATTATCGCAACCGCGGTGAGCCTGCGGACCGCCGTGACGGGATTCTCGCCCCTGATGGACGTGCTCGCCGCCGAACTCGGGTTCGGGCCGGCGCTCATCGGCGCGTTCGGCACCATCGTCGCCGCGTCGTTCGCCGTGTTCGGATTCGTCACCCCGCTCGTATCGCGTCGACTCGGCCTCGAATGGACGCTCGTCGGCGCCGCCGCCATCGCCGGCGCCGGAGTCGTGCTCCGCGCGACCTCCGACAGCCCGGCCATGCTCGTCGCCACGACGATCGTCGCGCTCGCCGGCGTCGGCGCGTCGAACGTGCTCATCGTGCCGATGGTGAAGACGTACTTCGCCTCGCGGCTCAAGGCGATGAGCTCCCTCTACCTCGGCCTGCTGCAGCTCGGGCAGTTCACCGCGCCGCTCGTCGCGGTGCCGCTCGCCCTCAGCTTCGGCTGGCGTGCGGCGCTGGCCGTCTGGGCGATCCCCTGGGCCGTCGCCGTCGCGATGTGGCTCGTCACCGCCCTCCGGGCACGCGACCACGACGCCGCGACGCGGCCCGAGGCATCCGCCGGCGAGCGCATCGTGGGCGCCTGGCGCACCCCGCTGCTGTGGAGCCTGGTCGTGCTCTTCGGCATGACCGCGCTGCACACCTACAGCATCATCACGTGGCTGCCGACGATCCTCGTCGACGCCGGCGCCGACCCCGCCCTGGGCGGCACGCTGCTCGCGATCTTCTCCGTCTTCGGCGTGCTGGCCGCGTTCGTGGTGCCGCGCCTGACCATCGCCCTCCGCAACCCCGTCGCGGTCGTCCTCGTCTGCGCGGCGCTGCTCGCCGTCGGGTACGCCGGGCTCCTCGTCGCGCCGCTCGAGGGCGCGCTGGTGTGGGTGACGGCGCTCGGCCTCGGCGTCAGCACCTTCCCGCTGTGCCTCACCCTCGTGAACGTGCGCACCCGCACCACCTCGGGCGCGGCCCTGCTCTCCGGCGCCATGCAGGGGCTCGGCTACGGCATCGCCTGCCTCGGGCCGCTCAGCATCGGCTGGCTGCTCACCCTCACCGGGTCGTGGACGAGCTCGTTCGTGCTGCTCTTCGCCGCCGTGGTCGTCACGGCCGTGAGCGGGCTCGTCGCCTGCCGGCCGGGCAACCTCGAGGATGCGGCCGCGCAGCGCGCCGGCCGGCGGCAGCCGGAGCCGGAGCGGGTCGAGGTCGGCTGAGGGCCGACCCCGGGCGCCCACTGGTCAGGGCGTCCACCATGGCCGCAGCGGCAGCCCGCCGTTGCCGCCGTGCGCGTCGGGCCGGACGGCGAGCACCTGGTGCAGCTGGATGCCGCCGCCCTCGAAACCGAGCCGAGACCCCGCCATGTACAGGCCCCACACCTTCGCGGTGGGCAGGCCGACCTCGGCGACCGCCTCGTCCCAGTGCGCGACGAGGTTCGCGCACCAGTCCCGCAGGGTCAACGCGTAGTGGTCGCGGAGGTTCTCCTCGTGCAGCACCTCGAGGCCGACGTCCTGCGCCTCGCGGATGATCCGCCCCGAGCCGGTGAGCTCGCCGTCGGGAAACACGTAGCGGTCGATGAACCCGCCCGCCGCGGGTCGCGAGGTGTTGTCGGCGCGCGTGATGCAGTGGTTGAGGAGGAGCCCACCGGTGCGGAGCCGGGACTGGAGGAAGCGGAAGTACGACGCGTAGTTGCGCACGCCGATGTGCTCGAGGAGGCCGATCGACGACACCGCGTCGAAGCCCGACTCGCGGAGGTCGCGGTAGTCGCCGAACCGGACCTCGGCGAGCTCCGACAGCCCCTCGTCGGCGATGGCCCGCTGCGCCCAGGCGGTCTGCTCCTGCGACAGGGTGACGCCGACGGCCCGGACGCCGCGGCGGGCGGCGTAGCGCACCATGCCGCCCCAGCCGCAGCCGACGTCGAGCAGACGGTCGCCGGGCTGCAGGCGCAGCTTCTCGAAGACCAGCCGGTACTTGTTCTCCTGGGCCTCGTCGAGCGAGGCGTCGAGGCTGGGGTAGCAGGCGCACGTGTACGTCATCGACGGGCCGAGCACCCACTCGTAGAACGTGTTCGAGACGTCGTAGTGGTGGTGGATCGCCTCGGCGTCGCGGGCCTTGCTGTGCCGGAGCCCCTCGGCGGCGCGGCGCCAACGGGGCGGCACCTCCTGCGGCGGCGGTGCGATGGGGCGGAGGTGCCGGGCGCCGATGGACCGCACCACCCGGGCCAGCACCTTGGGCGGCGGCAGCGTGAAGACCAGCTCGTCGGCGAGCGCCCGGAGGAGGTCGTAGGGGTCGCCGGGGTGCACGCCGTGCGCGTCGAGGTCGCCGGCGACGTAGGCGCGGGCGAGGCCGAGGTCGCCGCGACCGGTCGCGAGGTAGGTCAGTCCGCGAGGCGTCTTCAGCTCGAGCCCGAACGGCGCGTCGGGCGGGCCCGCCGAGCTGCCGTCGTAGGCGGTGAACCGCAGCGGGAGCCGGCCGCCGGCGAAGACCTCCAGCACCTGGGCGAGCGACAGCCGGCCCGCCTCCGGTTCCGGCTCGCCCGTGGCATCCGCCCGCCCTGCTCCGTCCGGGGTGCCGGACCGGTCGCGCGCCTGGCCCCTGGTCGTGGTCATCGTCGTTGCACCGCCTTCGCGTAGAGGTCGAGGAGCCTGGAGTCCGGGTCGTACCGCCGTTTCACGGCCCGATAGGCGTCGCCGCCGTAGAGCGCGTCGAACTCCTCGCGGGTGTAGAACGCGTCGGAGTAGAGCGACTTGTGCCCCTCGAGCGCGGTGACCTCGCGCTCGATCCGGCGGTTCGCCTCGCCCTCGACCGCGCCGACCGGCACCGTCGACCAGAACCCGACGTTCACGTAGGTGCGACCCGGTCGCAGCGGGTAGAGCGGCCAGCCCGCATCGTCGCGGAGTCGCAGCGGGCACAGCCAGATCGGCTGGATCGGCACGTTCGCGAGGAACCAGTCGAGGAACTCGGCGCAGCGCTCGACCGGCACCTCGACGTCCTGGATGACGCGTTCCCGGGGCGGCCGTCCGTGCAGCCGTTCGAGGCGGTCGCCGACGTCGAACCGGCGCTCGAGCCGCATGAGCCGCGCGTACACGCTGCTGCGCCGGAGTCGTCGCGGCCAGATCCGCCGGACGAGGGGATGCTGCGCGCCGAACGCCTGCGAGCACCAGAACCAGTCGGCGTCCCACCGCCAGAGGTAGTCGTGGACGGTCAGCCGGTCGCGCTGCACCCCGTCGGCGTGGCGGATGGAGCGGTAGTAGACCTGCCGGCCGGTGTAGTCGCTCACGGGGCCCGCCTGCGCCGACCCCGTGCCGAGGCACAGGTAGCCCTCGTCGGCGCCGAACACGACGCCGTCGAGGAAGTCGACGCGGACCCCGTCGTGCTCGCCGGTCGCGACGATGCGGTCGAGCGCGGCGACGAGGTCGGGGATGGCGTGGAACCGCACGTGCCGGAGCTCGACGAACGACAGCACCGGCTCGAGCTCGATCCGCAGGCGCACCGCGTACCCGAGCGTGCCGTACGAGTTCGGGAACGCGCGGAACAGGTCCTCGTGCGCGTCGCCCCCTGACGACCCGCGCGACGCCGTGACCACCTCGCCCGCGCCCGTGAGCACGTCGAGCTCGAGGACCGACTCGTGCGGCAGCCCGTTGCGGAACGACGTCGACTCGATGCCGAGGCCCGTGACGGCGCCCCCGAGCGTGATGGTCTTCAGCTGCGGCACGACGAGCGGCGCCAGGCCGAACGGCAGCGTCGCGGCGACGAGGTCCTCGTACGTGCACATGCCGGCGACGTCGGCGGTGCGGGCCTCCGGGTCGACCGCGATGACGTCGGTCAGGCCCGACGTGTCGAGCCCCGGCGAATCCGACCTCGCCCGCGTGCGGAAGAGGTTCGACGTGCGCTTGGCCAGCCGGACCGCGGATGCCTCGGGCACGGCCCGATAGCTCGCGAGCAGGCGTTCGACGCCGGCGTCGTGGGCGGTGCGTGCGTCGGTCGCAGCAGCGGACACGCGACCACGGTAGTCCGCGCGCCCCGCGGCGGCCACTGGTGCGCGCCGCCCGGGCGCGTCCGGCCGGCCGACCCGCGATCAGCCGATGACGTCGCCCGCCTCGACCACGGTGAGCCGCTGCGTCGGCCGGGTCAGCGCCACGTAGAGCCGCTTCCACGTCGCCGTCGACACGGCGCGCGGCTCGGGCATGGGAGGCACGGCGACGACGACCGCGTCGAACTCGAGGCCCTTCGCGTCGTCGGGCGTGCCGACCCACAGGCGGGCGGGGGCACCGGCGGCGGCCGCCTCCGCGGCCTCGGTCGCCTGCACGTCGCGGAGCGCGCCGAGTACGCCCAGCGGTCCGATCACGCCGACCGTGCCCTCGCCCTCGGCGAGCGCGTCGGCGGCCGCTCGGGCGGCGGCGCGGCCGAGCTGCTCGGCGGCGACCCGGACGACGCGCGGCTCGTGTTCGCCGGCGCGGGCCGACGTCGGCTCGGGCGTGCCCGGGTCGAGGCGGCGCAGCACGTCGGTGGCGAGGTGCATGATGCGGCCCGGGGTGCGGTAGTTGACCGTGAGGTCGGTGCGGCTCCACCTGGGCACCTGCGGGTCGAGCAGGCCGGCCCACGTGAACGGGGCATCCGTCGCGGTGTACTGGTTCGCGTCGCCGACGAGGGTCATCGACCGGGTCGGGCAGCGGCGGATGAGCGCGCGCAGCAGCATCGGGCTCGTCTCCTGCGCCTCGTCGACGATGACGTGGCCGTAGACCCACTCGCGGTCGGCCATCGCCCGCTCGGCCGGCGACCGGCCGTCGCCGGCGGCCTGCCGGTCGGCGAGGGTCGCGGCGGTGACGATCGAGACGGGCGCGGCGAGCCGGTCCTCGTCGCCGTCGATGTCGTCGACCATGTCGAGCACGCTCTGCGCGTACGCGAGGTCGATCGCGCGATCGGCGCGGGCACGGTTCGCGGCGGCGGTCGCCGGGCGCGGGTCCTCGCCGAGCAGTTCGGCGAGCTCGTCGACGAGGGGGATGTCGGCCGGCGTGAGCCCGTGCTCGCGCGGTCGGAGCAGTGCCGACCGCAGCGCCGGGTCGAGCCCGGGGAACGCGGCATCGAGCCGCGCCGGGTCGCCGAACAGGTCGCGCACCACCTCGACGGGGTCGAGCAGCGGCCAGAGCTCGTCGAAGAGCTCCTGCACCGCGGGGTCCTCGGCCCAGTCGGCGCGCCGCTCCGAGTCCTCCATGGCGGATGCCCCGTGCTGGGCGTCCTCGAGGCGGAGGATCTCGGTCAGCAGCGCGCGCTCGAACTTCGGGCGGGCCGCGTTGTGCGGCGTGCCGCCCGAGCGGCCGCGGGTGCGGACGCGGTGCAGCAGCCGGCCGTCGAGGGTCATCGGCTTGAGGCCGGCGGGGCGCAGCACCCGGCTCCGGCCGTCGGGCACCTGGAACGCGCGCACGGTCTGCCGGAGGGCGTCGACGATGTCGAGCCGTCCCTTGAACTCCGACGCGACCGCCGACTCCGCGGCGGTCGCCGTCACGCCCGGCACGAGGGTGCCCGGCGTGACGAGCACCGCCGAGTCCTCGCCGAGCGACGGCAGCACCTGCGAGATGTACTCGAGGAACCGGCGGTTCGGGCCGACGATGAGCACGACCGACTTCGCCAGCCGCTCGCGGTGCTCGTACAGCAGGTACGCCGCGCGCTGCAGCGCGACGGCCGTCTTCCCGGTGCCGGGGCCGCCCTGCACGACGAGCGTGCCGGCGAGCGGGCCGCGGATGATCGCGTCCTGCTCGCGCTGGATGGTGCCGACGATGTCGCTCATGTGCTGGGTGCGCGGGCGGTCGAGCGCCGCCAGCAGCGCGGCGTCGGGTCGCCCGTCGCCGGCCCCGCCGTCGGGGTCGCCGAGGTCGAGGTGGAGCGGCTCGTCGTACACGCCGGTGACCGTGCGGTCGGTCGACGAGATGCGCCGCCGGGCCCGCACGCCCTCGCGGTGCAGCGGCGTCGCCGTGTAGAAGGGACGGGCCACGGGCGCGCGCCAGTCGATGAGCAGCCGCTCGCCGTCGTCGGGGTCGCTCAGCCCGATGCGCCCGATGCGGAACCGCTCGCCCTCGTCGGTCTCGACGCCGCCGAGGAGCAGCCCGTACGACGCCGTCCGGAGGCCCTGGAGGCGCTGCGCGTGATGCGCGACGAGCGCGTCGCGCTCGGTGAGGTTCAGGTCGTCGCTCGGCCGTCCGAGCATGGTGCGGAGGTACTCGGCCTCCTGCTCGACGAGGGCCGTGACGACCCCGCGGATGCGGTCGAGCGCCGCCTGTTCCTCGGCGATGGGCGTGGTGGACGTGCTGCTGCTGATGACGGGCTCCTCGTGCGACGGACCGTCAAGTCTACGCGCGCGAGGCGACCCGATCCCCTCGGGCCGCGATCGGGCGGAGCGCCGTCGGTCGGCCTCCGGAGGCGCCCGCCGGTCAGCGCGCGAAGGCCGACGCGACGACCCGGCTCGGCATCACCGTCGGGTCGCCGAGGGTCTGCGCGAACACCAGCTCGGCCGCCCCGATGAGCAGCAGCTCGTCCTGGAGCTGGGCGCCCACGATCTCCGGTTCGCTGCCGCCGCCCGGCAGGGTCGGGGCGACGCGGCGCTGGATCTCGTCCTCGCCGACGACGGCCAGCAGGTGGGCGAGGTGCCCGCCGAGGATCACGGTCCGGGGGTTGAAGATATTGACGATCGACCGCAGGGCGACGGCGAGCCGACTCACCTGCCGGTCGATCTCCGCGCCGCCCGCTCCCCCGCGCTCGCGCCAGGCCGTCGTCAGCGCCTCGCGCACGGCGTCGAGCTCGACCTCGCCGAGCCCGGCCGCCTCGACGAAGCGGTCCCGCCGCACCTCGGTCTCGAGGCATCCGGTCGCCCCGCAGTGGCAGCGCCGACCGCGGGTCGAGACCGCGGTGTGCCCGAACTCGCCCGCGTTGCCGCCCTCGCCGGCGACGAGCCGGCCGTTGATGACGATCCCGCCGCCGATGCCGCTCGCGCCGCCGTTCAGGTAGATGATCACGCCGTCGCCGCGGCCGGCGCCGAAGGTGCTCTCCGCGACCACGCCGCAGTTCGCGTCGTTGCCGACGACCACCCGCATGCCGGTCGCCTCCTCGACGAGCTGCCCGAGCGGGGCGTCGCGCCAGCCGAGGTGCGGAGCGAGGATCACCGACCCGTCCGCCTCCCGCACGAGGCCGGGGAGGGCGACGCCGACGCCGAGCACGGCGGCATCCCCGAACGCCGGCCGCATGCCCTCGATGATCGCGCTGACCACGTTGACGAACTCGCCCACCGTCGGCGTCCGCTCGTTGCGGTAGCGGACCCGGTGCAGCACGCGGCCGCTGAGTCCCACGAGCGCCACGTCGATCGCGTCGACCTCGGGGTTGACCGCGATCGCCGTGGCCTGGTCGGACGCCGCGACCGAGGGGCTCGGCCGTCCGACCTTGCGGACCGCGGCGGCGGGGTTCTCCACCACGAGCCCGCGATGGGAGAGCTCGGTCACGAGCCCGCCGATCGTCGACCGGTTCAGCCCGGTCGCCCGCGTGATCTCGGCCCGCGACAGCGGCCCGTCCCGGTGCACCAGCCGCAGCACCTGCGCGAGGTTCTGCCGCCGGATGTCGTCGATCGTCGCCCCGAGCGTCGAGCTCGGGGCATCCGTCCTCGCTCCGTCCATGCCCACCCTTTCGGAGTCGCGGTGATGAGGCGCGCCGGGGCGGCGGGCTGCTCGGCAGCCCGCCGTCCCGGCGGAACGTCTCGCCCGGCGGTCAGTTGCTGCTGAAGGCCGCGTCGAACGCAGCGGCCGGCGGCGTGATCGCGTTCAGCCGACGCACGAAGGCGAGCGCCTCCGGGGCGCCGTGCAGCCGGTCCATCCCCGCGTCCTCCCACTCCACGCTCGTCGGCCCGTCGTACCCGATCGCGTTCAGCGCCCGGAAGACCGGCTCCCACGGCACCGCGCCGTGGCCGGTCGACACGAACGTCCAGCCGCGCCGCGGGTTCGCCCAGGGCAGGTGGGAGCCGAGCACCCCGTTGCGGCCGTCGAGGTTCGTCACCGACTCCTTCACGTGCACGTGGAAGATGTGCTCCGCGAAGTCGAGCACGAACGCGACGCTGTCGAGCTGCTGCCAGACGAAGTGCGACGGGTCGAAGTTGAAGCCGAAGCTCGACCGGTGCCCGATCGCCTCGAGGGTGCGCTTGGCGGTCCAGTAGTCGTACGCGATCTCCGAGGGATGCACCTCGAGCGCGAAGCGCACGCCGACCTCGTCGAAGACGTCGAGGATCGGGTTCCAGCGGTCGGCGAAGTCGCGGTAGCCGGCGTCGATCCACGCGTCGGAGGCCGGCGGGAACATGGCGACGGCCTTCCAGATGGACGACCCCGTGAAGCCGTTGACCGTCTTCACGCCGAGCTTCGCGGCGAACCGCGCGGTGTCCTTGAGGTCCCCGGCGGCCCGCTGCCGCACGCCCTCGGGGTCGCCGTCGCCCCAGACCCGGTCGCTGAGGATGTCGCGGTGGCGCTCGTCGATCGGGTCGTCGCACACGGCCTGGCCGGTGAGGTGGTTCGAGATCGCGTAGGCGGTCAGGCCGTTGCGTTCGAGGATGTCCCGGCGACTCTGCACGTAGGCGTCGTCGTCCCACCGGGACACGTCGAGGTGGTCGCCCCAGCAGGCGATCTCGAGGCCGTCGTAGCCCCACTCGCCGGCGAGGCGGGCCACCTCCTCGAAGGGCAGGTCGGCCCACTGGCCGGTGAACAGCGTGATCGGTCGCGTCATCGCGATGGCTCCTTGCTCGTGCTTCTTGCTTCGGTGGGTTCGGTGGTTCGGTGGGTTCGCGGGTTCGGTTGGTTCGGCGGGTTCGCGGTGCGCGCCGGGCTCAGCCGACCGGCGTCCAGACGGCGTCGCGCCCCGAGCTGCGCTCGACGGCGTCGAGCACCCGCTGGAGGTGCAGTCCGTCGGCGAACGACGGGGTGGGGGCGGTGTCGGCGGCGATCGCCGTCACGAGCTCGACGACCTGGTGCGAGAAGCCGTGCTCGTACCCGAGCGTGTGGCCAGGCGGCCACCACGGCGCCAGGTAGGGGTGGTCGGGTTCGGTGACGAGCACCCGGCGGAACCCCTGCTCGAGGTCGGGGTCGGCGACGCTGTAGAGCTCGAGCTCGTTGAGCCGCTCGAGGTCGAAGGCGATGGCGCCGCGCGACCCCGACACCTCGATGGTCAGGGCGTTCTTCCGGCCCGTCGCGAACCGCGTCGCCTCGAACGTGCCGATCGGGGCGAAGCCGTCCTGCGACGCGAACCGGCCGGTGACGAGGGCGACGTCGTCGACGGTGACGGTGCCGACCCGGTCGGACGCCGTCCCCGAGAGCCCGACGCGTTCCCCGAGCAGCGGCCGCTCGGTCACGATCGTCTCGAGGATCCCGGAGACGCGCTCGAGCCGCAGCCCCGTGATGAACTCGGCGAGGTCGATGGCGTGGGCGCCGATGTCGCCCAGCGAACCGGAGCCCGCCCGGTGCTTCTCGAGCCGCCACGTCATCGGGCCCGTCTCGTCGCGGAGCCAGTCCTGCCGGTACGCGGCGCGCACCTGGCGCACCACGCCGATGCGTCCCGAGGCCACGAGGTCGCGGGCGAAGGTCACGGCCGGGACGCGACGGTACGTGAGGCCGACCATGCTGTGCACGCCGCGGGCGGCGGCGGCGTTCGCGGCGGCGGCCATCGCCTCGGCCTCGGCGACGGTGTTGGCGAGGGGCTTCTCGCAGAGGACGTGCTTGCCGGCCTCGAGGGCGGCGATCGCGATCTCGGCGTGGGAGTCGCCCGGCGTCACGATGTCGACGAGGTCGATGTCGTCGCGGGCGATCACCTCGCGCCAGTCGGCGGATGCCTCGGCCCAGCCCCATTTCGCCGCGGCCTGCTCGACCGCGGCGAGGTCGCGGCCGGCCAGCACCTGCATCGTGGGCTTCACGGGGAGATCGAAGAACCTGGGGGCGACGCGCCAGCCCTGGGAGTGCGCTGCGCCCATGAATCCCGCGCCGATCATCGCTACGCGGAGGGTGTCGGACATGTCGGCCTTTCTGTGGTCGCCGGTTCGGTCGTGCGGTGGTGGAGGTGCGGTGGCGGTGCGGTGGTCCGAGGTGCCCGGCCTGGCGACCGGGCACCT
Organism: Agromyces sp. MMS24-K17; assembly: GCF_043950245.1. Taxonomy (GTDB): domain Bacteria; phylum Actinomycetota; class Actinomycetes; order Actinomycetales; family Microbacteriaceae; genus Agromyces. Next base: position 2,425,237 of record NZ_CP171640.1, on the reverse strand, counting down.
CGGGTCGGATCAGGACTCGAACGCGAGCCCGATGTACTGGTCGACGTTCTCCTTCGTGACGACCGGGGCGTCGATGACGATCCGGTTCGGCACGCTGGGCGTGATCAGGTCGCTCATGGTCTTGCCCTGGGCGATGAGGCGCGCGAGGGCGATGCCGTCGGCGGCCTGCGTCGACGGGTAGATGATGGTCGCCTTGAGCACGGAGTCGTCGGCCTCGATGGCCTCCATGGCGTTCTTCGAGCCGGCGCCGCCGACCATGAAGAACTCGTCGCGGCCGGCCGAGTCGATCGCGGCGAGCACGCCGACGCCCTGGTCGTCGTCGTGGTTCCACAGGGCGTCGATCTTCGGGTTGGCCGAGAGCAGCTGCGACGCTGCCGCCTCGCCGCCGGCGACGGTGAAGTCGGCGGCCACGCGGGCGCCCACCTCGAGGCCGCAGTCGTCGAGCGCGTCGGCGAAGCCCTGCGAGCGGTCCTGCGTGAGCGGGAGCGAGTCGATGCCGGCGATCTCGGCGACGACCGCGTCGTCGTGCCCCTCGAGTTGCTCGCAGATGTAGGTGCCGGCCGAGACGCCCATGCCGTAGTTGTCGCCGAGCACCGTGGTGCGGGCGGCGAACGGGCTGGAGAACTCGCGGTCGACGTTGATGACCGGGATGCCGGCCTCCATCGCCTTGATCGCGACCTCGGTGAGGGCCGCGCCGTCGCTGGGCAGGAGCACGATCGCGTCGACGCCCTCGTTGATGAAGGTCTCGACGGCCGCGATCTGCGCGTTGGCGTCGTTGGTGCCCTCGGCCATCCGCAGCTCGACGTCGTCGAAGCTCTCCGCGGCCGCCTGGGCGCCCGAGTTGATCGCGCCGAGCCAGCCGTGGTCGGCGGCGGGGCCCGAGAAGCCGATCACGACGCTGTCGCCGCTGGCGGCGTTCTCGTCGCTCGTGGTGCCCTGGTCGACGACGTCCTCGGCGTCGCCGCTGCTGGTGCAGCCGGCGAGGAGGCCGATCGCGAGGACGGATGCCCCGACGCCGAGCATCGCCCGCTTGGCGAGCGTGTGATTCCGTGCCATGAGTTCTCTCCTTTGAGGTGTGATTGCCGATGCGACCGATGATGCGGGGTGGGGCATCACCGTTCCGAGGTGTTTGTTTGTAGTCACATCAAATAATGCCGTGGGAACCATACCAACGCCTCCCACGGCTGTCTACATGCAGGTACGCGGTCATTCCGCGGGCTCGATGCGCGGGGATTCATGGGATGAAAGCGGAGTTCTGCGCGATGGAACCTCTGATATGTTGCGAGCATGATCAAAGTCGACCATCCAGTCGTGCTCCGCGCTCAGGGACTCCGGAAGTCCTTCGCCGGGGTGCGCGCGCTGAAGGACGTGAGCCTGGAGATCGCGGCCGGCGAGGTCCATTGCATCCTCGGCCAGAACGGCGCGGGCAAGTCCACGCTCATCAAGACGCTCGCGGGCGTCCACCAGCCCGACGAGGGCGAGATCCTCTGGCTCGGCAGCCCCGTCTCCATCCCCGACCCCGAGTCCGCCATCGAGCTCGGCATCGCCACCATGTACCAGGAGCTCGACGTCGTCGACGGGCTCACCGTCGCCGAGAACATCTTCCTGGGGCACGAGCTCGCGAGGGCCGGGTTCACCCGGCGCAGCCAGGCGTACCGCCGCACCCGCGAGCTCATGCAGCGACTCGGCCACGGCTCGATCTCGCCGAACACCGAGGTGGGCACGCTCAGCGCGGCCAACAAGCAGATCGTGAGCATGGCGCGCGCGCTGTCGCACGACATCAAGCTCATCATCATGGACGAGCCGAGCGCGGTGCTCGACTCGGAGGAGGTGAAGAACCTCTTCGCCGTCGTCCGCGAGCTCACGAACGCGGGGATCGCGGTCGTCTACATCACGCACCGCCTCGAGGAGATCCGCCAGATCGGCGACCGCATCACCGTCATCAAGGACGGCCGCAGCATGGCGCACGGGCTCCCCGTGGCCGACACCCCGACCGCCGAGCTCATCCGGCTCATGACCGGCCGCACGGTCGAGAACGTCTTCCCGCCCGCCGTGCCGTTCCCCGACGACGCCCCCGTGATGCTCGACGTCGACGGCCTGGAGTTGGCGGGCGTCTTCTCCGACGTGTCGTTCTCCGTCCGCGCCGGCGAGATCGTCGGGCTCGCCGGGCTCGTCGGCTCGGGCCGCTCCGAGATCCTCGAGACCGTCTACGGGGCGCGCCGGTCGACCGGCGGCCGCGTGGCCGTCGCCGGCCGGCCGCTCCCCCGCGGCTCCGTCGTCGCCTCGGTCGCCGCGGGCGTCGGCCTCTCCCCCGAGGAGCGCAAGAGCCAGGGCCTCGTGCTCGAGGAGCCGATCTACGTGAACGTCACGCTCTCCTCCATCTCGCGCTTCGCCCGGGCCGGATGGCTCGACGCACGTGCGGAGCGGAAGGCGACCCGGGCGCAGATCGAGGCCCTCGAACTCCGCCCGGCCGACCCCGACCGGCCCGCCGTCACCCTCTCCGGCGGCAACCAGCAGAAGATCCTGCTCGCCCGCTGGCTCGTCCACGGCACCCGCGTGCTCCTCCTCGACGAACCCACCCGCGGCGTCGACGTCGGCGCCCGCACCGAGATCTACGCCCTCATCCGCCGGCTCGCCGCCGCCGGGAACGCCATCGTCGTCGTCTCCAGCGAGATCGAGGAGGTGCTCGGCCTCGCCGACACCGTGCTCGTCGTCGCCGACGGCCACGTGCTCGACACCCTCCCCGCCTCCGCAATCGACGAGCACGGTGTGCTCGAACTGGTCATGAAAGGAGCTGCCGCGTGAGCGAGCAGACCACCCCCGCCGACGTCGTCGCCCCGTCGGAACCCCCGACCACGACCTCCGTCGTGGCGACCCCGCCCCAGTCCCCGCTCCGCCGCCTGTTCGCCGGACCGGTGGGCCGGAACGCCGGCCTGGTGCTCGCACTGCTCCTGATCGTCCTCGTCGGCGCGATCACCGCGGGCGACACCTTCTTCCAGGTGAACAACATGCTGACGATCCTGCGCCAGGCCTCGATCATCGGCGTGATCAGCGTGGGCATGACGCTCGTCATCATCGCCGGCGGCATCGACCTCTCGGTCGGCTCGGTCATGGGCCTCGCCTCGGTCGCCGCGACGCTCGCCGCCGTGCAGGACCTCGTCGCCCAGACGCACTGGTTCCTCATGATCGTCGTCGCGCTCGCGGTCGGCATCGCCGCCGGCCTCGTGAACGGCATCGTGATCGCCTACGGCAAGGTCGTCGCGTTCATGGCGACCCTCGCGATGCTCGTCGCCGCGCGCGGCCTCGCCGAGATCCTCGCGGAGCGCCGCACCCTCGTCGTCGAGAGCCGCGGCTTCATCACCTTCCTGAACGAGGACTTCCTCGGCGTCGACATCCTCATCTGGATCTTCGCGCTCGTCGCCGCGGCCGGGTGGATCATCCTCAACCGCACCACCTTCGGCCGTCGCACCGTGGCCATCGGCGGCAACCGCGAGGCCGCGCGCCTCGCGGGCATCGACGTGAAGCGCCACACCATGTGGCTCTACGCCATCGCCGGCGTGTGCGCCGGCATCGCCGCGGTGATGATCCTGGGCCGCACGACGGCGGGGACGTCGACGCACGGCCAGCTCTACGAGCTCGACGCGATCGCCGCGGTCGTCGTCGGCGGCACCCTGCTCGTGGGCGGGCGCGGCACGATCACCGGCACCGTGTTCGGCGTGCTCATCTTCGCGACGCTGTCGAACGTCTTCGTGCAGAACAACCTGTCGTCGTCGGTGCAGGCCGTCGCCAAGGGCATCATCATCGTGGTGGCGGTGCTGCTCCAGCAGCGCTTCTCGAAGCCGGCCGGGTCCCGCGGATAGCGCGCCACCCGATCCATGATCGGCCCCGTCCGGCTCCGGTGAGCCGGGCGGGGTCGCGTCAGCTCGCGGCGACGCGCTCCGCTTCGACGGCCGTCGCGGAGGCGCTCGCGGCCGCGGAGGTGGGGTCCCGGAGGATGGTGCGGAACACGAGCTCGCCCGCGCCGATCAGCACGTTGTCCTCGAGCGTCGACGACACGATGCGCACCTCGGACGCCGGCCCCGCCAGCGCCGACCGCTCGACCGCCTCCTGGAGTCGGTCGCCGGTGGCGTTCCGCAGGGCGGCCAGGAAGCCGCCGAGCACGATGACGCCCGGGTTGAAGATGTTCACGAGGTTCCGCAACGCCACGCCGAGGAAGGCGAGCTGCCGGTCGACGAGTGCGGTCACGTCGGCGCTCGTGCCGTACGCATCGCGCAGGCGCTGCTCGAGCAGTCCGGCCTCGGCGTCGCCGAGGCCCACCACGGCGAGCAGGTCGTCGCGGTTCACCTCGGTCTCGAGGCATCCGAGCGCGCCGCAGTGGCACGGCCCGCCGTCGGAGTTGACCAGCATGTGGCCGAGTTCGCCGCTGTAGCCGTTCTCCCCCGAGATCAGCTGCCCACCGACGATGACGCCGCCGCCGATGCCGCCCGCGCCGCCGTTCAGGTACACGACGTTGTCCTCGTCGACGCCCTCGCCGAACTGCCCCTCGGCGACGACCGCGCAGGTGGCGTCGTTCGCGGCCCACGTGGGCAGCCCGGTCGCCTTCGCGACCATCTCGACCAGGGGTTCGTCGTGCCAGTCGAGGTGCGGGGCGACGCGCACGATGCCGTCGCGGGCGCCCACGAGTCCGGGCACGCCGATGCCGATGCCGAGGACGGTGCCCCCGTCAGAGAGCTCGAGCCCGCGCACGAGCGCGTGGAGGGTGTTGACCGTGTGCACCGCCGAGGGCGCGTGCTCGACGTCGAAGCGGAACTCGCGGAGCACTCGGCCGCCCATCGCGACCACGCCGATCGCGATCGCATCCTTGTCGGGATGCACCGCCACGGCGATGTGCCGGGGCGAGGGACCGATCACGGTACTCGGCCGGCCGACGCGCTTGGTGTCGAGCGGCTGGGAGACGGTGACGAGGTCGAGCGACTCGAGCTCGGTGACGATGGTGGCGACCGTGGACCGGTTGAGGCCGGTCGCGTGGGTGAGGTCCGCCCGGGTCATGGAGCGGTTCGCGTGGACGAGGGAGAGCACCGTGCTGAGGTTCTGCCGTCGGAGATCCTCGAGGTTCCTCCCCTTGGATCCGAGACGCGAGGTGCCTCCGATCGGGTCCTTCATCCCACCTCCAGGTAGGTGATCTCGCCCGCGGCGCGAGGCCGGACAGGCCGTGACTGGATTTCGATGCTACTCGGATTGTCGGAATCGGGGCCGAACGCGAGCGTGGCCGGATGCCGGGTTCCGTGCTCGACTTCGAGACGGAACATGGTTGAGAGCGCTCTCACCGCGGAAATCCAGTGTAGCCCTCCGCCGGGTTCCGGGCGAGGGCTGATTGCGTCGGATGACGGACGCACGCCGTGTTTGTTGTCAATCCGTACTTAATCGGCGTCAGCGGACGACGAACCGGTTCCACAACCGTCGTCAGGCATCGACGCGGTCGGACCGCGCTGCCGCCCACTCGCCCTCGCGGCGCCCCTCCTCGCGGGCCCGTTCGACGAGCGCGGCCATCGCACGCCGGCTCCGCCGTCGGCGTGCGACGAGCCCGAGCACGATGAGCGCGAGCGCGAGGCCGACGGCGAGCTGCGGCCACGGCGGCGCCCAGGTCGTGAGGGACGCGGTCTCCGCGGCACCCGGCGCAGGCTCCCAGCTCCCGGCCGCGTCGGCGACGTCGACGGATGCCTCGATCCGGGTCGGCACGACGAGGAGCGGCCACACGTCGCGGAGGTCGACGGTCACCTGCCGGCGTTCGCCCGGGAGCAGCTCGATCGCCTCCTCGTCCACCCCGAAGGCGGCCGACGCCCCGGCCGCCTCGACCTGCCCGGTCACCGACAGGCGCGTGTTGCCCGTGTTCTCCACGGCGAACGAGACCGACATCCGGCCCGGCCGGAAGGGATTCCACGCCACGTGGTACTCGGACGCCGCGTCGGCGATCGCCAGGGCGGGCAGCAGCTCGCCCGTGACCCGCGTGAGCACGCGGAATCCGACCCGGCTCTCGACGCCGATCGTCGCGCCGCCCTCGGCCCCGACGGACGTGATCGACGCCGCGACCCCGGCCGCGTAGTCGCCCGGCACGGCCCGGTCGGGGACGGCGATCGTGAACGGCACGACGACCGTGCCGTTCGCCGGTACGGTGACGGTGCCCGGCAGGTCGATCCAGCGACCCGCCGCGGTCGACGGGGTGGAGGCGGGCAGCATGTTGAAGCGGCCGGTCTCGGTGAAGTAGCCGTCAGCGGCCGACAGGGCGAAGGTGACGTCGGTCGGGCCGAGGTTGCGGACCGCGAGGTGCTCCTCGCGGGACTCCCCCGGGTCGAGCGACTGGTCGACCCACGACCGGCCGTCCGGACCGGCGGCATCGGCGGGCACGACCGACCAGGTCACGGTGCCGTCGCCCTCGGCCGCCTCGGCGGACGGCACGGCTGCCAGGTGCGCGATCGGTGCGAGCAGCGCCGCCGCCAGGATGCCGAGCCCGGCACGCCAGGCGAACCTGGTGAGGGTCTTCATCGTCCACTCCTCGGAACTTCGGCCGAACGTCTGTATGTTGCGACTCCAGTCATATTACCGGTACGCGGCGCCGGAGCACAGTGCCCTTCCCATGGGAAGGGCGAGGACGGGGACGCCCGCAGGCTTCCCCGTCCTCGCCGTCGGGTGGGCAGTCAGGCCGCCACGCGGGACCGCCGGAACAGCAGGGCGCCGATCACCGCGAGCGCCGCGACCGCGGCGACGCCGAGGCCGGCCACCCCGAGCCAGGAACCGGCGTCCTCGACCGGCGCCGTCGCCGTGACCGCCGCGGGGTCGACGTAGTCGTCGGCGACCACGTCGGCCATCGTGATCTCGAGCAGGGCGCTGGTCTCGTACGCGACCGGATCGGTGACCCGGACCGTGATGTCCCACGATCCCTCGGGGAAGGTGCCGGGCGGCGTGCCCCAGATCCCGGAGCCCTGGCTGCCCGAGACGAGCGGCACGGGCTCGAGCACCTCGCCCTCGGCCGACCGACCCTCGACGGTCGCCACGAGCAGCGCCTCGACGGGGTGCCCATCCTCGGCGTAGGCGAAGGTGACGTAGACGCCGCCCTCGCCGTCCTGCGCGATCTGCGCCTCGATGGGACCGCCGTGCGCTCGCGCGGGAGCGACCCCGAGCACCAGCAGGAAGGCGGAGCACAGCGCCAGGAGGAGCACGAGCATCGCGCCGGCCCGGCGGTGCGACGCACCCGTCGCGATCATCGTCGACCCCATGACGTCACTCGAAGAGGGAGAGGGTGAGCGTCGAGGTGTAGCTGCCGGGCTCGACCGAGGCCGGGGTGCGCAGCTTCAGGTCGGCGGTCGCCGTCCACTGGCCCTCGCCGGCGATGGCCTCCGACGAAGCGGCCATGGCGAGGAGCTCGACGTCGACCAGGCCGCGTCCGCCGGCGTCCAGGCCGCCCGCGACCGGGTCGCCCTCGCTGACGAGGCCCGACTCGCCGCCGTCGATCAGCGCCGGCACCCAGCCCAGCAGGGACGCGGGGATCGGGGACTGGCCGGCGGAGCCCTGGAAGTCGGTCGCGCTGCCCAGCACGTACCAGAACGCGTCGTCCGGGATCTCCTCCGCGGTACGGGTGTCGGTCACGGTCACCGTGGGCAGGGTGCCGGTGAACTGGCGGACCGTGGGGGTGGTGCCGGACTCGGTCAGCTGGACCGCGCCGCCCGCGACGCTGAGGGCGAGCACGCCGGGCTCGTCGATCTCGGCGATCTCGACCGACACGTCGATGTCCTCGCCGCCGTACTGCTCCTCGGCGGACGCCGCGGTGGCGACGCCCGCCAGCACGACCGCTCCGGCCGCGACCATCGCGCACCGCGCGACGACTTCTCTCCTACGCATGGGATCTCCTTCTGGTTGCCCGGCGATGTCCGCCGGAAGTCGTTGGGTCAGGGGTGGGGGTGATGGGCGGCCCGCCGGAACGGCGGGCCGCCCATCGGATCAGCCGCAGGGGTATGCGGCGTAGTCGACCTCAACCGTGCTGGTCACGGTCTCCCCGTCGACGACCCCGGTCACGGCGACCGAGGCGGTGCCGGCGGGCAGGACCGCCAGCTTGGTGGTGAACGCGTGGAACGCGTTCTTCCCGGGAGCGACGGCGGCGAACGCCTTGGTGCCGTAGGCCGACGTGTAGGTCACGGTCAGCGGCACCTCCTCGTTGTTCGTCGTCTGCAGCGTGAGCATCGCCTTGCCGGCGACGCAGCGGGCACCTGCCACCACGGTCACGTCGAGCGGCGAGCCGCTGTCGGGGACCTCGAGGCTGGCGACCTCGCTCACGTTGCCTGCGACGTCCGTCGCGCGGTACTCGACCGTCGACGCACCCTCCGGCAGCGCGACCGGCCCGTCGAAGACGGCCCACTCCGCGTCGCCGATGCGGTACTCGATCGAGTCGACGCCGCTCGTCGCGTCCTCGGCCGCGAGCACGAGCGACCGCAGGGTCGCGTCGGCCTCGTCAGCCTCAACCGTCCCGGTCGGCACGGGGGCCGTCCGGTCGATCTTGAACGAGACGGCCTGCGCCTCGGTCGAGCCGGCCGTGGCGGTCGAGGCACGGTACTGCAGTTCGTGCTCGCCCTCCTCGGTCACGACGACGGGCGCCGTGTACTCGACCCAGCCGGCACCGTCGAGGTTGACCTCGCGGTAGATGGTGCCGCTGCTGCCCTGGGCGTCCACCGCGACGGTGACGTCACCCGTGTACCACCCGTTCTCGCCGCTCGGCGATGCGGGGGTGACGGCTGCCGTGACCTGCAGCGGCTCCTCGACGACCTTGAAGTAGTCGAACGAGGCGGTGTTCGACACCTGGCCCTGTGCGGAGTTGCCGAGGGCGTACAGGCCGACCTTGGCATCCGCGAGCGCGGTGTTCTGCACCGACTGGGCGATCTGGGTCCACGTCGTGCCGTCGGGGCTGGAGTACCCGGTGAAGGTCGTGCCGACCTTCTCCAGGCGCAGCCAGACGATCCCGTTCGCCGGCGCCGAGGCGTTCGGCTGCGGGTTCTGCACCGTGTTCCCGATCTCGCTGCGCATCTCGAGGTTGCGTGCGATCGCCTGGCCGGCCTCGTTGGTGGCGAGGATGTCCAGCTTCACGTAGTTGGCCTCGTCCTTGTAGAGGATCAGGCCGCCCTGCTGGTAGCGCCGGTCGAGCTGCGAGGCGTCGACCTTCGTCTCCACGACCCAGTCGGCAGCCGGCTGGGGCTGGAGCACGAAGTTCGTCACACCCGTGTCCGAGTTGTAGATGTCGAACGGCGACGTGTCGATCTGCAGCTGACCGCCGGCGACGCGGTAGCCGGTGGCGTCCTCGTTCACGACCTCCCAGCGGCAGGCCTCGAGCGCGGTGCCGTCGAACTCGTCGTTCGGCGACTCGGCCGTGGCGGTGTCGTCGGGCGTCACCTGGAACCAGTCGTACTTCGCGTTGACCACGCCGTACGCCTGGGACGGGGTGCTGTTCGTCCCGAGGGCGAGCAGGCCGATCTTCGGGTTGTCGATCCCGGCGAGGGTGAACGTGTCGGGCATCGTCGTGAAGTCGGTGCCGTTCGCCGAGTACGACGCGCTGATCGTCGTGCCGTCGCTCGTCAGGCGCACGTAGTACGTGTCGGGGAAGTCCGCCCCGAGCGCCGCCGTGTTCCGTTCGACCGCCGTGGCGTTGTCCTCCTTGAGGAACTGGAAGACGCGGTTCGCCGGGTCCGCCGACGACCCGCGTGCCATCTGCACGAGCTTCAGGTAGTTGTCGTCGTCACCGTAGATCGTGATGCCGGCCTGCTGGTACTGCACCCGAGCCGGGAAGTTCACCTTCGCCGTCATCGAGAACGCACCCGCGGGGAGGTCCTGCAGGACGATGTTCGGCGAACCGGTGCCGGCCGCGTGGATGTCGGTCAGCGAGGCCGGGATCGTGAGCTGCCCGCCCGCGACCTGCGCGAACTGGTCGATCCGCACCGAGCGGTTCCAGCGGTTCGTCGTGTCGAGCGACGTGCCGTCGAAGCCATCGGAGCGTCCGCTGTAGCAGATGCCGATCGGGGTGGACTCGACCGTGATCGTCTCCTTGAAGTCGCGGTACGCGCCGCCGGCGTCGGTCACCCTCGCGGTGAGGGTGTAGGTGCCGGGCTGGGTGTACTCGGTCGCGAACTCCGAGGTGCCGTCGACGAAGCCGCCGCCGGTTCCGGCGTCCCACTTGTAGGTGAGGAGGCTGGAGTCGCCGTCGGGGTCGGTCGCCTCGACGGAGGCGCTGACCGCGAGGGGCGGTTCGCCGCTCGTCACGTCGACCGTGAGCTCGCCGGTCGGCGAGGCGTTGGTCTCGACGCCGTCTCCCTCGAAGACGAGGTAGTTGACGTTCGCCCCGCCCGAGGTGAGCACGAAGAACAGCGTGCCCGTCTCCCCGTTCGTCGCCGCGGTGTTCAGCGGCATCGCGAAGTCGCGGTACGACTGCCATCCGGGCTGGCCGTTCGAGCCGTTCGTCGGCTGGAACGTGACCGTGCCGAGCGTCGGACCGGTCGGCGAGTTCCACCGCGCCGCGATGGTGCCGTCGCCGGCGAAGCCCTTCGCGAGGCGCAGCGACACCGAGTCGATGCCCTTCAGGTTGATCGGCTCGTACGACCACCAGTCATTCGTCTCGATGTTGCTGACGTTGCGTCCGCCGCCCGCCGAGTCGCCCGTGCTCTCCGTGCGCACGCCGTCATCCGCACCGCCGGTGCCGCCCACGCGGCCCGTCTCGTCGAAGTACTCCGCCTGGAAGAACTTCGGGTTGAGGATGTTGGTGCCGAAGCCGGTGAGCGGCACGCCGGCCGCACCGCCGTCATCGGCGTAGTTGACGTTGATCACCCAGAACAGGTTCGCCTCGAGGCCGTGGCCCGCGTCGCGGATCGTCTGGATGCTGCCCTCGCAGCCGTGCTGCTCGCCGAAGTCGTGGTTGTGCGAGTCGTGGCCGAGCGCCGCGACAACCGTGACCTTCGAGCAGTCGATGGGGCCCGAGGCATCCGGGTCGTCCACCGTCACCTCGTAGCGCACCTGGTCGCCCCACTCGAAGAACCCGCCCTGTTCGGGGAAGGTGATCTCCACGGTCGGGACCGCGTTGCCGACGACGATCTGCACGTTCGCGACCGCCGTGTGGCCGAGCTCGTCGGTCACGGTGAGCTGCGCCGTGTACCTGCCGGCTCCCTCGTACGTGTGCGTCGGGTTGGCCTCGTCGGAGGTCGGGGTCCCGTCGCCGAAGTTCCACTCCAGCGTGTAGTCGAGCGCGAGCGGGTGCCGCGTGCCGTCGGAGCTGAAGTTGACCGTCAGCGTCTCGTCCGGTCCGTTCGTGACGTCCGCGGACGCACGCGCGATCGGCGAGGGGCTGCCCTGCACGTAGTCGATGCGGTAGATGCCCGAGTCGGCGGTCGAGCCGCCGAAGTCGGAGCCCCAGTCGATGACGTAGAGCGCGCCGTCGGGGCCGAACTCGAAGTCCATCGAACGGTGCCAGTCGCCACCGCCGTCGAAGATGCCGGGCAGGATGCGGTTGATGTCGACGATCTTGGAGCCCGTAGCCTCGTCCAGCTGCATCGAGTACTGCTTGCCCTGGTTCCACTCGCCGAAGATCGCCTTGCCGTCCCAGTACGCCGGCCACTTGGTGTCGGAGTCGAGGTCGGGGTCGAACCGGTACACCGGGCCGCCCATGGGCGCGCCGCTGCCGCCGATCTCCGGGTAGAGCGCCGCCGTGCCGTTCTCGGTCCACCACTCGGGCTGGATCACGGGGGGCAGCGTCGTCAGGCCGGTGTTGTTCGGGCTGTTGTTGACCGGGGCGGCCGGGTCGAACGCGGCGCCCGCGGTCGAGGTCGCGAAGTTCCAGTCGCGATAGCACTTGATGCCCACGCAGAGCGGCCAGCCGTAGTTGCCCGGCTCGTCGACGATGTTCCACTCGACCGTGCCGCCGGGGCCGCGGTTCGCGTTCGCCGATCCGGCGTCGGGCCCGTAGTCGCCGACGAACAGCTTGTTCGTCTGCGGGTCGAGGCCGATCCGGAACGGGTTCCGGAAGCCCATGGCGTAGATCTCGGGGCGGGTCTTGTTGGTCGAGTCATCCGCCTCGTCGAACAGGTTCCCGTCGGGGATCGTGTAGGTGCCGTCGGCCTGGGGCGTGATGCGGAGCACCTTGCCGCGCAGGTCGTTGGTGTTCGCCGACGACTTCTGCGCGTCGAAGTCCGACCGGCCCGTGCGCTCGTCGATCGGCGCGTAGCCGTCCGACTCGAACGGGTTGGTGTTGTCGCCGGTCGCGAGCACGAGGTTGCCGTCGTTGTCGAACAGCATGTCGCCGCCCGCGTGGCAGCAGGTGTTGCGCTGCGTCGTCACCTTCATCAGGACCTTCTCCGATGCGAGCGACGCCGTCTTCGTGTCGAAGTCGTACGTGAACCGCGAGAGCCGGTTGTGGGGGCCGTCGCCGCCGACGGTGTTGGGTGCGTAGTAGAGGTACACCCAGCCGTTCTCGGCGAAGTCGGGGTCGAGCACGACCCCGAGCAGGCCGTCCTCGTTCGCCTGCGTGACGGCGAGCGTCAGCGCGGTCGAGGTCGAGTTGGTCTCGGGGTCGATCTGCTGGAGCCGGCCGTTGCGCTCGGCGTAGAACACCTTGCCGTCGGGCGCGATGTCCATCGCCATCGGGTTCTGGGTGTTGTCGTCGAGCGTGACCTTCTCGTAGTTCTTGCTCTGCGTCGCCGAGCAGCCCGCGGGCACGACGCCCGCGGCGATCTCGAGGCCGCCGAGGATGTGCTGGCGGAAGGCCGGGATCGCGTAGTTCGACTCGATGTGACCGAGGCCCGTGTACCACGAGCGTCCGCCTTCGTAGTCGCTCTGGCACCAGGCGATCGGGTGGTCGGCGCCCTGGGTGCCGCCCGTGTAGCTCTTCTCGTCGAGGGAGAGCAGCACGTGCACGTTGTCGCGGGTGAAGTTGCGGTAGTTGTACCACTCGTCGCTCAGGACCCAGGTGTCGCCCTCGAGGTGCATGGTCGACGGGTTGACCTTGTCCTCGATCTTGACCGTGGCCTCCTGCGGCGCCGGGTGCCCGTTGAAGTACCCGCCGACGAGCCCGCCGTAGAACGGCCAGTCGTACTCGGTGTCGCTGGCGGAGTGGATGCCGGCGTAGCCGCCGCCGCCGCGGATGTACGCCTCGAACGTGGTCTGCTCGTCGGCGGTCAGCACGTCACCGGTCGTCGAGTTGAACACGACGGCGTCGAAGAGGGCGAGTTCGTCCGCGTTGGCGGGTGCGAACACGCTCGAGTCCTCGGTGAACACCGCCTCGAACCCGTTCTCCTCGGCGAGGTCCGCGATGAGCTCGTTCGCCGGGGTGATCGATCCGTGGCGGAATCCGGCCGTCTCCGAGAACACGAGGACGCGGAAGTCCGCCGTCGCCTCGAGGTCGGCGGCCTGGGCCGGCGGTGGGGTCCACAACGCCGGCACCGCGAGGCCGGCGACGACCGCGAATGCGGTCGCCAACGCCGTCGTTCGACGGCGTGTTCGTGGGATGGGGAATGCTCTCTGCACGATGCGCTCCTGAGGTCGTCGGTGACTGGCGCTGCAGCGTGCGACCAGACCTCGATCGACGTTGACGGCGCTGGGGCTGATGCTATGGAGCCTTTTTGTTGTTTGTCAAGCGGAATTAACGTGGCGCGGAATTCCGCGGCAGAACGACGGATGTCAGGTGCCGATGCATGCACTCGGACGAATCATCCTGATTCACAACAATTGTCGCCGTGCGTCGCGCAGACCGCCCGAGCAGGCGGTCACCAGGCCGGTCGCCGGGCCGGCTGCGCGGCCCGACCGGGCCACCGGCCGCGCGCGGACGCGCACCGAGCCGGGCGGGCCGCCATGAGCCCGCCCGCCCGCGTCGGAACGCCGACGATCAGGCCACGCCGTCGAGCTCCGACAGGATCGGCCACATGTGGTCGACGAAGCTGGTCGGGAGCATCTCGGAGCCCGACCCCGCGACGACCGGCGCGCGGTAGCGACCGCCGCGGACGATCGCCGGGGTCACGAAGTGCTCGTGGTAGCGGTCGACGTATTCGATCGCGCGACCCTCCATCGATCCCGAGACGGCGACGTAGTCGAACATCGCGAGATGCTGCACGACCTCCGAGAGCCCGGCGCCGCCGGCGCGCGGACACACCGGCACGCCGGTCCCGGCGGCGAGCAGCAGGCTCGCGAGGTTCTCGTTCACGCTGGTCGCGTCGATCTTGAGGTAGCCGATGGCGTTCAGCTGCAGCAGCTGCTTCACCATGACGGGGCTGAGCGCATGCTCGCCCGTCGCGATCGGCACCGGTGCGATGGCCTGGGCGATGGCGGCCTGCCCGAGGAGGTCGACGGGACTCGTCGGATCCTCGACCCAGTGCAGGTCGAACTCGCTCAGGTCGTCGATCCAGGCGATGGCCTCGTCGACGCCCCACCGGCGCTCGGCGTCGACGGCGATCGCGAGGTCGGGCCCGCAGACGGCGCGCGCGATCGCCAGCCGGCGGAGGTCGTCGGCACGGTTCGCGCCGACCTTCAGCTTGATCTGGGTGAAGCCCTCGGCCATCGCCTCACGGCAGAGCCGCTCGAGCAGGTCGTCGGAGTACCAGAGCTCGCCCGGCGACGCCGCGGCGGCCGGGTAGCCCTCGGCCAGCAGCCGTCGCTCGCGGACCGCCCGGTAGGGCAGCGATGCCTCCAGGATCGCCAGCGCCTCCTCCGGGGAGAGCGCGTCGGACAGGTACCGGAAGTCCACGAGCTCGACGAGCGCCGCGGGCGGCATGCCGGCCAGGAGGCGCCACAGCGGCAGGCCCGCGCGCTTCGCCTTGAGGTCCCAGAGCGCGTTCATGACGGCACCGGCGGCGCGGTGCGCGATGCCCCCGTCGGGGGCGAGCCACGCCCGCTGGGTGCGGTCGACGAGCATCCGCCAGGTCGCCCCCATGTCGGCGAGGAGGGCGTCGAGGCGTCGGTGCTCGATGATCGCCATCACCGCCTCGATCGCCGCGAGCTGGACCTCGCCGCCCCCGACCGCGAAGACGAAGCCGTGGCCCTCGAGCCCGTCGGCCGCGTCGTCGCTGATCGTCAGGTAGGCGGCCGAGCAGTCGGGATCCCGACTCGCCGTCCGTGACCCGTCGATCCGACACGGAGAAGCGAATCGGATCTCGCTCGTCAGATAAGAGAATGCAGCGCCCATGCCTAGCCTCCGCGCCTCAGTAAACATCTGATCTATAGTCGCCGTCAACCGATCAACCGGCAGGGTCGACAAACCCGTGAGCGCCGCCGGAAGTTTCGTCTTCAGTCCCGAAATTTTCAAGCCGTTTCTGACAACGGAATCATCGGATGGCCCCCACCCGGGTCGCATTGCGCGGAACTCCGCCCGTCAGCAAATTTGTTGGAAAAATCCCCAAATTCGTGCGGATGTGTCGGATCGGCACGCTCGGAGCCCTTGACACATCGGATGTCTCGTCGCTACACAAGTGTCGGCGGTCGGGCTGGAGCCCGCTGCCCACGACGACGTTCGGAGGCCGATGATGACCGAAGACCACGCGCCCGGAGCCGACGTGCGACCGCACGCCCGCGCCGGGACATCCCGATCGCCGCGCAACCTGCGCGCCGCGACCGCCGCGGGGCTCGCCGCCCTGCTGGCGATCCCCCTGTACGCCTCCGCGGCCATGCCGGCCGCGGCCGCGGAACCCGACCAGGTCGAGCGCATCGCCGGCGCACCGGACGTCGTGTGGTTCGACGAGGCCCTCTCGACCAGCGGCGACCACCAGCGCAACTGGGAGCAGCGGGCGCTGCCGATCGGCAACGGGGCGCTCGGCGCCGTCGTGTACGGCGGCACGGTCGACGAGCGGATCCAGTTCAACGAGAAGTCGCTCTGGTCGGGCGGTCCCGGCGCGCAGGGCGGCTACGACTCCGGCAACTGGACCGACGGCCGCGGGCCGCAGACGATCCAGGAGGCGCGCGACCGGATCGCCGCCTCCCCCACCGGCGGGGTCGCGCCGACCGAGATCGCGACGCTCCTCGGCAAGCCGAAGCTCAACTTCGGCTCGTACCAGACGTTCGGCGACCTCAACCTGACGATGACCGGCATCGGCCAGGCGACCGACTACCGCCGGCAGCTCGACATCGGCGACTCGCTCGTCACCACGAGCTTCACCGCCGACGGCGTCGACTACACCCGCGAGTACTTCGCCTCGGCCGCCGACGACGTCGTCGTCGTGCGCCTGACCGCCGACCAGCCCGGCCGCATCGGATTCACCGCGCAGGTCGCCCTGCCCGGGGGACGCAGCAACGTCGTGCATCGCGCCGAAGCGGGCCGGCTCACCACGTCGGGCACGCTTTCGAACAACGGGCTGCGCTTCGAGTCGCAGCTCGCCGTCGAGAACGACGGCGGAACGGTCGCGAACAACGGCAACGGCACGGTGACGGTCACCGGGGCGAACGAGGTCACCCTCGTGCTCGGCGCCGCGACCGACTTCGCGATGGAGTACGCCGACGGCTACCGCAGCGGCGTGAACCCGCACGTGCCCGTCACCGCCGCGGTCGACGCGGCGAGCGCGCGCACCTACGACGACCTGCTCGAGCGCCACCAGGACGACTACCGGTCGCTGTTCGACCGGGTCGGCCTCGACCTCGGCGGTGCGGAGCTTCCCGACATCCCGACCGACGAGCTGCTCGCCGCCTACCGCGGCACCATCGACGCCGAAAGCGCCCGCGCGCTCGAGTCGCTGTACTTCCAGTACGGCCGGTACCTGCTCATCTCCTCGTCCCGCGCCGGATCGCTGCCCGCGAACCTGCAGGGCGTGTGGAACCGGGTCAACAACCCGCCGTGGGACGCCGACTACCACGTCAACATCAACCTCCAGATGAACTACTGGCCGGCCGAGACGACGAACCTGACCGAGACGACCGACCCGTTCTTCGACTACGTCGAGTCGATGGTGCCCGCCGGCACCGTCACCGCGAGCTCCATGTACGGCGCCGACGGCTGGGTCGTCGGCAACGAGACGAACCCGTACGGGTTCACCGGCCTGCACAACTACGCCTACTCGTTCTGGCAGCCCGACGCCGCCGCCTGGCTCGCGCAGCACTTCTGGCAGCACTACCTGTTCACGCAGGACGAGGAGTTCCTCCGCGAGCGCGCCTACCCGATGCTGAAGTCGGTGTCGGAGTTCTGGATCGACTTCCTCGTGCAGGACGCCGACGGCACGTACGTCGTCACGCCGAGCTACTCCCCCGAGCAGGGCGACTTCACGGTCGGCGCGTCGATCTCGCAGCAGATCGTGACCGAGGTGCTGACCTCGGCCGCCGCCGCGGCCGACCTCGTCGGCGAGGACGACGCCGAGTACCTCGGCGAGCTCGGCGACAAGCTCGACCACGTCTACCCCGGCCTCGCGGTCGGCTCGTGGGGGCAGCTCAAGGAGTGGAAGGTCGAGCAGGCGCTCGACAACCCCGGCAACCAGCACCGGCACGTCTCGCACCTCTACGCGCTCTTCCCGGGTTCGGCGGTCTCCCCCGCCGAGACGCCCGAGCTCGCGGCGGCCGCACGCACGTCGCTCGAGGGTCGCGGCGACGGCGGCACCGGCTGGTCGAAGGCGTGGAAGATCAACTTCTGGGCGCGACTGCTCGACGGCGACCGTGCGCACAAGCTCCTCGGCGAGCAGCTGAAGGGCTCGACGCTCGACAACCTGTGGGACGACCACCCGCCGTTCCAGATCGACGGCAACTTCGGTGCGACGTCGGGCGTCGCGGAGATGCTGCTGCAGAGCCAGGCCGGCCGCATCGACGTGCTGCCGGCGCTGCCCTCGGCGTGGCCCGACGGCTCCGTCTCGGGGCTGAAGGCCCGGGGCGACGTCGAGGTCGGCGCGACCTGGAATGGCGGCTCGGTGCGCGAGATCACCCTCACCCCGGCACGCGACGGCGAACTCCGCGTCGCGAACCAGATCTTCAAGCCCGGGTTCTTCACCCTGAAGGACGCCGACGGCACGATCATCGAGCCGACGCTCGAGGACGGCGTCGCCACCTTCGACGGCGAGGCCGGCGAGGTCTACACCGTCACGGCGGAGATCGCCCTCGCGATCAGCGCCCCGGCCTCGGCCGTGAGCGGCGACGAGATCCCGGTCGTGGTGCGCGTCGAGGCGATCGGCGCGGAGCCCGTCACCGGCGCGAGCGTCGCGGTCGGCGTCCCCGCCGACACGGCGCCCGGCATCCCCGCCTGGTCGGCGACGCCGGCGACCGTCGACTTCGACCCGATCGCGGCCGGCTCGTCGGCGGAGCGGACCGTCACGGTCAAGGTCGGCGCCGGCAATGCGTCACGGCAGTCCCCGATCACGGCGACGCTCACCCGCGACGGCGCGACGGTGTCGACGACGACGATCGTCGCCGTCAAGCCGCCGACCCCGTGTCCGGTGCCCGACCCGGCGAGCACGCTCGTCGCCTGGAACCTCGGCGGCGACGCCGATGGCGACGCGTCGCCGTTCGACCGCGACTGGCGCATCCAGGGCACGCTGCCGACCCTCGCCGAGGGTCCGACGGGCGCGGCGCGGCGGCTGAGCAGCGCCGGGTACGTCACGAGCGTCTCCCCCTTCTCGCTCGGATACTTGGAGGAGTCGACGTTCGCGGCGGAGTTGAAGATCGACCCGGGCCAGTCGGGCCACCGGCGGTTGTTCGACCACCGGGCCGCGAACAGCGACTCCGACGGCATCCTGATCGACCTGACCCCGTCGAACAACGTGCGCATCATCACGGCCGGCGTGGGCACGACGACCTCGGCCGTCGTCCCCACCGGGCGCTGGTTCTCGCTCGCCGTGACCTTCTCGACGACCGGGCTCATCACGGTCTACGTCGACGGCACCCAGGCCGCCACGGCGACGATCAGCGGGTACCAGGCCGCCAACGCCTGCACCTCGCGCACCCTCCACATCGGGGCGAACCGCGACGGCGGCGAGCGCCAGTCGGGCGGCGTCGACCGGCTCGCGATCTTCGGTCGCGCGCTGACCGCCGCCGACGTCGCCCGCTGGCAGGAGCTCGCCTTCCCGCCCGCGACGCCGACGCTCGACGTGACGGCCACGGCCGCCGCGCGCTGCGTCGCCGGCAAGGTCATCTCGACCGTGACCGTGAAGAACGAGGACGAGGTGCCCATCGACGTCGCGATCGCGACCGACTTCGGCAACCGCACGTTCCAGGCGATCGCCCCGGGCAAGAACGCGTTCCACGGGTTCACGACCCGTGCGACGAGCATCCCCGCGGGTGAGGCGACCGTCGAGGTCACCGCCATCGTCGACGGGAAGGAGGTGACGCAGGCGATCGAGGCGCCCTACGCGGCGTTCGGCTGCTGAGATTCCAGCACGGCGGGGTGGCGGCGCGCAGGCGCGGCCACCCCGTCGTCTGCCGGCGCGAAGTGGAGCCCGCACTCCATTCGTCCCGACCGCACGTGACACGATCAGCGGCCGGGGTCTAGCATGACCGCAGCCGGTCGACGCGGACCCGACGTCAGGCCGCCTTCCGTCGGTGCATCGCTGCGCCGGCGGCTGTGCGAGCGGAGCGTCCCGACATGGGCCGATCGACCACCCGCGGCGACTCGCCGTCGATTCACCGCCAGGTCCGCGCGATCGCGCTCTGCGCGATGCTGGGCCTGCTCGCCGCCCTCCTCGCGGCGCCGGCACCGGCCTCCGCGGATCCGGTGACGACCGTCAGCGGCACCGTCCGCGACCGCGGCGGCGCGCCCATCCAGGGCGCGGTGGTGACGCTCATGTACTACATCAGCGAGGACTCTCCGGCGGGTTCGGTCGCGACGGATGCATCCGGCGCGTACACGCTCAGCGGGGTTCCCGATGAGTACTTCAAGATCCGCGTGACCGCACCGACGGGATACAGCGATCGCTGGTATCCGGCCGCGCAGAACTTCACGGCCGCTGCGACCTTCACGTTCGTCGCCGGCGAGCAGCTCACCGGGTTCGACGTGACCCTGAACCCGGCGAACAACTCGATCGCCGGGTCGATCACCTCGAACGTGACGGGTGCGCCGATCGCCGGCGCGACGGTGCAGTTGCAGGACTACGTGTACCAGCCCTGGCTGTCGAACTGGAACTTCGTCACCCTGCAGACCACGACGGCGGATGCCTCGGGCGCGTACGCCTTCGGCGGGCTGGCGACCGGGTTCTACTGGGTCCGGGCGCAGGCGGACACCGCCGTGCACCAGGTGAAGCGCGCGTACGCCGGGTTCCTCGAGGTGGACACCGCCCGCACCGGGTTCGACCTCGCGCTCGCGGCGGCCGACAACTCGATCTCGGGGTGGATCTACCATGCCGGCACCGGCCGGCGGGTGCCCGACGCGACCGTCGAGTTCCGCACCGTTCCGGACGAGTCCGAGGTGCCCGTCGCGACGGTGGCCTCCGCGCCCGACGGCTCGTATCGCGCCGAGTTGCCGCCGGGGACGTACTGGGCGCTCGCGCGGGCGAACGCCGGCGTGTTCGCGCCGACGT
Organism: Agromyces sp. MMS24-K17; assembly: GCF_043950245.1. Taxonomy (GTDB): domain Bacteria; phylum Actinomycetota; class Actinomycetes; order Actinomycetales; family Microbacteriaceae; genus Agromyces. The sequence continues at coordinate 2,404,745 of NZ_CP171640.1, read as the reverse complement.
GGTTCAACGGCGCCGAGCCCGTGGCGCTGCCGCTGACCGAGGGCACGCCGTGGACGGCGGTGCAGATCGGGATGTCCGACGATCCCGCCGCCCCGGTCCTCGACCCGCAGCCCACCCCGGTCGTCACCGGCAGCCCCACCGTCGGCGGCCTGCTCACGGCAGATCCCGGCGAGTGGGGGCCCGCTCCGGTCGACCTCGAGGTGCAGTGGTACCGGTACGGCCATGTCATCGACGGCGAGACCGGCTGGAGCTACGCGCCTCGGCCGGAGGACGTGGGCGCGGGCGTCCACGCGGTCGTCACGGCCGTGAAGCCCGGGTACGTCTGGGCCTGGCAGTGGAGCCTCCCGGTCCCGATCACCGATCAGGAACCGCTCGATCCAGCGCCGGTCCCGGTCGTCACGGGTACGCCGATCGTCGACGGCCTGCTCACCGCATCAATCGGCGAGTGGGGGCCGGCTCCCGTCGACCTCGCCCTGCAGTGGCGACGGAACGGCGCCGCGATCCCAGGTGCGGACGGCACGACCTACACGCCGGCGCCCGACGATGTCGGCGCAGCCATCACGGTCGCCGTCACCGGCACGAAGCCGGGGCACACGCCGACCGAGCGGGTCAGCGCCCCGACCGACCCCGTGCAGCCGGGTGTCATCCACGCGCAGACGCCGATCATCACCGGTGCACCGATGGCGGGCTCCACGCTCGTGATCGACGCCGGCACCTGGGGACCGGAGCCGCTGACGCTCACCTACCGCTGGTATCGGAACGGCGAGGAGATCGGCGGAGCTACCTCGGCCGAGTACCTCCTGACCGCGGCCGACGCGGGGGCCGCCATCCACGTGGGCGTGACGGCGTACAAGCCCGGGTACGCGACGGCGGGCCGCGGTACGCCGCCGATCACGATCCAGCCCGCCTCCGCGCTTCCGCAGCTGGATCCCGCCCCCGTGCCCACGATCGCCGGTGCCGCCGTGGCCGGCGTCCGGCTCGTCGCGACGGTCGGGACCTGGGGACCCGGCAGCACCTCGCGGTCGTACCAGTGGTTGCGCGACGGCGTGCCGATCCCCGGAGCCACGACGACGGCGTACACGCTCGAGGGAGCCGACGTCGGGTCGAGGCTCACGTTCGCCGTCACGGCGTCGAAGAACCGCTACGCCACGACCGTGCGTGTGAGCGCCCCGACCGCCACGGTCGCGGAGGGCACGCTCACGGCTCCCGTGCCCCGGATCCTGGGGACGATCAGGTTCGGTTCCCCGGCCCTCACCGTGGCGACGGGCACGTGGAAGCCGGCGCCCGTGTTCCTCCAGGTCCAGTGGCTGCGTGACGGCGTCGAGATCCCCGGCGCGGCCGGACCGGCGTACGACCTCACCCTGGACGACATCGGCCACGACCTCACCGTTCGCGTCACGGGCTCGAAGCTCGGGTTCGCCACGGTGGTGCAGGTGAGCGCTGCCCGAACGGTGCTCCCGGGGCGCATCACGAACGAGGTGCTGCCGAGCATCACCGGCACGCCGCAGGTCGGCGCCCAGCTCACGGCCGACCCCGGCGCATGGACACCGGCGCATGCCGTGCTTCGGTACGAGTGGCTGCGGGCCGGAGTCCCGATCGCCGGTGCGACCGGCACGACCTATGTGCTGGCGGACGCGGATCGGAACAAGGTGATCAAGTTCCGCGTGACCGCCGAACTCCCCGGATACGACCCACTGGTCCGTGCGAGCGTCGGCACGGCGAGGATCCTGCCCTGACGCTGACGGATGAACCCGCGAGGGTCCGCCGGCGCACGGACCTGCACGAAACCGCCTGGGCGAACTCGGGCGACCGCACGCGGAAATGACGAAGGCCCGGTCTGAATCAGACCGGGCCTTCGTGCCACTTGGTGGCGGAGTTGGGAAATCCTGGAGGCCGCGTGGTTGCTGGGCAGTTTCGGCTTCGGTGTATCGGCGTTCCAGGCTAAGGAGCAGCTTTTTCCAGCGGCCCCTGTGACGCTACCCCGCCCGCCGGATGGCTCGTGAACCGGCCTCCGTGAACGCCACACCCGTTGGGTTGGCACCGCGAAGGGAGCCCGCTTGAGAGTCATACACGAGCAGAGCGACGCCAGCAGACGAGGCGAAGGCCTCGGCCTGCTGGATATAGCCGCTACACGTGAACACCAAGGACCGCTTGCCCTCCGCTGCGGCTACGCCGGCGATCTCACGAACCGGCTTCAACCCAACCGGTGCCGTCTGATGCTTCACAGAAACAACGACGGCCTCGGAGTCGACATCTTCCGCCATCGGCGACGTAGCGTGTCACGATCGCATCCGGGACGCCCAGGTGACGCACCCACTCGCACGCGAGATGCTCGGCACCCCCTTGGGCTCAGCGAGGCGGCTGTCGGACCGGCGCGGGCGGAAGGTGCCACCCATTCGGTACCCACCCGTCGGCGAGTGCACGCTCAATGGCGAAAACCTCCCTCGCCGCTTCTTCGCGCACCTTCCCAAGAGCCAACCGCGCGACGTGCTCCCTGTGGACAGGCAGCGTGTCTCGCTCCGATCTCCAGACCCCTCGCTCCCGCTCGCTCCATAGATGCCCTGATGCAACGACGACGAGGCCTGCTTGCAGGCTTGCGCCTCGGCTACCTACCGTTTGTTACTCGGGTCCCGCGAGCTTCAAGCGATCCACGTTCAAGCCACGAATCGCGTCCCAGAACTCCTTCCGACGGTTTTCCTTCAGGTTTTCTACTCGCAACATGGAGTCGAACGCGAGGTTCTCCACTCCCGCGGGCTCCCAGATGCCGTCGGGGCGTACGAAGAGCGTCGGACTATAGCGATCACCGAATCGCCACTTCTCGGGCAGGGGCTGTGCCTTCGGGATGACTCCCCACGGTCGTATCCCGTTCTCTCGAGCGAGCTGGCCGAACCATGCGGACCACACGTCGAGGAACCGCACGTAGTCGAGCTGCGCTGCGCGAATCTCGTCGAACCTTGCTTGGTGCTGCATCATCTGTGCGAGATGGCGCACGTAGCCATTGCGGAGTTCAGTCGGACGGTTTGGGCCCCAAAGGTCAGCACGTGGCGAACTGATCCACTCCCAGTCCCCGGACGGCGCGAGGCGGACGACAGCCGGGGCCTCGAAGCCGTCGCTGTATCCCAGCGAGCTTCGCAGCGTCCAATACGAACCCTTCGCTGGATCGTGGGAGTTGAACGGGAGGTTGGTCTGCGCCGCCGCGTCGAGAAACTCTGCGACGACCTCGGTGACACAGCGGTCGAGTTCGTCTTGCTTGCTAGCGAGCTGGGCGTTCCTGGCTCGCTCACGCTCCGCGGCCGACTCGTTCAGTCCTGCAGCGTCGTCGAGTATTCCCACGTGCTCCTCCATGTCCACTACTTGGGTCGCGGGTTCACGATCGCAGGGCTGGCCACCCACCAGCCGGGTCCCACCGGCAGCGACGACAGCGCGGCGTCGTGCCATCCTCCCGCATCATTGAGGGTCATGGCACCGAAGGTGCAAACATTCCGGCACACCAAAACGGGGGCTGGCACGGCCAGATGGCTCCTGTCGCGGGAAATGACCCCTGATTGATCGGAGCGGGGCGGCTTCGGCGGGTTAGGCAGGGTCGTTCGGTGAGGTCGGGAACCTCACCCCGTATCCATGGATCTGACCGGCATCGTCCTCTATTAGCTCGATTTGTTCTAGCGGCCAATCAACGACCAATACATCGGCTAGGGAGATCATCCACCTCGGACCGCTTGGTGTCTGCAGTGCGAGAAGCCAGACCTCACCGGGCTTGCCGGGAAGTCCGGTACGACGGGCACTAATCTCGTTGGCAATGGCCCCTGCGGTGAACTCGTCGTTGCGTCCAGCACTGAGGGCCAAACCTAGCTCTCGCCGTATCTCGGCGGCTCGTCCATTAGTGAGAACGTGACCCACCAGTACGCACGCCTCCGGCGCGTGCCCGGCGATACGGTCGCGGTCGGCGGCTCAGGGCTTGCACGGTTGCCGCACGCGTTGTGCGTGCGGAGGATCGCGCCATGGCTCCAATGATCAAGGTCAACGAAGAGCACGCGACGATCGTCGTCAACGGCTCCGAGTTCACGCCGAACGCCAACGTGCACGTGACATTTCTGGTCGGCCCGAAGAAGTACGAGGTAGATTCCCCAACGAACGAGATCGGGCACTTCCTCGTAGGCGAGCCCGGCCGGCACGCCGAGGGACGGTGCCTCGTCATCGCACGCGATGAAGCCTCAGGCCGCTCAGCCTTCGGGAACACCCGCGTGCTGCAACCGCTCGGGATGCCACACGACCCTGTCGTCATCGACAACCCGCCAACGGTTCTCGAGCCCGGCTGACACCGCCGGGCCACGAGAGCGCGGCCTGGCGGTGGGCATGATCGCGGCAGCCCGCCCAATACGATCCGGACCTACATCGACTGGCGTTGAACGCGTGGCGCCCTGCAAGGACGATTCGGGAGATGCAGGAGGGCGCCGCGGCCGATACGGCCGCGGCGCCCTCAACAAGCGCGCGCCACAAGCCCGATACACGTGGCTGACTGCGCCATGTTTTGAGCGGCACGAGAGCTCGCTTCCTGATAGACGCGCGGGTCGCCGCAGCCGCGCCGATCCCTGTTACCCACGCTAGGAACTTGCCAGGCAGGGGCCGCCGGTCTGACGGCCCCTGCACCTGCCTACTCGAACAGAGAGAGCGTGAGGATGGATGTGTAGCCGCCGGCCTCGACCGTAGCCGGGACGCGCAGCTTCAGGTCCGCGGTCGCTGACCAC